>WFYC01000085.1 GCA_015490295.1 Hydrogenimonas sp. | reverse complement strand
GGGTAAACAGCTACCGCGACCATGGCGGTGTAATATTCATAGACCTCAGGGACAAAAGCGGCCTCGTGCAGCTTGTATGTGACCCGGCCGACAATGCCGATGCCCACAAGAAGGCCTCTCAAGTTAGAGACGAGTATGTTCTAATAGCCAAAGGGAAGGTACGTCTTCGCGGTGAAGGTCTCGAAAACCCGCGTCTTAAAACCGGGAAGATAGAGGTTGTCATCGACGAGCTGACCATAGAGAACAGGAGCGAGCCGATGCCGTTCACGCTGGGCGACCCCAACGTGGGCGAAGATATCCGCCTCAAATACCGCTACCTTGACCTTCGCCAAAAAGAGATGTTCGAGACTTTCAAGCTCCGCTCCAAAGCCGCGATAGCCGCAAGGAACCTGCTGGACTCCCTGGGATTTCTGGAGGTAGAGACTCCGATACTTACAAAATCCACACCCGAAGGCGCAAGAGACTACTTGGTACCAAGCCGCGTACACAACGGCGAATTCTACGCACTTCCACAATCGCCGCAGCTCTTCAAGCAGCTTCTTATGGTAAGCGGGTTCGACAGATACTTCCAGATAGCCAAATGTTTCAGGGATGAAGATCTGCGAGCCGACCGCCAGCCCGAATTTACACAGATAGACGTAGAGATGAGCTTCTGCACCCAGGAGGATGTGATGGGTGTGGCGGAAGAGCTTCTGAAGGCCATATTCTCGGCTTGCGGTCATGAGATAGAGACACCTTTCAACCGCATCACATATCGCGAATCGATGGAGAAATACGGAAACGACCGACCCGATCTTCGTTACGGCCTCGAACTAGTGGAGGTGATAGACCTTTTCGAAGATTGCGATTCGCCCATTTTCGCCGAAATCGCGCAATACAAAAAGCTCAACCGGATAAAGGCGCTCAAAGTTCCGGGAGGTGACAACGCCTTTTCGAGAAAGATCATCAAGGAGCTCGAGAGCTTCGTGTCGCAGTTCGGCGCGAAGGGTCTGGCCTACATCCAGGTAAAAGAGGAGGGTCTCAAAGGCCCCATACTCAAGTTCCTCTCCGAAGAGTCGATAGAGACGATGAAATCGAGGCTCCAGCTGCAGGTCGGAGACATAGTCTTCTTCGGTGCCGGAGACCGCAAAACGGTCTGGGACTACATGGGACGGCTTCGGGCCGAAGTGGCGCAGAGGCTGGGTCTTGTCGATGAAAACCGCTTCGAATTCGTCTGGGTTGTCGATTTCCCGATGTTCGAACTCGAAGAGGGTGAGCTCCACCTAAAAGCGCTGCACCACCCCTTTACGATGCCCAAAAACATAGATGAAGAGGATGCCGAAGCGATCGAATCGGTAGCCTACGACATCGTGCTAAACGGCATAGAGCTCGGCGGAGGCAGCATTCGTATCCATAAATTGGATATTCAGCAAAAAGTCTTTAAAATGCTCGGAATAGGTGAAGAGGAGGCGAACGAGAAGTTCGGTTTCCTGCTCGATGCGCTCAAATTCGGGGCACCGCCGCACGGAGGCTTCGCCCTGGGCTTCGACAGGCTCATGATGCTGATAGGCAAAAAAGAGAGCATACGTGACGTCATAGCGTTCCCAAAAACCCAGAGCGCTACGTGCCTGTTGACGCATGCACCGAGCTCCGTAGATGAAGATCAGCTCAAAGAGCTTGGAATCCGTATCAGGAAGCAGCCAAAAGCCGATGCGCCTAAGTGACGCCAAAACGGGCGATATCGTAAAGATCAAGGGGTTCGAGCGCGACTGCGACCGTTTCAAGTGCCGGCTCGACGCCCTCGGTGTCAGGGTCGGCGATATAGTCGAAATAAAGAGCAAAGCCTTTCTTGGCCCCATAGAGATCAAAAACGACGAAGTGGACATCGCTCTCTGCCGCGGACAGGCCGAAAAGATCATAGTAAAACCAATCAATCTCAGGAGAACTTCATGAAAAAACTTTTTCTAATAATCGGAGCGCCGGGAAGCGGCAAGACTACCGATGCGGAGCTTATCGCAGCCAATAACCCCGATACGATCGCACACTACTCGACCGGTGATCTTCTGCGCGCGGAAGTGGCCAGCGGCTCCATGCTCGGCGCTACGATAGAACGCTATATCAGCAAGGGCAACCTCGTGCCTCTCGATATCGTTATCGACACGATCGTAGGCGCCATAAAAAAGAGTGACAAGCCTGTCATACTTATAGACGGTTTTCCAAGAAGCGTGGAGCAGATGGAGGCTCTCGACAAGATCCTCTCGAACGAACCCGATGTAAAACTCGAAGCCGTAATAGAGGTGGATGTAAGCGAAGATGTGGCCCGTGAGCGTGTTTTGGGTCGCGCACGCGGCGCCGACGACAATGAAGAGGTTTTCAAAAACCGCATGAAGGTCTATATGGAGCCGATAGAGACGATAAGAAAATTCTACAAGCAGAAAGGGCTGCTGCACGTCATCAACGGTGAGCGCTCTATCGAAGAGATCGTCGGCGAGATGGAAGCTTTCATAAAAAGCAGAATCTGATGCACTTCTATCAGGTCATTATCGGATCTGAGATACTCAACCGCCGAAGGGCCGACAGGCACTTCGACTTCCTCTCTTCAAAGCTTCTCGAGCGTGGAGAGAGGCTTTACGCCTCTTTCGTCATAGCAGATGACAAGAGCCTCATCAAAGATATATTCACCCTTGTAAAAAATGATCCCCAAAGTTACATGTTCAGCTTCGGCGGCATCGGCTCCACTCCAGATGACCTTACCAGAGAAGCGGCCGCCGAAGTTTTTACGGGGAGGCCTCCAAAAACGCACGAAGGGGCGAAAAGGCTCATTCTGGAGCAGTTCGGGGAAGAAGCCTACCCTCACAGAATAGGTATGGCGGAGCTTCCCGACGGTGCGGCCCTGCTCGACAACCCCGTAAACAGAGTACCCGGCTTCAGCCTTCAGGGACGCTTTTTTTTCGTGCCGGGATTTCCACAGATGGCCCACCCCATGATCCTTCAGGCTCTCGACGCGATTTTACCGAAACCGAAAACGATATATAGAAAAACCTTTACGGCTCTAACGAGCGAAAACGATCTTATAGAAATGATGCGAAGAGTGCCTGAAGAGATCGAGCTGTCGTCTCTACCGGCATTTTGCGGCAACAGGCGCATAGCCGTAATAAGTCTCGCCGGCGAAGAGGATGAGTCGGTCCGGAAGTGCCATGAAGATTTCATATCTTTCATGAAATCGAAAAAGATAGAGTGGCTCGAAGGAGACAGGCACGATGACCCTGACATATGCAACCCTGACGATTGACCTCCCTTTTGCAGAGTCCAAAAAGGGGAGGCGTTCTGTCGTGAACTCCATCAAGGAGCGTCTTTCGCGAATGAACTGTTCGGTGCTGGATATCTCGGGCGAATATCCGAAAGAGGCGCAAATAGCCCTCTCTTTTCTGAGCCGAAGCGAGCGGGAGGCGAAACAGAAGATCGGGAAAATCGAGACGATGCTTGAGAGCAGGTATCCCGACATTCGTTCGGAGCTGACTTACGATCACCTATAGAGGCCCTCTTTATCGAAGAACCTCTTTTTCGAGATATCTGGCTACACCATCTTCATCGTTACTCCACGGCAACACTATGTCGGCCATCTCCTTGAGCTCATCTATGGCGTTGGCAACGGCTATTTTACACCCGGCCGCCCCAAAGAGACCGAGATCGTTATGGCTGTCTCCGAATACGGTGGTACGGGCCCTGTCGACCCCTTCGAGCTCCTCCAACCGTGAAAGGGCGTGCGCTTTGTCGCCCTCCGCATGCAGTACCGTCATGAACCAGCAATCCATATAGGGATCTTTTGACCGTTTGATCTCGATCTCACCGCCGAAAAGCTCCCTGAAGGCCGTTTCCAGTCCAGCTGTCACCTCTTCGCTCTCCATGTAGACTATTTTGAGGTTTCTCTCCATAGCCCTGAGAGGATCGGCATCGAGCAGCCTCCTGTCGTTATGGTAGGTTTCAAGAAGCTCCTGCTGGTACCGATTCCTCCTCTTCGGATATATGAAGCGCTCGGTTCCGTTCTCGTCGAGTCCTACGAGAAGAGGCTCGAAACCGGCCTCTTCACGGCCGAGCTCTATTATAGCGTCGGCCGTATCTCTCGGTAAGGAAGCTATATGAAGCGGTTCTCCGTCACCCGATGCTATCATTACACCGTCAAGCAATATAAGTGGCTCTTCCAGCCTGAGACCTTCGAGCAGCTTGCGAACACCTGTATAGCTCCGAGCAGTCGCGATCGAGACTTTTATCCCCTCCTCCACGGCCCGGTTCCATATCTTTTTGCTGTAGTCGCTAACACCGAGATCACTTCTAAGAAAAGTTTTGTCGAGATCGGTCAGGTAGAGATGGCGCATTGTAGACTCCGTATGGCTGCTGCAGTTTAGTTTTGCGGAATTTTACCACACAAACACTCTACTGCTTGATTTGATTTTCAAACACATTGCGATAAAATTGCGCATCAACACATTAGGAGAGCAATTATGGATATTTCCAAAATCGGCAGCGGTGAGTGCCCGGACAAGGTCCATGCGCTGATCGAGATCCCCTACGGATCGAACATCAAATATGAACTGGACAAAGAGAGCGGCGCCATATTCGTAGACCGCATACTCTACTCGGCTATGTTCTACCCCGCCAACTACGGATTCGTTCCGAATACTCTGGCGGACGACGGAGACCCTATCGATATTCTTGTCCTGAACGACTGCCCGGTGCAGGCCGGCTCGGTAATAAAGTGCCGTCTTATAGGCGTTCTTCTTATGGAGGACGAAGCGGGGATAGACGAGAAGCTACTTGCCGTTCCGGTAAGCAAAATCGACCCCTCCTACGACGCGATAGAGAGCTACGAAGACCTGCCGAAAGCGCTGCTCAACAAGGTAAAGAACTTTTTCGAAACCTACAAGATGCTCGAACCCAACAAATGGGTGAAAGTAAAAGAGTTCCAGGGAAAAGAGGAAGCCGCAAAACTGCTCGAAGCGGCTATAAAAAACTACAAATAAAAGAGTCCGCGCCCGCAAGGGCGACGGCAGAAAAACCTAAAACCTAAAACCTAACACCTAAAACCTAACAACCATTGGCCATTGACCATTGACTATCGACTATGATAAATATAACTCTCTATTCCGTTCGCTATACCTTCAGCTATCAGATTCTGGTAGTTCGGATTAAACAGCCTCGGCCCCTCCGTGGGATGGGTAATATAGCCTATCTCTATCAAAACGGCAGGCATCTGAGCGCCCACAAGCACCCAAAACGGACCCTCCCTTACCCCATTGTCTACAACGCCCCGATACTTTCTTCTTAAAGAGGATAAAATCTGTTTTTGCAGATCGATAGCGAGCTTGTTTGACTCTACCATCTTTTTATTGTTTATAAGGCTTAGATAGGTCTCTTTGGTATATCTGTTCAGGTCGCTCACATCCACACTGTTCTCGATGGCGGCGACGCGTTTCGCCCTTTTACTTTTGGCCGGCGAGAGGAAAAATGTCTCGAGCCCTTTGCTCTTATATCGGTTTCCGCTCTTGGGTGCCGCGTTCGCGTGGATAGATATGAAAAAGTCCGCCTTCTTCCTGTTTGCGAATTTCGTCCTCTTTTTCAACGGAATGAAAACATCCCTGCTGCGCGTCAAATATACTTGAAAACCTCTTTTTTGCAGCACCTTTTTCAGACGTTTAGCAACAGCCAGCACGGCATCTTTCTCTTTCCTCTTTTTGTATCCTACGGCTCCGGCATCCTTGCCGCCGTGCCCCGGGTCGATAACGACTGTATAACTCTTTTTTCCGAACGAAGCCCTAAAAGCTGCCGGTACCGCTGTTGTAGAGGCGCTTTTGGGTGAAACTTTTGCCGCCTCACTCTTCTTCTCTTTTTTGGAGTATCCGGGCAGCGTTATAGTTACTGTTTTATATGCGTCCCTAAGCTTCGGTTTATACGCTTTTGCCGTCTCTATAACGACCCTGACTCTCTTTGGATCGAACTGTGCGATCCTGATCTCTTTGAAAGTTCCACCTCTGTAGCGTTTTATCGAAAAGGGGATTCTCACATTTTTGAAGTCGTATACGTAAAGAACCCTACCTTTACGTTCGAGTATGAAGTGGGTTATCGATTTTTTGTCGACCCGGCTGTCAAATACCAGGGCCAGCCTTCCGTTTTTGATCTCCAATTTCAGGAGTTTCGGTTTTTTCGAGGTTTTGGCGGAAGATGGGTGTCTCTGTATGGAAGCGGATGGTTTTGCGGAAGATTTCGTTCTCTTTTTGGACTCATTTTTTGCGATTGGCCGCGGGGCGATGGCCTTGAGAGCGTTTTTGTATCTGGTAGGATCCAGACCGAGTACTCCGGAAGCTTTTATGAGACCCTTCAATGCCTCTATCTGAAGTCTCTTGTTCCGATCGAGAAGGGCTTTCATATAGAGAGACTGATATTCGTGGTAACCCTTCCAGACAACCGATTTCGAGTTGGAAGATATTGCTTCTGAGGCGCTTTCAAGACGCGCCGAGCCGTCCGATGCCGAAAGAGAGGCGACAAACAGAAAGAGAGCCAGAAAGAGCGTAATACGGCTTATGGTTACTCTCCGTAGACAAGTTTGTGCATCAACTCTTTGACCGATATGAGTTCTTCTATCCTGTAGCCATTCGATCCGCTAAAGAAGAGCCCGAGCTCTTTGTCGCCCATATAGGCATCGCTGAGTCTGTCCGCGATACAGTAGCCTACCTCTTTCGCCTCCACACCGCGTTTGCACGGAGCGACGCAGTTGCTGATACATTTTATTGCCGGCCCCTCTCTTTTTTGAACCAGCTCTATCAGATTGGTTCTGACTCCCCTTGCCGGATAGCCGACCGGAGATTTGAGCAGAAGAATATCCTCCTTTTTCGCATTCAAAAGAACCTCTTTGAAGTTGCTGTGGGCATCACATTCGTGCGTCCCTATGAAACGAGTGCCCATCTGCACGCCGCTCGCGCCAAGTTCTATACACCTCTCTATATCTTTTTTATCCCAGATTCCTCCCGCGGCAAAGACCGGAATACTGCCCCACTCGGCCGCCTCTTCGACGACAGGGCCGATAAGATTCTCGAGCTGATACTCCTCCATCATGCACTGCTCATAGGTAAAACCCTGGTGTCCGCCGCTTAGCGGCCCTTCGAGGATGACCGCATCCGGTATTTTGCCGTATCGCTTCTCCCATCGGCGGCAGATCAGGCGCAGTGCCTTCGGGGAAGAGACGATGGGAACGAGTGCCACATCGGGAAAGTCGGCCGTGAACTCCGGCATGTTGGTAGGCAGTCCGGCCCCTGTTATTATGATATCCGCACCCGCCTCGCATGAGTCTTCCACAACCCGTCCGTAGTCGTTGATCGCATAGAGTACATTGCTCGCCAGCGGCGCGTCGCCGCAGATTTTCCGTGCATTTTCGAAAATCTTCTCAAGAGCTCTTTTGGAGTAGAAGTTTTCAACCTCCAACGGCCGCTGTGCGACCATCTTTTCGGCATATGCCCTGTTTTCGTAATAGCCGGTCCCGACGCTGCTTATGACACCAAGCCCCCCTTCAAGGCTCACATGGCCGGCCAGTCGGTCCCAGCTTATACCTACGCCCATACCGCCCTGGATGATCGGATATTTAAGTGTATACTTTCCGATTTTTACAGGTTTCAACTCCACTACTTCACCTTCACTCTTGCAAATTTTTTCTTTCCTACCTGAAGTATATACTCTCCCGCTTCCAAATGCAAGTCTTTATCGCTTACCTTCTGCTGATCGACCCTTACGGCACCGGCTTGCAGATCGCGTCTTGCCTGGGATGTGGAGGGCTCGAGTTTCGCTTCGACAAGCGCCTTGGCGATCCATACGGGTCCGTCTATTTCATATTCAGGAATCTCGGTGGGAAGATCTTTCTGTTTAAAGACTTTATTGAACTCTTCGCAGGCCGAAAGCGCCGACTCACTGTCATGAAAACGCTCCACTATCTCTTCGGCCAGCATCTCCTTCGCCCTTTTCGGATGCAGCTTTCCGCTGCCCACATCCTCCTTCATCCGTGCTATCTCCGCAAGCGGACGGGAGCTCAACAGCTCGTAGTAACGCCACATCAGATCGTCGCTTATGCTCATGAGCTTCGCGAACATGACGTTCGGTTCCTCCGCAACGCCTATGAAGTTGCCCAGAGACTTGCTCATCTTCTGCACTCCGTCGAGCCCTTCGAGTATCGGCATCATCAGTACCACCTGCTCTTTGCCGACACCATATGCGCGCTGCAGGTGGCGGCCCATCAGAAGATTGAACTTCTGATCTGTCCCGCCTATCTCGATATCGCTTTTGAGAACCACACTGTCGTAACCCTGAAAGAGCGGATAGAAGAATTCGTAAAGAGAGATATCCTGCCCGCTTTTAAAACGCTTTTCGAAATCATCGCGCTCCAGCATACGGGCTACCGTTCTTTTCGATGCAAGCTCTATCATCTCATAACTGGTGAGCCGGCCCAGCCAGTCGCTGTTGAAAACTACAACGGTCTTTTCCGGGTCCAGAATCTTGAAAACCTGCTCTTCATAGCTTTTGGCATTCTCTTTGACCTCTTCGCGAGTCAGCTTTTTTCTTGTCTGGCTCTTGCCGGTAGGGTCACCTATCATTCCGGTGAAATCTCCGATCAGAAACTGTACGATCGCCCCGTACTTCTGAAAAGTGGCCAGCTTCTGAAGTAGTACGGTATGGCCCAGGTGAAGATCGGGTGCCGTAGGATCGAAACCGGCCTTCACATAGTAGGGCTCACCCTTTTCATAATAGCTGCGAACCAGCGACTCGATCTGATCTTCGGTTATAATCTCGGCGGCTCCGCGCCTTATCTCGTTCAAAGCCTCTTCAATCATCTTCTTTCTCGTTTCCTCAATCATAAGTTACATTTTACGGATAAAACAGAGGGAAAAGGGCGACTTTTATGCGGAATCCGCATAAGGTTTGTCGTCTCCTCACTATTTATACGCATCCGTCATACTTGCAAGCTCTATCACCTTGAACTTCCTTTCAAGAAGCTCCCTTAGATGCACCTGGTCATTATCTTTGCTTTCGAAAATCACCTCGCAGAGGTTGCTCTGCGAAGTCCCTTCTCCAAGCTTGATGGAGATTATGTTGCACTCTATCTTCGCGAGATAGCCCAGAAGCTTGGCCAACGCCCCCTTTTCATCTTTCAAAGTGACCAGCAGGCGATATCTTTGAAGCCTGCTCTCTCTCCACTCTACGAATAGCATAGGAACACCCTTCTCGATCAGAGCATTCGCTTTTTCGCAGAACTTGTGGTGCACCACCGCCTTGTTACCGATTTTAAATGCCGCGATCGGGTCTCCGCGCTTCGGGTGGCAGCAGTAGTCGAACTCCACACTTGAGACACTCTCAGTGGAGTAGACCGTAAAGTTTTCGAAGTTATAGAGCTTGAGCTTTTTTTGCGGACGCTGCAGTATCGACGGAAGGATCGACTTCCGGCGCTTATCCGCGACATATCTGTGCAGAACTTCTTTGTAAAAGCTCAGATCCCTTGGAATCCTGTAAATCTGGTCGGCAAAAGATTGGGCCGAAATCCACTCCCTGACCTCCTGCGTCCCGATTCCCAGCGTCGCCGATAGGATATTTATCGCACTCAAGCTGTCGATCTCTTTGCGCTTTTTGTTGCAGCGTGTTCTCATATGGCTCTTGGCCCTCGATGTCTTTACGGCATCTATCCATGTGCAGTGGTATATCGGTTCGTCAGCCGTAATTATCCTTACCAAGTCTCCATTTTTTAGTTCGCTCAGCAGTGAAGCTGGACGTTTGTTTACCAGGGCGGCCCGGGCACGCTCTCCGACTTGGGAGTGTACGGCATATGCGAAATCGAGCACCGTGGCACCGCGCGGAAGGGTTATCTGGTCCCCGCCCGGAGTGAATACGCTTATATCCTCGCTGTAGAGGTCATTTTTTACAAGCTCGAAGAACTCCTCTATAGATTCGTTCTGATACTGCAAATTCTTGAGCCACTCCATATTTATCGCAGACTCGCCCTGCTTGTACTTCCAGTGCGCGGCTATCCCGTACTCGGCGGTCTTGTGCATCTCGAACGTCCTGACCTGCGCCTCTATGATCGACGTATCGTCGAAGACCGTCGTATGCAGGGTCTGATAGCCGTTCTCCTTGGGAAGCGCCACATAATCTTTGAAACGCGCTATAAGAGGTTTGAAGTTCAGATGCAGAATCCCCAAAGAGCGGTAGCACTCTATCGGCTCTCTTACGAGTATTCTGATCGCCAGGAGATCGAGTATCTCGTCTATGGAGATACCTTTTCGCTGCATTTTAAGGTATATGGAGTAGTAGTGTTTGACCCTTCCGAAAATTTCGAAGCTGTCCGATTTGAAACCGTTGTGCAGCATCAGGGTTTTGACTTTGGATATGAATGTGTTCAGTCTTATCTGAAAATCCTGGCTGTGCGACGTGACGTAATCGTCGATCTTTTCATACTCTTTGGGAAAGAGATAGAAGAAGCTCAGATCTTCGAGCTTGTTTTTGAGTGCCGCAATTCCCAATCGGTGCGCGATAGGAGCGTAGACCACCAGCGTCTCTTCCGCTATGCGGTGCCGCTTGGCCGGAGAAAGGGCATCGAGTGTAAGCATGTTGTGCAGACGGTCACACAGCTTTATGACAAGTACGCGCACATCCTCGATAGAGCATATAAGCATCTTGCGAAAACTCAGTGCGGAGGTTACGAGCTTTTCGTTCGATGTCGAAGGGACCAATTCGCTGTCTCGAAGTTCGACGATTTTTGTCAACCCCTCGACCAGATGCGCCACATCTTCACCGAAACGATCCTCGATATCCTCTATGCCACAAGAGGTATCTTCGACCACATCGTGCAGGATTGCGGCCAGCACCATCGTCTCGTCGGAGCTTATCGAAGCCGTTATCGCCGCTACGAGTATCGGATGGACGATATAGGGTTCGCCGCTCTTTCTGAGCTGCCCCTCGTGCGCCTCTTTGGCGAAAGCGAGTGCGTCCGTAATCTTTTGGGTAGGGGATATCGTCTCGAAAAGCAGTGACTGCGCCTGAGAAACCGTTTGGACCGAACGGATCTTCTGAAGCAGCGGCTCTATTGACGGCTGCACATAAAGGCCTTAACTCTTTTCCACACCTTCGATTTTCAGATATCCTTCCGCTATCTCCGTGATCGCTATATCGGAAAACTTATGTTTTTTCAGATCCATATCTACAAGCGGTTCCGCTCCGGCTGCAAGTTCGTTCGCTCTTTTCGAAACGGCAGCCGAAAGGAGGTATCTGTTGAAGTTCGCTTTCTCCAAAGCCTTTGCAGCTCTCTTTTCCAGTCTCATCTTTCTCTCCTCTGATCTATTTTATTTGCTCTTTCTATTTGACTATCGAACACTTTTCGTAATCGCCGTGGATTATAGCCATAAGATTGCCTTTTTGGAACATGTCGCACACCAGTATAGGCAGCCTGTTCTCCTTTGCAAGCGCTATCGAAGTATCGTCCATCACTTTGATATCATCGGCAAGGGCTTCATCATAGCTTAGCACCGGGAGCTTTTTTGCTTCCGGATACCTGTTGGGATCCTTGTCGTAGACTCCGTCGACTTTGGTAGCTTTGATGATCATATCCGCACCTATCTCTATGGCACGCAGGGTCGCAGCCGTATCGGTGGTGAAAAAAGGGTTTCCGGTTCCTGCCGCGAAGATGACGATACGCCCTTTTTCAAGATGGCGTATCGCACGGCGCACAATGAAGGTTTCGCATATCTGCTCCATTTTGATGGCACTCTGGACTCTTACCCTCATCCCCAGATACTCCAGCGCCTCCTGCATTGCTACCGCATTGATCACGGTTGCAAGCATCCCCATATAGTCGCCGCTGGTACGTTTGATAATGCCGTCTTTGGCAGCCGTCACTCCCCGGATTATGTTGCCTCCGCCTATGACGACCCCCACTTCGACACCGTTGTCGACAAGCTGCTTGATCTCTTCGGCGATGAACTTCAGTATGGAGGTATCCACCCCGTATCCGCTCTCTCCAGCCAGAGCCTCACCGGAAAACTTAACCAGAACCCGCTGTTTCGCCATGACCTCTCCTGCCTTAAAATTGATGGATTTTACCCAAATGATGCTTTAAAACAGATATATGTTGAAGGCTAGTCGCAACACGATCCAAATTATTAGGTATCGTCATAAGAGAGTTGTATGGGTTCTCTCAACGCTTCAGGGTAATGAGCTGCAGGGGGTTTATATGGCGCTCTTTTTGCGTCACTTCGAACATCAGCTCCTTGCTGACCCTGCCTATGACATACCCTTTTTTTATCTTCTTCCCCTCCTTTACGGTCGGGGCTATCTTATCCATTTTCGCATAGATAGTGTGGAGATTGTTTTTGTGCTCGATAATCACGACTTTACCGAGCATTTTCGTATCTTTGACGAAGACTACGCGGCCGTTCAACACATTTTTCACTTTAGCATTTTTTTTGTATGGCTGAAGCGTGACGGATTCGTTAAAAATTCTGATTTTGTAGACAGGATCTATGTACGATCCGAACTTTTTGACCACTTTCGCCCTTCCCACCGGGGAGATAGTCTTCTTTCCCCTGTAGCGCCCCACGGCATGGCGCTGATAGGATGAGCCTATAGTACGCACGTTGAGTTTGTCACCCGACGCGATCGCCTGTCTGGTCCGCTCATCCAGCTTTGGAGCTCTTTTTCTGCTCTCCTTCTCTTTTTTGAGAATATTTAGCCTGGCAAGAGTCTTTCTAAGATCCCTCTCCTCGTTCTGAAGCTTTTGGAGCCTGGCCTGGTACTCCCTCTTCTCCTTTTCGAGCCTCGCCTGAAGCTCCTTTCTTCTGCTCTTCTCCTTAGCGGCCTTCGCCTTTCTCGCCTCGAGGTCGTCTATCATCGCCTTTATCTTTTTTGCTTCACTTACAAGTTTTTCACTCTGCAAAAGCGTATTTCTGTACTCTTTTTGCATCCTCTTCAGCCGTTCGCTGTCGGCCTCAATCAGTACCTTCAGAGTCTCGTTCTCCACGACATCTTCAGGCGACTCCAAACCTTTTTGCCTCTTTATCTCGCCGAGTACGTAACGGTTAGCCATCAGCTCTATCAGCTCGTTTTCCTGCCTCTTTTTTGTAAGTTCAAGCCTTTTCAGCTGATTTTTTATATCTTTCAGCCTCTGTTCGCCCTCCGCATAACGTTTGGCGCCGCCGGCTATCTCCGAATCGAGCTCCGCTATTATTTTGTCGAGCTCTTGCAGCTTTTTTCTGTTGGAGGTTATCTGCCTGGCGATCTGTGCCAGCTTTTTGTCCATACTGCTGTAGGCACTTTTTGTGCTGGCCAGCCTCTGTTTCGATTTTTTTATCTTTGTGTCGATAGATGCCCCCGATGCCGGAAGCAGCAAAAAAGCCGGTATCAGAAGCAGAAGTTTCAAAACCATTCCCGCTACTGCTCCTCTTTGAAACGTAACACTACCCAGGTGGCACTGAAGGTGGCTATTGCGAAAGAGACTCCGGCCAGCACCGCGGCATCGTCCAGCCTGAGAATAATTTCCGGCTCGATACCTATTGCGCTCAACAGCTCTCTTACACTCGAATCGTTGACCAGGTAGAGCAGTGCGGATACGACAAAGATAAGAGCGAGCAGTGCGTCGACTATCGCCAGCCTGAACAGAACACCGCTGCGCAGCCATACAGGCGCCCCGAAAAGCGACATGATCTGCATTCTCTCCTTATGCTCGAACTGCCATATCGTCATCTGTTTCATCAGAAGCAGAAGAGATATCGCACCTATAAGCATACTGAAAACCGTAAAACTGATCTTCATGAAAAGGAGCATCGCATAGAGCCTGTCGTGCACCTTCTCGAAAATGTGCACATCCCGCACCCCGGCTATTGACATCAGCTCAGATTTCAGACGTTCGATCCTCTCGATCCCCGCATATCTTCTAAGCTTGATAGAGATGAAAAGAGGCATGATAGACCTGATCTTTTCGACGCTTTCGTGATTCAGACCCGCCTTGATCCTGCGGAGTACATTTTCGGCATCTATCGGCTCTGTCTTTTCGATCAGGGTGTCGCAGTGGGAGATATCGGAGAGCTTCACCGATCTGTCCGCCACCAGAATAAGTGAGTAGTTCTCTTTGAGCCTGTTCTCGTAACTCTCTGTTATGCGGTCGAAAACCAGAAGGTACTCTATGCAGAAGAGAATGGCGAAAAGCGGAAGTATAAGTGCAAGATGGTGCCTAATGGATCTCATAGATCACTCCGTTTTCAATCATCAGATGGCGGTACTGGGCACTGAACATCTCGGGTATGTGGTGTGTTACGACCAGAATGGTGGTCTCAAGCTCCTCATTTGCACGCTCCATAAGATCCCATACCACCTGGGAGGAGTAGTCATCGAGGTTTCCGGTCGGCTCATCAGCCAGAATCAAAAAAGGGTTGTGCGCAAGAGCCCTGGCCATAGCGACTCTCTGCTGCTCTCCACCGCTGAGTTCGAGAGGATACTTGTCGCTTTTGTGTGAGAGCTTTACATGCGTAAGAAGCTTCTGCGCCTGTGCACGGCAGACATCCTTGGGAAAACCGGCGATTATGAGCGGCAGCATCACATTCTTTTCTACGCTCCACTCTTTTATCAGTTTGTAGTCCTGGAAAATTATACCTATGTGCCTGCGCAGCTTGTAGAGTTTCGAACCCGATATGGAACCCATGTCCATACCGCCAACATGAAGCTCGCCGCCGAAGAGCGGCATGGAGCCGTACATCGATTTCAACAGGGTCGACTTGCCGCTTCCGCTTGCGCCGGTTATAAACACAAACTCCCCGGTATTTACTTCGAATGTGGCGCTCTTGATTACAGGCTCGTGTCTCGGATAGGCGAGTTTTAGTGCATTGGCCTCTATCACGTTGCGCATTCTATCCACCCCCTCAGCTTCTCGTGTGCCCTGTAGTTCGTTGCTGTTTTGACCGGCGGACGCGGATAGTAGGCCGCTTTGCCATGTTTGAGCAGAATGAACTTGTGCTCCGGCCTGTCGAAGCTACCGAAAGAGACCCTCACAAGCCCATCTCTTTCGTTGATGGCATATAAGCGCTCCACGTGGACGAAATAGTCCCTCTCTATCCACGCCTTTTCGGGTCTCTTTTCAAAAAGTTCGTTCAGGGGCAGCGCCTTTTTAAAGGAGAAGTCATACTCCAAGAGCCGCGGTTTTGACTCTTCGAGCGACTCCACGTCTATCTGGTAGATGTTCTTATCCATCCGCCGCCAGCGATCCTCATATTTGCTGCGCACCGCCGCCTCGAGGTTTTTCGAAAGCGTCAGTTTAACCTCTTTGGGGCGCGTAAAGACCTCCATTGCGTATCTGAAATAGTTTTCGCTGTCTGTACGGAGCTCAAGCGTACCCCCCTTTTTCAGAACTCGCAAAGACTCCTGCAAAAAAGAGTCCGATATGACCCTGCGGTGCGGCTTTTTGTCCCACGGAACCGGAAAATGCACAAATATCCTCTCAACCCTGTTGCTCGGAAGCAGTTCCATGAAAAGACGTGCATCGTAGTCTATCACCCAGAGATTTTCGATCTCGTCGAGCTCTATCCGCCTCATTACCTGCTCGAGCGAAGGTCTGTGTATCTCGAGGCCGACAAGATGGACATCCGGGTTCTCTTTAGCCTGGTACACAAGATGGCGCCCGCTGCCGAATCCTATCTCGACCCATATAGGTTTATCGGGCAAAGAGGAGGGATCGAACTCGGAGATATCTTTTAACGAGCTCGGCGGTTTTAGTAGTTTTGCACGCTCTATACTCGAAAGATTGTCAAACAGTACCTTGGGTCTCAATTCGTCGACATACGCTCTTAGCGCTTTTTTCAAAAGAGTGCTTGGAGAGGGTCTCGTTATCTTCTCGCCCTTCAGAAGCAGCCCCCCGCCCTTCGGTTTCAGGTTGAGCAAAAAAGGGACTCCTTCGCTCTCCACACCGATCAATCCCTCTTCGGCATGTTCCAGATTCCTTGCGAACCATTCGAACATCACCCCCTCGGCCTCGAAAGGCAGAAGAGACTCGTCGAAACTCTCGATCTTGATATGGGGCATCCGCTTCTCTACCGCCTCGCTTCGATATAGAGGTCTACCGCCTCGGAAGGCTCGGAACGGAGTCCGTTTTTATCTATCTCTACAACCCTGTAGGTATATTTGACTCCGGGTTTCATGAATTTGTCGACAAATTTATTGCCGTATATATTGGTAAAAGTACGCTCCTGCTTCGTCAACCCCTCCCAGTGGGTGCGGATCACATCGTACCTGTCCGCACGATCGTCTCCCGGCTCCCAGAAGATTATTCCCTGGTTGAAAGCGGTTTTTGCCGCGGTGATCGTCGGCGCCGCCGGTTTCGGGAGCGTACTGCCCATAACGGGAACCTCGGGTATTGGGCTCTCGAGGCCGTCTTTATCTACAGCTGTCACTTTGTAGTAGTATATCTTTCCGTCATCGTCCACCTTGTCGTCATAATAAGTGACATCGGTTTTTGCACGATAGCTGTAAAAGGCGTTTGCAAAAGGACTTCTGTATACTTTGTAATAGTAGACATCCGGGCTTCGGCTCGGCTGCCACTGCAGATGGATCTTTCTGGGCAGGTCCTGTGTGGCGGTCAAGCCGAGAGGGGGCTTCGGCAGGGGCTTCGTTATCGCTTTCACCTCGGTACTCGGCCTAGATACCAGCCCGTTGCAGAGCTTGACTCTGACTCTATATACATAAATCTCTTCGGGCTTGATCTCTTTGTCGATATACTCGGCACTGAGGCGGTTTTTCACCTCCGCTATCTTTTCCCATTCTCCAGGCTTCGCAACCGTGGAACGTTCTACAATATAACCTTTTACGCGAAGATCCTGATGAGGGCGCCAGATCACTTTTATCCTCTTGGGCAGGTTTGCGATGGCACGCACGAAGCTGACCGAAGAGACCATGGGAGCGGTCTTCACTCGTACAGGCTTGGACTGTAGAGACTCGAAGCCTTCGGCATTGTAGGTCGACATCTGGTAGACATACTGGGAGCCGGGCCGCAGATTCTCGTCGACATAGTGGGAGCTGTACCTGTCCGCGATAGTCGCTACACGCTTGAGTTTGCCGTCTACACTTCCGGGATCGAGTCTGTATAGCATATACCCCTCTATGCGGTTTGACGGAATCATCTTCCACTCGAAACCGACACTCGTCATATCGCTCAATGTCTTTATCGACTCCACTTTCGGCAGCTCGGCTTTGATTTTGGGCGCTTCAGGCGTTACGCTCTTCATTGCGCATCCGCCGGCAAACATCACCAAAGCGCCGAAGCAGATTGCACGGATCCAGTATTTCATCTAATCTCTCCTTCTCGAAATAGCTCTCGATCATTCTATTCATGGTGTCGGGAATCTCTGCGGTAAACTGCATCTGCTCACCCGTTTCTGGATGTTTCAGATAGAGCACGAAAGCGTGCAGTAAAATACGTTCTATTTTACCTTTGCCGCTCTTAAAACCGTATAAACCATCGCCGACGATGTGGCGCCCCAGCGAGGCCAGGTGGACCCTGATCTGATGGGTTCTGCCTGTATGGAGTTTCGCCGCTATCAGCTCGTAAGCACCCTTCTGCGAAGCGATCAGTTTTTCGAATCTTGTCCTCGCCGGTTTCCCGCCCCGGACTATACCCATCTTCAGCCTGTTGGCCGGGTTCCTGCCTATGGGCCCCTCCACTTCGCCGGAGCTCTTTAGGGGGTAGTCGATTACGGCCAGGTAGTAGCGCCCCATGCTTCTGATCTGAAGCTGTTTCGAAAGCTCTTCGTGGGCACGGTTGTTTTTGGCGACCACCATCGCACCGCTCGTATCCTTATCCAGGCGGTGTACTATGCCGTGCCTCTCCTCTCCGCTTATCGTCGAAAGCGAGACCCCTTTCGCCTTCAGCCAGTCTACAAGTGTCGCCTCTTTCACACTGGGAGCCGGATGTACCACGAGCCCGGAAGGTTTGTTGATGACCAGTATATCATCATCCTCGTAAATTACGGGAATGTCGAAATCGACAGCCGCCGTTTTACGTTCCGGCTCCTGTGGTATCGTATACTCGATCTCTTCACCGCCGGTGACTTTATATCCGGCTTTGGTTATCTTTTTACCTCCCGCTTTGACATACCCCTTTTTTATGAGTTGCTCCACCTGGTTTCGGGAACCGCCTATATGGGAGTGCAGAAATCTGTCGAGCCTCTCCTCTTTTTGTGCGACAAGATGTCGTGTTAAACTCTCTCTTTTCATTTGTTCGATACAATTTCCTGAAACAAGTTTGGCAGATAGGATTCCATGAAACATTTCTTGATGTTCGACAGGCGCATTTTAACACATTTCGATTTTTTTCTCATTCTGCTCATCCTGCCTTTGATTCTCACCTCTCTCTACCTCGTAAACGAGATCAGTCCGGCACTCTTTCGCAAACAGCTTCTCTACACCGCAATCGGATTTGTCATCTTCTTTATATTCTTTCTGATCCCCTGGAGATCGATAAGATGGCTTATTCCGATTTTCTACTGGCTTACCATACTTCTGCTGCTCAGCGTGGATATTTTCGGAGTCACCAAACTCGGAGCTCAGCGCTGGCTCGAGATCCCTTTCGTAGGGCTGACGATCCAGCCTTCGGAACTTTTCAAGCCGGCATTCATCCTGATGCTCGGATACCTGATTCATGAAAAGCCCCCTCAACCGGACGGCTACAGCCTCAAAGATTTCACGAAATTCTCTTTTTACATACTTCTGCCGTTTATCCTGATAGCCAAAGAGCCCGATCTGGGCACCGCACTCGTACTTCTCATCATCGGTTACGGAGTGCTCTTTTTGGTGGGTGTAAAGTGGAAAATATGGGCGGGCATAGCATTGACCCTTGCGGTAGCCGCACCCTTTCTGTATGGAAACCTTCACGACTACCAGAAGAAGAGGATCCACGACTTTCTGGCCGAAAAACCGAGCTATCACGTACAGCAGTCGATCATCGCCATCGGCTCCGGCGGTATGAGCGGCAAACCGAAAGAGGATGCGACACAGACACAGCTGAAGTTTCTGCCGATAGCATCCAGCGACTTCATATTCGCCTACTTCGTCGAACGTTTCGGGTTTAGCGGTGCGGCCGCACTTATACTGCTCTATGCGCTGCTCATACTCCACATTCTAAGCCTCGGAATACATGCGAAAGAGGACTACTTCATAAAGGTGACGGCATACGGGATCGCCTTCCTGCTTTTCGTCTATATGAGCGTCAACATACTGATGACTATCGGGCTTGCTCCGGTCGTCGGAGTCCCCCTTCCCCTGTTGAGCCATGGGGGGAGCAATTTCATAAACTTCATGCTTCTTTTTGGAATTTTGGAAAACTTTATTGCTTTTCGGTTCAATTTTTTGTATAATTCCGGCTCTAAAGTTAATTTTCTTTAGAAAACCTCCTTTCAAAAGGGCCAATAGCTCAGTTGGTTAGAGCATCCGGCTCATAACCGGATGGTCCCAGGTTCGAGTCCTGGTTGGCCCACCACTTTTTCAGATATGAACTCCCGTCAAATACTATATACCGCACCGTAAAACGCTAAAATATTGCAAACAGCTTGTGAGTTGAAAAATCGGGTCGATATATATCACGATCATAATGCAGCCATCCTCGACAACGATGAAGGCGGGCAGAAGAGGTAGAAGATGAATATTACAAAACCGGCCGCGGCAGCAGTGACTGCCCTGAGCCTCTGCATGGGCCTCTATGCGGCAGAGACGAACGAGGTTGCTCCCGAAACCGATGGAACACCTCTCTCAATGCAGACTACCCGGAAAGCCGACTCTCTGATTGGTATGCTTACCGGGGGAGACTTCCAGGGGCGTCTGCGCATCAATACATTTAGATGGGACTGGAGAGAGGAGAGCCCGACGAAACGGGACAACTGGGCCGCCGCTTTCGGGGGCAGCCTGCTTTACAATTCGGCAGAATACAGAGGTTTCAGCGGCATGGCCGGTCTCTACACATCGCAGAACCCATGGCATATGGATAGTGACGACGTAGTTTTTTTAAAGGCTGGTAAAGATACGACCGACCGCTACAATGTAAAGACGACCGGCGACTGGGGAATGACGGTTCTCGCACAGGCATACCTGCAGTACAGATTCGGTAAGACAAAAGTACGTTTCGGACGCCAGATTTTCGAAAGTTTGCTGACAAGCAGCAACGATACGAAGATGATCCCCAACACTTTCGAAGGTATCTCGCTCGTCTCGAAAGATCTCTCCGAAACGACGATAAAAGCAGCCTTTTTCTCACGGCAGAAACTGCGCGGCCATACGCGTTTTCACGATGTAATAACCTACAAGGACGCCTACACCGAGAGCTGGACGAACAACGACGACTCGGCGGTAAACAGATCGCTCACATACCAGAGATTCGTTGCGGCCGGCCTGGATCCAAATCACGATCTGATCATTCTCGAAGCGGCTGAGAGGTCGATCAAGAATCTGAAGCTAAAAGCGAACTACACGGCAATACCCGGCGTCGTCTCTTCCGCGACGATCGAAGCACACTACACTATCGGAATCGACGATTACAAAATAGTGCCTGGAATCCGCTATATGAAACAGTTCGACGGCTTGGACGGCAAACTCGGAGCCGTAGCCAATCTGAAAGGAGATACCACGGGTTACGTAGATCAGAACAGCCTCGACGGCCAGCTCTTCGCAGCCCGAATAGACCTCGAAAGCGACGCTCCGTGGAAGCTGCGACTGGGCTACTCGCAGATCGCGGACGAAGCCGACATAGTAGCGCCTTGGCGCGGATTTCCGACAGGCGGCTTTACCCGCGCTATGGGGCAGTACAACTGGTATGCAAATACCGAAACCTATATGATCCGCGGCGATTACAGTTTCGACAAAGCGGGTCTCGTTCCGGGACTGAGTGCGATGCTCCGCTACGCTATCCAGAATTTCGACGACAGCAAGCCGGGCATACAGGCGGATACAGCCGTTTTGCATCTCGATGCGACAGAGAAGTTCAAGTCGTTTCCGGGCCTCGAAACGCGTCTGCGTATCGCTATTACCGACGGCGATGCACAGACTACTCCGGTAGCAAAAGAAAACCCTTCATACAGCGAGTATCGATTCGAGCTCAACTACATTTTCTGAGAGCCCGAACGATAAACAATATTTCACAATTCAAAAAGTCGGTAAACAGCAGCCTTCACATATTCAGAATCTGCTTCACACCGGTTAATAAACTCCTCAAAATCCCCGAAAGCGGGGATTTTGAAAGCGGTATTTCCAAGCTCTCAATTTCGAGTGTGAACATGGGCAAAAGTCCGGGTAAGTTCAGATTTAGCAACTTTTTCGCATAATCTTCGATACAAAAGCACTGTCCACGGCAAAAAGATAGGCGTATGTAACAGGCGGCACAATATTCTTACCGGAGCTTGATAGTGAACGAGAAGAAGAGAGTTTTTATCGCGGAAGACGACCTACTTTCAGCCGAATATCTCAAACAGATACTTCAAAAAGCGGGTTATGAGATTTCAGGAGTAGCCGACAACGCTGAAGAGACGATCGGAGAGTGCAAAAAGAGTGAACCGGATGCCATACTCATGGACATTATGCTAAAAGGCAGAATTACCGGAACCGAGGCCGCACTCGAAATAAGCCGCACTCTCCCCTCCTGCAAGATTATCTTCATTACAGCTTACGCGGAAAAAGAGATGATAGAGTATGCCGAGATGTCCAAAGCCTATGCATATTTGATGAAGCCCTATCGGCAAAAAGAGATACTTGCCACACTGAAAGTCGCCCTTGCACACAACGGTGAAAGTAGAGACGACAAGGCGGCGGGCCTTATCGAACTCAAGCACGGCTTCTTTTTCGACACCTCCAACCGCCGTCTGATAAAAAATGGGAAGGAGGTGCCCCTGACATCGAAAAAGCTGAAACTAATCGAACTACTTGCGAAAAACAAAAACAGTACCGTCTCGAACGAGCAGATCTGCCTTGAAGTCTGGAGGGAGATAAAGAGCGACAACACCCTGAGATCCCTCATCCACCGTTTCCGCAATGCTGTAGGAGACGACATTATCACCAACGTAAACGGCGTTGGCTACACAGTTTCAACCAGAGACTAAGGAACGCTTCTTCTGACCTTGCCTATATACCTCTGGCGCGGTCTGTAAATCTTCTGCTTCGGATCTCTCTTCTGCTCTATCAGGTGCGCTATCCAACCCACCGTACGGCCTATTACAAAGATCGGCGTAAACATCTTCTTGCGGATACCAAGTGCTTCCAGAATCGTACCGGAGTAGAAATCTATATTCGGATAGAGGTTTCTTTTGACGAAATATTCGTCACTCAGCGCGATCTGTTCGACCCTGTCGGCGATCTCTATAAGCCTGGAGCTTATGCCTATGGTGTCTCTCAGTTCGTCTCTGAGGCTTTTTAGAACCCTCGCACGCGGATCGAAGTTTTTATAGACCCTGTGGCCAAATCCCATAAGGCGGAACGGATCGTCTGGATCTTTCGCCCGCTTTATGAAGGTGTCTACATTCTCTACGCTGCCTATCATCTCGAGCTGCGCTATTACTGACTCGTTGGCACCGCCGTGCGCCCTGCCCCAGAGCGCGTTTATTCCGGCCACAACGGCCGCATAAGGGTGCGCTCCGGTGGAGCCTACGGCCCGCACGGTAGTCGTAGAGGCGTTCTGCTCATGGTCCGCATGGAGCATGAATATCTTGTCGAGCGCCCGGACCTCAACATCTTTAACCTCCGTTTTCCCTGTGGGAAACGCCCTCATCATATATAGAAAGTTTTCGGTGAAGTATCTATCCATATCTGGATATATAAGCGGGTAACCCATGGAGTGGCGGTATGTAAATGCGGTCAGTGTAGGCATCTTGGCGATGATTCTTCTGGCCATCTCCATAAACTCATCCTCCTCGCTCACATTCAGGTGCTGGTGGTGAAACGCACTCAGAGCGGAAACCGCCGAAGAGAGTATTGCCATTGGGTGGCCGTTGTCCGGAAAGGCGTTGAACAGATGTTTTATACCCTCGTGCGGATAGCTCTTGGTGCGGATATCCTTTTCGAAACGATCGTACTGCCCACTATCCGGCAGTTCACCGTGCAGAATAAGGTAACAAACTTCGATATAGTTCTTCTTCTGCGCAAGCTCCTCTATCGGGTACCCTCTATAGAGAAGCTCCCCTTTCGCACCGTCGATGTATGTTATGGACGACTGGCATGTGGCCGTCTCTCCCAACCCGTTGTCGTATGTGTACGCACCGAGCTTTGAACGAAGGCCCGCTATGTTCACTACCGGTGCACCCATAGTAGATTCGAGTATTTCGAACTCACCGACGGCTCCCGTCAGACCGTTTTTTATCGTAAATGTCGCCATATCTTCTCCTTTCGCAAATCAGCTTGCCGAAGCTGCATATCCGGGCATGATATAGAGCTGCTCCATGCCCTCTTCCTCATCGAGCAGATCCCTCTGAAACCTTTTTCTGTCGAACCCGCATCCAAGATACTCCGCTATCAGCTCCACATCTTTCAGAGCGTTCCCCAAACAGCTCGTCGCACCGGGAGAGGGGGTCATGTTAAAGACAATACCCTCTTTTGTATCTATTTTGGCTTCACCTAGCAGCAGCCTCTTCTCTTTTTTGTCGATTATCTGCGGCCTTAGACCGCCTACATGCTCGGCAAACTCTATATCCCTCTCCGTCAGTGTCGGGATTATCTTTTTTGCCTCTTTCAAAAAGAGCCCCTTTCGAATACCCGGCACCTCGTACATCATGTTTTTAAAGATATACTCCCTTATATCGTTATCTGCCAGAAGGTCGTAAAATACTTTCATTACAGATTTGTCCGGCCGCAGCGACTCGAAAAACTCCACATATGTATTTTCGGTGTAGCGCTCGAGTTTGGGAAGTGCCAGTGCAGTAGGACCGAACCTGGTCTTTCCTTTCGCAAGGATATCCGGGTCGCCGTGTATAGCCGCAAACGGAAGTTTGTCGTTTTGGACGGTATAGACTTTCGAGCCCAGAATGGAGGCCGGAGCATAATAGAAACTCCCGCCGATAGGAAGACATGCGTAATCTTTTCCGTAACCCATCTTGTGAGCCAGAAGCAGCGAGTGTGCTCCGGCATCTACTACCACATAATCGGCGAAATATTTTCCTTTCGGTGTCAGTAGCTGAAATTTGTCACCCATCTTCTCTATCTGATAGACTTCTGTTTCCAAATGGACGTCGCAGACGCCTTTGGTAATCTTTTTGGCATTCTGCACGAAGCTCTCGGCTATCGCACCGAAATCGACCGCACAGTACTCGTCCAGGGCACCCATCGCCGCTATATCCTCCCTGCGCCCCTCGGTCAGCTTCGGCTCGATCCTGCCCAAATCCTCTTTCGTATAGAGTTCAAGGTAGGGGTAGAGCTTCCTGAAAGTCTCGTACCGCTTCCTGATAAACTCTATCTCTTCATCTCCTACCCCTATTACCATTTTGGGAAATTTGAATATATGCTTTTCAGCATACCCGTGTTTGAGAGCGTAGTTTAAAAGCATCCCGGCGGTCCTTTTGACCTTTTTCGCCTTCTCAAATGTGTAATTCGTCTCTATATCTCCGCAGTGAAGGGTCTGCGAATTGTTTCTTCCGTTGGTATTGAGGTGTGCGATAGACTGGTACTTCTCGAAGAGTGCTACGCTTTCGATGTCGGTATACTCCGCAAGCTCGTACAAAAGTGCGGTGCCGGAAATTCCTCCTCCGACGATAATGACATTATAGTAGTGCTGCATCTTTTCTCATCTCCTTCATATATGTAGTTTTTGGTGAAAATAGTTGTCTATATCGAAAAAAATCTCTCCGGAGCGGTTTTTGAATGTCAGATGTTTTTTATCGAGTTCATCTATCTTTTTAACACCCATTACCGCCAGTAGTGTCTTGATCCCTTTAAGGAGATTCGCATGATAGTTGGCTATCTCTCCCCCTTTTCGCAGCACGAGATAAGATGCACGCTTTTTGGGATTCTGTGTCGCCATGCCGACAGGGCAGACGTGCCCCTGTGTTCCGGAGCACTTCCTGGCACGTATACATCCGCCGCTCATCATGAAGCCTCGTGCAATGCCTACCGCATCGGCACCGAGACTCAAAGCTATCACCACATCGTCGGGTGCTAGGATCTTTCCACTGGCGATTATGCTCACATCCTCTCTTAGGTTATACCTGCGAAGCATCGTATCCATCACATAGAGCGCATTTGGTGTCGTAAGTCCTACGGACTCCATAAGCTCAAGAGGGGCAGTCGCACTTCCGCCGTCGCCGCTGTCTACGCTTATGAAGTCTACTATCGCTCTCCCTTCGGCTTTTCGCCTCTTCATCGTCTCTGCGAGCTCTTCTACACTCTTTGCATCCGAAATTACGATCTTGATACCGACCGGTTTTTTGGAAATCTCCTGGAGCCTGCCTACGAAATCGAGCAGCTCGTCCGTAGTGCCCGCATAGGGAAAGCGGTTTGGAGATATCAGATCTTTCCCCTCTTCCACCCCGCGGTAGTACGCTATATCGGCAGTCACTTTCGATCCGGCCAGCTTGCCACCCGTCTGCTTCGCACCCTGGGCTATCTTTATTTCGGTCATTCGGCAAAAACGCATCGCCTTTTCATACCGCTCCTCATCGAAATCACCGTTTTCGTCACGCACTCCGTAAAGACCCGAACCAATCTGCAAAATGAGATCAGGCATATCTTCGGGAACCTCTTTGGGGAATGCCGAAAGGGGTGCTTTCCAGTTGACCCTGAAGAGAGAGTGCGATATCGGGTCGTATATATAGGTGTTTTCCGTCTTCTTGTTCAGAAGCAGTTTTCTATAGGCCTTTATCGCCAGTGATCTATTGAAGAAGAAGGTAACGAGCCTAAATACCAGCTCCGCAGCCGGTGTGCTCTTTACAATCTCGAGATAGTGCGCGTTTTTCGGATCCGGACGATGGGTGAAGAAGTAGTTCGAGGTAAGCCCTCCTTCGCCGGTATTGATAGTGAAACCTGAAAGCGTAGCACCCAGCGTAAAAGCCCGTACGGACTCCGGGCTCAAAGCGCCGTCACTCATAGCGGAACGGATTACCGGGCTTTTTGTGCGAAACGGTATAGGGCGGTTTTTTCCAAAAAGTACGCCGAAATCGGAATCGACTTCGCTGTCGTTCAGGACATGGGGAGAGTGTTTTATAACGAAGCGGGAGCCGGAAAAGGGTTGTGAAACCGAAAAAGACATGAAGTTGGGTACATTTTTCGCCGCCTTGTAAACCCATTCCACCTTGTCCCTCGACTCGTAAAAGGTCTCTTCCGCGAAATACTGCCTAAGCGGCTCCCTGAGCGTTTCGAAAAGGTAACGAAACCGTCCTATGATAGGGTAGTTTATCAGGAGCTGGTGTTTTCGTTGCACATATCTGTCATAAATGTAGAGATTTATCAGGCCGAAAATTATCAGCACCAGTAAAACTTCTATGAACTCGATGAAATATGAGAAAAAGTAGTCTAAAAACAGGTCGAAACTCTCCAACATTCTCTTCTCCGAAACCATGGATTTTTACGTAAAGAT
>WFYC01000084.1 GCA_015490295.1 Hydrogenimonas sp. | reverse complement strand
GTGTAGCCTCTCCATCGTCGCCAAGTAGGGATATCTTTACAAAAAGTTTATCGTCGTCTGCGGCTTCGGCATGCTTTATGGTGTTTGTAAAGAGTTCATTCAGAACTATTCCCAGCTTCAACATCTTCTCCAACGGCAGGGCGAAACTGTTCGCATCCACCTCGACCTCCATCCGCCGCCCGTATGCACTGCTTATCAGTTCGATCAGGTTTTTTATGTACACCTCGACATTAATGTTATCGAGGTCATCCGTTCTGTAAATGGCATCGTGCACCATCGCCATCATCTCTATTCTGAGCCTGTTCTTTTCCAGTATCTCTTCGGGCGATTCGCCTCCGCCCTCTTTCATCTTCATGATCTGAAGGCCAAGAATCGAAGATATCTTATTTAGATTGTTCTTTATGCGGTGGTGAATCTCTTTTATCAAAATCTCTTTCTGCCTGTTGGCATGTTCGAGCTTTTTATAGGTGATCTCCGTAGATATGTGATAAAAAAGAGCGACCAAAATCACGACAACAGTGCTTGCTACCATGTTTACAAGCGGAACCATATGAAAGAGCGGGTGGCTCGAAAAGGCTCCGTATCCGTATATGCTGACTCCAACCCAGAATATAAAGTGCACAACCGTCATCCATATCGCGGTTGTGAGTCTGAAAAAAAAGAAGAATCCGAATATCGGAAAAAAGGGGTAAACCGTCACGAAATCGTAGAAGTGTTTGCTCAGCATCGCCGTACTGCTCTCTATCTCTATTACAAGAAGAAACAGAAGTGCGTACAAAGAGGTTTTTTTGGAGACAAGAAAGGCTACGAGCAGAATGCTCAAAACGATAGCGAGGGCAAATTTGGCATAAAAGACACTCCGGTGTCCCATATAAAGGGCAAACAGGGAGAGGGATATAAGCATGATTACAGAGGAGAAGTAGAGCCCTCCGAGCATTATCTTTTTATGGTCTTTACCCTGAAAAAAGAGTTTTACCGACTCACTTTCCACCTTCTGCTCCAAAATTTTTATATATACCGCAGACTCATACCGATACGATCCTTCCATCGATCTCGAAACCGTCGTAAGGAGAGAGCGGATCTTCGAAACAGAAGCTGAAGTCGGGCTCGAAGAGTAGAAGGTCTGCATCGTATCCCGGTAGAACAGCCCCTTTTTTACCCTCCAGCCCCACAGCTTTGGCTGGGTTGAGAGAGGTCATTCTAGCCAGTGCCGGCAGATCGAAATTCCCGTTTTTCACAAGATATGTATAAAGAAGAGGCAAAAATGCGTTCAACCCCTCTATCCCGTATGCCGCATCCGCGAAAACCGCATCTTTCGCTGTTTTGCTTACAGGCGTATGGAGTGAAGTGACCATTGCCGAATCGTCATCCAAGAGAGCGTCCAACATCTCTTTGCGCATAGCATCGTCTCGTAGCGGAGGCCATATTTTACCTGCGGTGTCGTACCATTCACACGCATTGTCGTTCAGAATCAGATGGTGAATCGGAATCTGCGGAATCATACGATCGCTCTGCGCGCAAATTTTGAGAGTCCGCCGGGTCGAAGCTCCCAAGACGACGACATCGACCCCGTAGAACTCGGCAAGCTCGGCGATTCTGGCTATCTGGGACGACTCGGCCGCAGCCGGTACGCCGGCAAGGCCCAGACGACAGGAGACTCCACCCTCGTGCATGACACCTTCGCCCTGCAAAGCCGGGTCGTTCGCCCTGCAAAATAGCTTCACTCCATGCATTACCGCATACTCCATCAGACGACGGATCAGGTTGCCGTCGATATCGCTTTTAAACTCAATCCCCACCGCTCCCTCTTTAAGCAAAATAGAGCAGTCGCTCAAGCCGCCATCCTGCCTCAACCCGGAAAGGAGTGTCAGAACATTCGTATCTGTGCACAGACCTGCCTGCGACTTTACGAATTCGAGCGTTATTTCATTATCTATGGGAGGATCACAGAGAGCAGAGAGTACGACTGTAGCGAAACCGTTTGCCCGTGCATCTTCGCAAAGGGTTTTGATAGTCTGTCCTCTTAGTTTCGAATCTTTAACCTTTACTCCAATATCGACCATAGCGGGCATAAGGTATCTCTCTTTCGCGTCGATAACGCTTTTGCCTTCCAGAGATTCGGAGAGTTCCGCTATTTTGCCATTCTCGACCTTTACATCCAGCCTCTTTATGCCATCTTGCAACACTACCCTGGCATTCTTTATGATCATCAAGTTTCCTTGGGTTTTTTGAAATTATATCCGATGTTTGTTTTGAAAATAATTGCGGAAGTTATCGGAGGGCGGGCGCAGAACTTCAGGCTCTATCGCCTGATCGTTTCGAACTCTTTTTGCATCCGCTCGATAAAAGCGTCCGCCTTTGCGGCACCCACTATGGGGCGTGAAACCTTTTTGCCCCCGTCAGCTACGATGTAGAAAGTAGGAGTGCCGTAAGGCTTCAGATAGGGCGGTATAGGATCGGCCTGCAGGTCAAGTTCGACCGGTACGAAGTTTTCATTTATGAAGCGGGCCACTTTTGGTTTCGTAAATACCTGGCTCTTCATGAAAAAACAGTAGTTGCAGCTCTCCTGGCTTATCATGACCATTATCGGTTTGCCGCTATCTTTGGACTCGGCAAGAGCATCGGAGTAGTCCATGGCCCACTCTACTTCCGCAAAGAGGGTTCCTGCAAGAAGCAGGAGGGCAAAAAAGATCTTTCTCATCTAAATTCCTTTCACGATTTCAAGAAAATCTTCGGGGCTCTTGTAGCCGGAGACCCTTTTTGAGCGAAGCTCCTTTCCATCTTTGAAAAAGAGGATAGCAGGGGGGCCGAATATGC
>WFYC01000083.1 GCA_015490295.1 Hydrogenimonas sp. | reverse complement strand
GGCAAGATCCCACTTGACGAAAAAGAGCTTGTCAAGCTGCCCGGCGTCGGTCAGAAGACCGCCAATGTTGTGATGATAGAATTTACGAAGGCAAATCTTATGGCGGTCGACACCCATGTGTTCAGGGTGGCACACCGCCTGGGGCTCAGTGACGCCAAAACCGCGGAGCAGACCGAAAAAGATCTGGAGCGAAAGTTCAAGACAGATCTGCATAGGCTCCATCAGGCGATGGTGCTCTTCGGCCGCTACATATGTACGGCGAAAAATCCAAAATGCGATACGGAGTGTTTTCTAACCGATCTGTGCAAAAGCCGGGAGAGTTTCAAAGCGAAGTAGGAAAAGGGGCACGGTGCCCCTTTTTATGAGAGTTTTTTCTTGAAGAGATCCACAAGATCTTTTTTGTTCTCTTTTGTAAGATCTTTGCGAAGCCCGACAAAGAGTTTCTCCATCAGTGCGGGAGATACCTTCTTCACAACTCTGTCATATATCGTCTCCGGCAGCGCCAGAAACCATTTGGGAGGATTGTTCGCCTCCACCGTTTCGGTTATATCTTTCGCGATCGCATCGATAACATCCGCCTCCACGCGCTTTTCAAGTTCATGCCGCTGCCCGGTGCTTCCCTGCGTAAATTCACCCCTGCCCTGACTGCCGCCTTTGAACTGGCCGGCTTCGTCCGTAACGATATCCTGAAGTCTCCAGTGCGAAACCACATAGTCTTTGGCATCGATAAGGTCCAGCTTCACATTGTTGGGCTTCAGCCCCGCTTCCGCTTCCAGATCACGCGGTTCGGCTCTGTAGACCTTCATCTCACCCAGATTACTCACTATTACAATATCTCCGACTCTCATTTCACTCTCCTTTTAAAATTGAAATCTCCATAACTCTAATTAAATTTATTATATCAACAAAATATTAAACTGTCGATAAATCGGATATTAGAGACTCTACAACATCGACTACCTTCTCTACGCTTTTCATGTACACCTTTTCACGATCTGAGTGCGGGTCCAGAATTGTAGGCCCTATCGAAGCGATCTGCAAATCTTTGAAGCGTTTTGCGAAGAGTGCACACTCCAAGCCGGCATGAATCGCGGCGAATGACGCTTCAGGAAGGATACGTCTGTATATCTGCAGAACCCTCTCCGAAAAGTCGTTGACCTCCGGACTCCATGCCGGGTATTTACCTTCAGTAGCGGCCTCGAACCCCAGAGCCTCCCACCCCGCGACACTCTGGGTCACAAGCCGCTCGAGTTCGCCGTTTGACATCGCGCGGGCCGAAAGCGCCACCTCTATCATACCCTCTCGCATATCGACTTTGGCGAGGTTAATGCTGCTTTGCGGCAGATCCAAATCGCCGTTCCACCCCCTTACGCCGTGGGCAAACCCGAAAAGCGCCTTTGCCAGCTTTCGCCCGTTCGAGAGCAGAGGTACCTGCAGCGTGTCCAATTTCCTGACCGAAACATACGCACTCCCGATCTTCGGTTCGTACCCATGCGGCATCCATACCTCGGCCTCTGCATGTGCGGGAATCGCATTTATCCTCTCCCCACCCTCAATCTTGGCTACCTGCATAGCTTCGTTTTGTACGATCACCGAGCAGACTTCGGTTATCGCATTCGGAATATTCTGCGCTATATTTACCCCCGAGTGGCCTCCCGGAGCATCGGCGCTGATTATATACCTCTCTCCCGCACTCTCAGGAACGAAATATTCGGTACGTTTTTTAAGATAAATATCCTCTCCACCAGCACATCCAATATACACCTTCCCAACCTCTTCACTGTCCAGATTCAAAAGATAGGGTGTCTCGATCTTCAGTTCAAGATTCGCAGCTCCTACAAGCCCGATCTCTTCATCGTTTGTAAAGAGAAAATCGGCGGGAGCATTTTGTTGCATCAGCCAAAGCATGATCGCCACACCTATTCCGTTGTCCGCACCCAAAGAGCTCTCTTTGGCCTTCATCCACCCCTCTTCTACGACTATCTCAATCTTCGGTGCACGGCCGATACAGACCATATCGTAATGGGACTGGAGTGTTATTTTGGAGTTTGAGCCGTAAGCCATCACATTGCCTGCTCTATCTTCATGCACTGAATACCCAAACTCTTCTGCAACATCTTTTATATACTTCCTAAGTTGCGAAGTATCGCCGCTGCAGTGCGGCAGATCCGTGATTTTTTTGAAGATTTTTTCTATTTTTTCTATCAAACTCATCTCCTTTTTGCCGATATAATGTAGAATTACCATAGGGCACCTCTAAGAACCCTATACAGATCACAGAGGGCTTTTGAGGCATGAAGTTTTTTTTGTTTTCGGCGCAGGCCTAGCCAAAGCTAAGTCAAGACGAAAACGGAGAAAAGATCGTGCCTCAAAAGTC
>WFYC01000082.1 GCA_015490295.1 Hydrogenimonas sp. | reverse complement strand
CAAAGGTCGTTACTTATCTATTACTCGGTTGTCAAAGATCTCGCTATCTTAAATAACGCCGACAAACTCTCACTCAACCTCAACTCGAGGCCTCTCTGTTTGTGGACGGGAATTATAGCACCATAGAAACCGGTTGTCAAGAGAAATCGGGTATGTTTTTCTAAAAAATAGAACAATTTCAAAAACTCTCACAAACTATTCATTTTTTTAAATCTTACCTCATCTATATATATTAATGTATCTGAAGTAGTTGATTTTCAAAAGAACATAAGCTATAATCCACTGCACAAAAATCTTAAACAAAAATAAAAGGAGACGATGTGTCACTATATAATCGTGAGTATATACGGAACCAGAGTGCACACCGCCAGGAAGAACGATACGAGCAGAGTGCTTTTGAAGAGCAGCCCGCAAGAAGCGAGGCCGAGCTGGCACAGTTTATAAAAACGACCTATCAACTCTTTGCCGCATCGTGTATCGCCGGCGCCGCCGGTGCATATGCGGGCATGGGAATGGCCGCCACCATTTCACAATGGTATATAGGGCTGGTCGTTTTGGAGTTCGCCATGCTTTTCGGCCTTATGTTCACAAGGAAAAAACCCGGCATAAACATGGTTATGCTTTTCGGTTTCACGTTCCTCACGGGAATCACACTGGTGCCTCTGCTTGCAGCCGTAGGAAGTGCGGTGGTAGCACAAGCTTTCTTTATGACTGCCGTGATTGCGGGAGGCCTCAGCCTCTACGCCATGCAGTCCACACGTGATTTCAGCAGCTGGGGCAAACCGCTGTTTATAGCTCTGATTATTCTTGTAGTCGGTTCTGTTATAAACCTCTTTTTGGGAAGCCCTCTTCTGCAGGTTCTGATAGCTAGTGCCGGTGCGCTGCTGTTCAGCTTTATGATCATATACGACACCCAAAAGATCATTCAGGGTGCATTCGCCACACCGGTCGAAGCAGCCATATCGATCTATCTCGATGTTCTGAACCTATTCATCTCATTGCTTCAGATCCTCGGCATCTTCGGACGTGAAGATTAACAAAGATATGGAACAGTCGAAGCTTTTTCGGCTGATAGACGCGAATCTCAACCGCCTCAAGGAGGGGATTCGCGTTATAGAAGATATAAACCGCTACCTCTACGACAATAAAGAGGTCGCTTCGAAACTAAAATCTCTCAGACATCTTGCCAAAATAGAGAACTACCTAGATCTGCTTCCGCATAGAGACATTCAAAACGATGTCCTCAAAGAGAGTGTGAAATCCGAAATGGAGAGAGAAAATATCGGCGGTATACTGCTTGCAAACTACAAACGCTCCCAAGAAGCCGCAAGAGTTCTCGAAGAGAGCTTCAAGCTGATAGACCCTGAAAAGTCCGAAGATTTCAAAAAGATTCGCTATCAACTCTACTCGCTGGAGCAGACAAACCTGACCGTCTGATCCGAGTCCGCACAGCTAAATCGTATGCACCTTTAAAAAGCGGGCTATATTTTCGAATACCCCTTTAACCAGCTCTCTTCTGGCCTCTACGCTCGTCCACGCTATATGCGGAGTAATGAGCAAGCGTTCCGGATTGGCAACTTCGAATAGAACCGAATCTTCAGGGAGCGGTTCGGTTTCGGTTACATCCAAGCCAACATAGAGCTCTTTGTCGTCCATTACGTGGACAAGATCTTTTTCATTTATTATACCGCCTCGGCCCAGATTCAGAAGGATGGAGCCCGCTTCGATTTTTTGAAGCTTCGCAAAGTCGAGCAGATTTTTCGTGCTCTCGTTCAGCGGAGCGTGTATAGATATTATATGAGAGGTGCTAAGAAGCGTATCGAGCTCCATTCGCGGGTAGAAGGGGTCGTCGTTTTTTCCGCTCGTAGAGTAGTATACGACCGTAGCTCCGAAAGCTTCGGCCACCTTGGCGACCTCTTTGCCTATCGTTCCGAGTCCGATTATCCCCCACTGTTTGCCGCGCAGTTCGTGAAACGGGCGCTCGACACATGTAAATATACCTGAGCGGCTCCACTCTTTCGACTTTACATGGTTGTCGTAAAACGGAAGCTTCTCCATCAGGTAAAAGAGCATCGCGAACGTATGCTGTACTACGCTGTGAGTGGAGTATCCGGCCACGTTTTTAACCTCTATCCCCTTTTGGGCCGCATACTCCAAGTCCACATTGTTCATTCCGGTCGCCGCGACGCATATCAGCTTCAGCGAAGGGGATTCGTCTATCACTTTTCGGTCTATGACCACTTTGTTGGTAATTACGATATCGGCATCCCTGCATCGCTCCACGCGCTCTTCGGCAGAAGTGGTGCCGTATACTACAACCTCTCCGAAAGTTTCGAATATATCCAGATCTATATCTTCACCCAGGGTTTTCGCATCCAGGAATACCAGTTTCATCACCCCTCCTTTTTGCTCTGCTCGTAAAAGAAGTTGGTCGCTTCGACAAAACCGTCGATACTTCCGCAGTCAAAGCGCCTCCCCCTGAATCTGTATGCTATGACCATCCCCTTTTTCGCCTGGGCCATCAGAGCATCGGTAATCTGGATCTCTCCTCCTTTGCCCGGCTCCGTCTTCTCTATGAGATCGAAAATATCGGGTGTAAGAATGTAGCGTCCTATAATGGCAAGATTCGAAGGTGCCTCGTCGCGATCCGGCTTCTCAACCATCGTATCTACCATATAGAGCCCTTCACCTATCTCTTTTCCGGCGATCACCCCGTATTTGCTTACCTGGTCCATCGGCACCTCCTGTACCGCTACGACAGAGCATCTGTACTTTTCATACACTTTGACCATTTGGGAGAGCACGCCGTCACCGTCCGTATGTGTGCACAGATCGTCCGCAAGCAGCACTGCGAACGGTTCGCTGCCGATCAGTGTGCGCCCTTTGTAGATCGCATCTCCGAGCCCCTTCATCTCTATCTGTCTTGTGTATGTGAAGGTACAGCGGTTTATGAGGGCTCTGATCTCCTGCAGCAGATACTCTTTGGAGCTCCCTTTGATCTGATGCTCCAGCTCGTAGCTTATGTCGAAGTGATCCTCTATGGCCCGCTTTCCGCGCCCGGTAATGATAGCCATAACGTCCATTCCGGCCTCTACCGCCTCCTCGACCCCGTACTGGATGAGCGGCTTCGCCATAACGGGAAGCATCTCTTTAGGCATAGCCTTTGTAGCCGGAAGAAATCTCGTACCGTAACCTGCAGCCGGAAATAGACATTTTTTTATCATCTTGAAAAACCTTTGATCTTCATTGACTCTATTAAAAGCAGTGCAATTGTACCAAACGCCGCCACGATTATGACTGAAGCGCCGGATGAGAGGTCGTACATATATGCCAGAAAGAGGCCCGTAATTATGTAGATGATCGAAAGTGCGATCGAAAGAAGCATCATGCGCCCCAGCGAGTTTGCGAATCTTTCGCTCGAAAAGCTGGGCATCGTGAGCAGGGCAATGACCATTATAAGCCCCACAAGGCGCATCGATAGAACCACGGTCATAGCCACAAGGCCCAGAAGAAGAAAGTGCAGAAACTGGGTTTTGACACCCTGAAGCTTGGCGAATACGGGGTCGAAGCTGAGAGCGGTGAAATCGTAGTAGTAGAACCACACCACCGCCAACGCTATCAGATCGAAGGCGGCCATTATCCAGAGATCCGTAACGTTTACCGCAAGGATCGAGCCGAAGAGAAAACTCATAAGATCGACATTGTAGCCCGGTGCAAGGTCGCTGAAAATAACGCCGGCGGCCATTCCTACAGCCCAGACGATTCCTATGGCGGTATCGGCGCGATGTGCATAGCGGTAGGCTATGAAAGAGATGATCGCCGCCGCTACGATCGCCGCGGCAGCCGCGCCCGCCAGAACGGAGAAGCCGAAAAATATGGCCGCCCCCACACCGCCGTATGTGGCGTGGGCTATTCCGCCGCTCATGAAGGTCATCCTGTTGGCCATAGTAAGGGGACCTATCAGACCGATCGCCGCCGCAATCAGCACGCCAGCGGTCAGCGCATGCAAAAAAAATGGCATCTCAAGCGCTTCAAGCATGCCTGCACTCCTCGTTGCATTCGATCTTTTTGCCCATATCCCGCCAGAACTCCGCGCCGCAGTAGTGGCCTTCGTGGCCTCCCAGCTGCCGTTTTATCTGGTAGCGCGTATGTGCATCTATCGTGTGCATTACGACGCTTCTGTTCACATATGCCGCATGTTTGGCAAAACCCATAACCATGCTCATATCGTGGCTTACTACGATGACCGTCATTTTACGGTTCAGCTCTTCGAGCAGTTCGAATATCTCCCACTGGCCGCTGAAATCTATGCTTGCAGTGGGCTCGTCGAGCATAAGTATGTCAGGATCGCCGCAAAGTGCCCTGGCTATCAGTACCCTCTGGCGCTCTCCGCCCGACAGTTCGGAGATCTTCCTGCCCGACAGGCTATCCATTTTCACACGCTTCAGAGCCTCTTTCGCCTTTGTCCTCAAAGCCGCATCGTAGCGTCTGAAGATGTTTCTCTTGTGCAAAACTCCCATCAAGACCACATCCATCACCGTTATCGGAAAATCGAGGTTGTGACCGGTCTCCTGCGGAACGTAACCGATCGAAGCGCCGTTTCGGCCAGGTTCTTTTCCAAAAAGCCTCACCTCTCCACGCTCCGGCTCCAAAATTCCCATCATAAGCTTGAGAAGCGTACTCTTGCCTCCGCCGTTTGGACCTATGATCGCCAGAAAATCCCCCTTTTCGACTCGCATGGAGATATCGCGCAAAACCGTATCGCCGTCGTACGAGAAAGATACCCCCTTCAGTTCTACCGCATACCCGCTCATCTGGACGCTTCACACACTCTTTTTGCCACTTCGAGCAGGTTTTGCGCCCACTCTGCGGCCAGAGGGTCGGCTATGACGATCTTGGCGCCTATCGAAGAGGCGACGGCCTCCGCGGCCCGCCTGGAGAACTGCGGCTGAACGAAAAGCGCTCTGACCCCCTCCTCTTTCGCCTCTCGAACCAGCTCCACAAGCTCTCTGGACTTCGGCTCTTTCCCCTCCGCCTCTATCGGAATCTGCTTCAGGCCATACTCGCGGGCGAAGTATCCCCACGACGGGTGAAAGACCATCATTGCCATGCCTCTGCACGGCTTGAGCATGCTTTTCAATCTCCTGTCCAGATCATCTATTTCGCGCTCGAACAGTTGGAGATTTTTCCTGTACTCTGCCGCATGGACCGGGTCGCTCTTCACGAGTGCTTCGGCTATATTTTTGGCCAGAATCTTCACAAGCGGCGGTGAGAGCCAGACATGGGGGTCCAAAGAGTGTGTATGGACCTCATCGCCGGAAGAGCCGTGTTCATGTTCGTGGCGGTGGCTCTGCATCGGCCGTTTCGCTATCCCTGCCGTCGTATCGACGACTCTCATTTTTCGGTTCTGCGCCGCAAAACGCGGCAGCCACGCCTTTTCGAACGGAACACCTATGGAGAAATAGAGCTTCGCTTTCGCGATCTTTTTCATCTGTGACGGCTTCGGCTCATAGGAGGTTGGGCTGGCTCCCGGCGGCACCATTACCGTCACGTCGGCAAGATCACCCGCGATCTTTTCTAAGAAATATTTCTGCGGCACTATGCTGACGATTACAACCGTTTTCGCCGACAGAATTGCCGGAAAAAGGAGTGCAATTATAAGAACGATCGTTCGTTTCAAACTCTACCCTTTACCGTAATAACGGGCTACGTCAACCATTTTTCGCCCCATATTCAAAAGTACCATATCGGCCAGAACGAGTGCGGTCATCGCTTCCGCCACTACGCTACCTCTAATCGCCACGCACGGGTCGTGGCGCCCTTTTAGCTCGCAGACCGTTTCGTTTCCGTGGATGTCGAGGGTTTTGAGAGGCTTGAAGATGGACGGGGTCGGCTTGAAATAGACTTTGATTTCGAGTGTATCGCCGCTGCTTATGCCTCCGAGAGTCCCGCCGGCATGGTGGCTCAAAAAGCCCTCTTTGCCCATCTCATCGTTGTTCTGGCTGCCGAGCAGCTCCGCACTGTGCATACCCTCTCCTATCTCCACACCTTTTACCGCATTTATACCCATCATCGCCTCGGCAAGTACGGCGTCGAGTTTATAGTATATAGGCTCGCCGAGACCTACAGGCACGTTTGATGCCCTCACCAGCGCCGCACCGCCGATGCTGTCGTGTTCCTCTTTGGCTCTTAGCACCGCCTCTTTCTGTTTCTCTTCCATATCGGGATCGAGGGCGAATATTTCGCTTCGCTCGGCGTAGTCGTAGTCGTAGTTTCGCGCCTCTATCCCGCCGATTTTGAATATCCCGCTTCTCACCGTTATGCCAAGATCCTTGAGCATCAGTTTCGCGACCGCACCTGCCGCCACTCTCGCAGCCGTCTCGCGCGCGCTGCTTCGCCCGCCGCCGCGGTAGTCACGTATGCCGTACTTCTCCCAGTATGTGTAGTCTGCGTGGCCAGGGCGGAATAGATCTTTCACATTTCCGTAATCTTTCGATTTCTGGTTGGTGTTGAAGATCACCATCGCTATCGGAGTCCCCGTGCTTCTGCCCTCGAAGACTCCACTCAAAATCTCTACCCTGTCCGGCTCTTTTCGGGCGGTGGCGTAGGCGTTTTTGCCGGGGCGGCGGCGGTCGAGCTCCGCCTGTATGAACGCTTCGTCGATCTCCAACCCCGCCGGAACGCCGTCGAGCACACAGCCGATAGCCTTGCCGTGCGACTCACCGAAGGTGGTCATGCAGAAACGCTTGCCGAAGGTATTACTCATTTCGGCTCCCCTTTAAGGAGCTTCAGCGCCGCACGGGCCGCCTCCTGCTGGGCCGACTTTTTGCTTTTTCCCTTCGCCGTGGCAAGCAGCCTGTCGTTTACGTATACCTGCACCTCGAACTCTTTGTTGTGGTCCGGCCCGAAAGAGTCCTTCAATACGTAGTCGGGAATGACGCCGAATTTTGCCTGTGTAAGCTCCTGCAGCGTCGTTTTGTAGTCTTTGAAGAGCGAGCCGAGATCTATTTTCGGGTAGCACGCCTCTATGAGGTTTATCGCTATACGCCTTACCTCATCCAGACCAGCTTCCAGATATATGGCACCCATCAGCGCTTCGAAGGCGTTGGAGAGCAGGGAGGGCTTCTGCCGGCCCCTGTTGTTCTCTTCGGCGGCCGATATGTAGATGTAGTCTCCCAAACGGAGCGCGTCGGCCAGCTTCTTAAAGCCCGCTTCGTTGACCAAAGAGGCTCTCATCTTGCTCAGCTCTCCCTCCCTGGCGTTCGGGAAACGACTGTACAGATACTCGCCGACTATAAGATCGAGCACCGCATCGCCCAGAAATTCGAGCCTCTCGTTGTTATATGGTTTTTTGTAGCTTTTGTGCGTAAGCGCCTCTACCAGTTTCCGCCTATCTTTGAATCTGTAACCAAGCTGGTTTTCCAGCGGTCTTAGCTCATCCATATCTTTTTTCCTTCCTTCTCGGCCGATATGGCTGCATAGCCCACTTCGGCAAAAGAGCCCGTTTCTGCTCTACGCATCGATCCGCTCCTTCAATTTTTCAGCACTCTTTCGCGCCAGTTCGTCACACCTTTCGTTCTCGACATGGCCGTTATGCCCCCTCACCCAGACCGCTTTTACCCTGTGCGGCTTTGCAGCCTCTATGTATTCCTTCCAAAGATCCGGGTTTTTCACCTTTTTGAAATCTCTCTTTATCCAATCCTCAAGCCATTCGTTTATCGCCTTTACCACATAGCTGGAGTCGCTGTATATCGTAACGTCGCACGGCTCTTTGAGGGCTTTGAGCCCCTCTATGACCGCCGTAAGCTCCATCCGGTTATTGGTAGTCATGGGCTCCGCGCCGCTTAGCTCTTTTTCGCGATTTCCGTAGCGCAGTATCGTGCCCCACCCGCCGGGGCCCGGATTGCCCAGGCTCGAGCCGTCAGAGAAGATTGTAACCTGTTTCACCGTCAGCCTTTGTAATTTCTCTCTCCACCACTACGCTATCGAGCGCAAGGCACCGGGGACACCTCTCGAAAGGTACCGGAAACTGCTGTTTGCAGCAGTCGCACAGATACGCGAACTGCAGGGTCGCTTTGTCGAATCCGGTCTTTCTGAGATGTCCGAGCATATCAATAAGGAACCACCCTATCGGCCTGGAGGGCTCTATGTCGCCCCTCGCGCCGAATATCGCCGAAAGCCTCGGGCTCTCTTTTATCCTATCGTAGTCGAGGTAGGATGCCGGAAGGAACCAGAATATATCTATCAGGCGCTCTATATCCTCCTCCTTCACCATCTCCCAGGCGCGCCGCGGCTCGTTCTTGAGGAGATATTCGAAGACTATCCTTTCGAACTTCCCGCTCTTTTCGTAGAGCGATACGACCTTTTGAACCTTCTCGTCGTGCTCGAGCTGCGAATCGGCCAGTACGCTTTTTAGCTCGAGGTAGAGCTTCAAATCGGCCACATCGGCACCCATCGTCTCGAGCGGCTCTATAACCTCTTTGGCCCTTTTGAAATCCTGCAGGCGCTCATACACCACCATCAGGTCGTTCAACACCCTCCTGTTGCGCGGATTCGAGCGCAGGATCTGCAGAAACGTCGTCCGCGCCCTCTCCAAAAAACCGGCGTGCATATATGTGGTGCCTACAAGCTCCATAAGCTCGTATGTGAGCGCTTCGTCTTCGCAGTGTTTCAGCAGGTAGAGCCCTATTTCGATAGCGTTATTGTACTCGCCGCTCTTCTCGTACGCTTTGGCCAAAAGAACAAGCGGCTGGGTTATGGTAGGCGAATAGGGCATCGACTCGAGGCTCTTTTTCACCCCCTGCGTCTCGAACCTGCGCAGAAATCTCTGAAGGCGGCGGGACTTCCGGCTCTTTACATAGACGCCCCACCAGTAGCTGACGAGGGCTATGACAAACACCATTCCGGCTATCAGCAGTACAGCAAAGAGCGGATCGCGGTAGTTTATCAGCAGGGCATCCACATACCGGCCTTTTCGAAATCAGGTAGTGGGCAGTGGGCAGTGAGTAGAGTAAAATCCGTTTCATCTTTTTTCTGCTCACTGCTCAATGCTCACCGCCATATAATTATATGGCTATTTATTATATAATAAAACAATGATAGATAACAACTCCATAGAGCAGCTGAAACAGACGATAGACATAGTGGACGTGGTGGGAAACTATGTCGAACTGAAGAAAAACGGCTCCAACTTCAAGGGGTTGTGCCCCTTTCACGACGAAAAGACCCCGAGCTTCATAGTGAGCCCCTCCAGACAGCTCTACAAATGTTTTGGATGCGGAGCCGGGGGCGATGCTATAAAGTTCCTGATGGAGTTCGAAAAGCTCAGCTACCCCGAAGCGATTGAGAAACTTGCAAGCCAGTACAACTTCACGCTCCGATACACGAAAGGCGAAAGCGGCGGAAACACTGAGCGCAGGATTTTGGAGACGATAGGCCGCTGGTACCGCGCCAACCTCGAGCACAACGAAAGCGCGAAAGAGTATCTGGCGAAAAGGGGCGTATCGCTGGCAAGCATAGAGAAGTTCGGCCTCGGCTATGCCCCCTCGAGCGAAGAGACTCTCGCCTTTTTTCAAAAGAGCATGATACCCCTGGGCAGAGCGGAAGAGGTTGGAGTTCTGGGCCAAGAGCGGGGACGCTACTACGCAAGACTCATAGAGCGGCTCATCTTTCCGATATTTTCGCCGTCGGGAATGCCCGTGGGGTTCGGCGGCCGTACGCTTACGAACCACCCGGCAAAATATATAAACTCGCCTCAAACGAAGCTTTTCAACAAATCGAGGCTCCTCTACGGCTACCACCTGGCGAAGGAGCAGATCTACCGCAAAAAGCGGCTCATAGTGGTGGAGGGGTACATGGATGTCATAATGCTCCATCAGGCCGGCTTCGGCACGGCGGTTGCGACACTGGGCACATCTTTGACCAACGACCACCTTCCCCTTCTTAAAAAGGGGGAGCCGGAGGTGATCGTAGCCTACGACGGAGACGAAGCGGGAGTAAATGCGGCGATGAAGGCGGCACTGCTTCTTAGCCGCCACAACTTCGACGGCGGGGTCATACTCTTTGAGGGTGGAATGGACCCGGCGGATATGGTAAATGCGGGCAACGCCAATGCCATAGAGGCGCTTTTCGCATCGCCCATCCCTTTTGCGAGGTTTGTCATAGACAGGATGGTATCGTCGTACGATATACACACGCCAAAAGGAAAAGAGGGGGCCTTCAACAGTATCAAAAGCTATCTCGGTTCGCTCTCACCTTTTTTGCAGGAGGAGTATGTTCCATACGCCGCCTCCATACTCGGCATAAGCGGCGCCAGACTGAAGAGTACGCACAAAAGAGAGAGCGAAACATCCGGGCACTCCATACTGACACTTTCGGACATAGCCGAAAAGAGCATCATAAAGACCCTTCTCAAGACTCCGAGCCTCACCGACATGGTTCTGGATGTAATGGACAGCTCGATGTTCCTTACCCACAGGGACGCCTTCGAGGCGCTTGTGCAGGGGCGTGAAAACAGTGAGCTGCTCCAGATAGATTTTGACGACTCCGTAAAGATCTACAGCGAGGAGGAGCTGAAAAAACAGCTGATCTACTTTTTGAGAAGATACTACGAAAAGGCACTTGACATTATAAAAAAATATGATAAACTTCCCCTCGAAAAAAAGATGTTCTATCTTAGGAAATACAAAGACTACATAAACAAGCTCAAACGAGGAGAACTGGTACCTTATGAAAGCCATAGCACTCTTTAGCGGCGGGCTCGACAGCACCCTTTCGATGAAGCTCATAATCGATCAGGGGATCGACGTGATCGCGCTCAATCTCGACATTGGTTTCGGCAGCACCAAAAGCAGAAAGGAGCACATGCAGAACATGTGCGACCAGGTGGGTGCGGAGCTGAGGATTCTGGACATTAAAGACCAGTACCTGCGCGACATACTTTTCGACCCGAAGTACGGATACGGCAAAAACTTCAACCCCTGCATAGACTGCCACGGAAATATGTTCAGAATCGCAAGGGACCTGATGGAGGAGTGGGGTGCAAGCTTTCTCATAAGCGGCGAAGTGGTGGGTCAAAGACCGATGAGTCAGCGTCGCGAAGCGCTCGACCTGGTTACAAACCTCTCCGAAACCCAGGATCTGCTCCTTAGACCCATGAGCGCCAAGCTGCTGCCGCCCACGCTTCCCGAACGGGAGGGGTGGGTAGATAGAGAGAAGCTCCTCGGAATTTCAGGCAGAAATCGTGAAGCACAGCTCAAAATGGCCGAAGAGATCGGGCTGAAAGATTTCGAAAAGCCGGGTGGCGGCTGCCTTTTGACGGACGAAAACTTCTCCAAAAAGATAAGAGAGTTCATAAAGTACGATACCCTTGAAGTCGCAGATATCCAACTGCTCAAATACGGCAGGCACCTCAGACTGCCCGACGGCGCGAAACTCGTAATCGGGCGCCACAAAGAGGACAACGATATGATAGAGGCAGCCATAACGCCCAAATACAGAAAGATAAAGCTGCTAAACGCCATCGGCCCCGTATCGGCGATAAGCGCGAACGCGACGGACGCAGACAAAGAGCTCGCCGCCAAACTTACGGCGACCTACGGAAAGACAAAGCCCGAAGAGAGCTACGAAGTGGCCGTAGGTGACGAAGTCATAAGCGTAAAACCGTACGACTCCAAAGCACCCGCGCAGAAATATTTTATCAATGCTTAAGCAGAGTTGAACTAAAATTCGACTCTCACAGGCGTGTGGGGCATTAGCTCAGCTGGGAGAGCGCCTCGCTGGCAGCGAGGAGGTCAGCGGTTCGAGCCCGCTATGCTCCACCATTCGACTCTCATGCGCTACAATCAACTCGCCCATTCAACCCGTAAGTGCAATTCAAGCCGACACTTTATCCGGCTCTCTGAGCATCTTCGAGAAGAAAACTAAACCGCTCCCATTCTATCGCCAGTTCCCGTCATAACTATATTTTCGACAATCGCCTGAAAAAAAGGTCTACTCCACGGTTTAAGCTCGTTTTTTTCGGCCACAAATCGCGAAACATCTTCCTTGGCTCGTTCGATATCGAGAGTTTCGATACGGTTTTTCAGCATCTGCACAACGGTTTCAGGGTCCATATGCTCGGGAATGGCCAACCCCTGTTTTTCGAGAACGCTGCAGCTCTGCCGCAACCGCTGCTCCAAATGATGAAGATCCAAAGGCGTTTCCCTCGACACATACCAGACCAGGTCATACCAGTCTCTCCCCTTCGGACAATCCTGCCACCCTCTACAGAGCAACGCATGAACCTTCCTGGCAAAAAGCGAGGGCAGTGTCATAGATTTAAGCATATAGGGTACAGGTCGCCGATAGAGCTTCTCTTCCCAATCAAATCCCGGCGGCGGCCGGGTATCGACCTCGAATTTGATTCTGACCAGTTTGTCCGGGTGGTATTGACGTATCAAGCTTTCGGGAGCTTCGATCATCAAGAGACATTTGAGCGTATTGCCCTTGACAAATCCGGATTGTACCGCCCGCTCTTTGCCTTTCGTTTCGATCCGCACATCGAAACCATATTCCATAAGGCGTCTGCTCAACGCTTCATTATATACTGCCAGGTCAAAATTTTCATCCGCTTCGAGCAGAGAAAAATCGAGATCCTCCGAAAACCTCGGCAGCCCATAGAGCATTCGAAGCGCCGTTCCTCCGTAAAAAACGGCACGATAGAAAAACCCGGCATCATAGAGAGCGTATAGAACGATCTCCTGCATAATCTCCCGCAAGGCTTCATAAGGATCGTCGGTTATAAAATCGTACCGTTCGAGCATCGCCCGAATATGTGGATGGGTATTTTCAGGCACTGCGTCTCCTCTCTTTGGCTATCATCGCGCCAAGTTCTCTAAGAACCGTCGATCTATAGGCCACGGCGATCCGGCGGATCAATTCTGCATCCAGCTTGAAAAGTTCGGTCTCTTCGATACGCAGATCGTCGGTCAAATATTCAAGCAGCCTCTTTTGAGACATACTGCTGAGCCCTTTTTGGGCACGTAATGTGTCGCATAGCGCCTTTTCCATCGTAGCGACGAGCCGCCCACCCTCCTTCTCGTCATAAAGCCATTGAAGGCCAAAAGAGAAGGCTTGAACCGGTACCGTCCTGTAGCTGAACCTCCCTAATGGAGTCTCAAACGTCTTTTTCGGCTTCGTCGTAGCCGATGTCACCTCGTATACACGTTCAGGAATCAGCCCATGGTAAGAGAGCGCATATTCGAAAGAGACATACGAAGGCGAAAGCAGCCTGTTGGCCGCCGCGATTTTGTCGACCGGACCGTCACGGTAGAGCTCGCCCCATGCATAAACACCCCTTTTAAGGCGAATCAACTCACCTTTTTTGACCATTTTGCTGATCTTCTCATTGATGTTGCTGACTTTTCCCCTGAGAATAGCAGCCAGCATATCGTGGGTAAAAACACTTAATGATAAACTTTTCTTGATCTGTATGGCATTCATGGATTGATTATATCAAATTTAAGCTTATTTATTTATAGTTAATCCATAAATAGTGGATTTAGTATCGATATGAGGAGTTCTTGGATTCACTAACTTTCCGATAGATTTATATTGATTTCCATTGAATCGGGAATCAACATCATTGAACTTGAGCAACCATATGTACATATGGATAACTTTCACCATTTTCATACATTTTTTGCATTTTTTTCGGCACAAACCAAGATGCAATATAATTAGGCTTTAAAGCATCAGGATGTTTACTATCTTGAATTATTTTGGTAATGCTATCACATTCATCATGAGAGTATCTGCCATCTTCACTCGAAGTATATGATGTAATAAATTGCAGAGCGATTTTTACAACACTCTTTGTATCTTTACATTTAAAAAACTCGATATCACATTTTGGAATCTGCTCCAAATGTTTTATAGCACATAACCACTCTTTTCGAGTTTTTTTCCTTAATTTTTTATTATTTTCATTACCGGACCGGCTGACTTTCAGACCAAAGTAATCATGTTTGAGTTCAATTAAAAAAACTGTATTCCCATATTTAACCCAATAATCGATCCAGCCATGAGACGGCATCTGCCGGCCTCTTTGCTTTCTGTCGGTCGGATACTCTACAATTAGTGCATCAGATATATAATCTATACTGGGCACCAAAACTGAATGCAGTTGTTTCTCTCGGTAGGCATAGGGCAAATCGCCATCAGTGATTTCAAAAATATAATCACTTCTTTTTGCAAACTCTTCAAATAAGTCTTTTAAGAAGGTGTTTGTATTTCTGCTACCCTTCCCATCCTTGACCTTTTCAACTACTTTAATTCGATACTTCTGTCCCATTTCTCTCCCTTTGCACGAAGTTTAATCAGCAGGGGCGCCAACATTCACATAATTCATTATTATTTAATTATATATCAATCTTGTTTAAACTATTTTAAACGGTAAGTATTTTTCAGATCCGCTTTTTGTCGATATCTTTATCTTTATATGTATCATCTGATTCTGAAATGAATTCATCAAATATACAGACTATATTCGGACTCGTTATATCCGTGGCCGCTCTCCAGCCTATAAGGCCGAGGTTTTCGGTCGATTCTATAATTTTTTCTGTCCATTTACAAATCTCTTCGCCCCAATTCTCAGGTTTCAATACAGCGAAACAGATGAAATTTCTTATCTTTTTACCCGAAAAAGCAGCTTCTATCTCTTCAATACTGTACATATAATAAAAAACAAGCGAACACGAATCTTCGAGCACCTCTTTTATATCGGCCGGAAAGTAGTAACTCTCTTGATATCGAGAATCTTCTATATCGTGCCAGCTCGATACGACTTCAAGATTGTAAATTTTGCTGTCCAAAAGATTTTTTATACAGGTGGCATCCTCTTTTGTCAAAGCCTTCTCTTCAATCAATCCGGTCATCTCTTCTGTAAGGCCTTCCAGCAGACTTTTTTCGTTCCTCATCGATAAATTCCTCCTGTAAAATTCAGAACGATCGATACGATCTGTGCTCTGTATTTTGTATACAACTTTTCTCCAAAAAAATTTCTCGTACACAATGGCCATTGCATATTGACTCGTTTTGACATTTAAACAGTTTAATATGGTGCCGAATTTCCGTTTCCGGCTGTAAAGTTTTTACTAAACAATGGCGTATTCGGATCAACATTTTACGAAACAGGTGTCACGCCGACGTTTGGCAACGGCAGAGATTCGATCATAATATTTTTTTGTAATTTTCGGTAGGATAGAATTGATCATATCGCAAAGAAAGGATACCTATGAGACTCCATTGGCTGCGTATCGACGTAACGGCCCCAAAAGGGTACAGACCGCCGTTTTTTTCAGGTTCCATGTTGAGAGGCGCCATCGGCGTAGCACTCAAACGGGTAGTCTGCGTCAACCCCTCATATCGATGTGAAGGCTGTTTTGCCGCGACTGAATGTCTCTATTGCCGCTTTTATGAAGAGCAAAACAGCTTTCACCCTTACCGTATCGTCGCACCGTTGGGGATGGAGCGGCTGGAATTTTCTGTCTACCTGTACGAGGATGCGGCCAAAGAGCTGCCCTATATGCTTTCGGCCATCAGGAAAGCGATGGAGGAGATCGGCCTTGGCCGGGAGAAGCGTGCTGTAAAGGTAGCCATGATTAAGGTCGGCGGCAGGATCGTCTATGACGGTGAACGTTTTTTGTCTCTGGAGGGTATTACACCTCGAGAGCTGGAGATCGGAGGCTTCTTTCGTGACGCCAGATTGGAGTTCAGGCTTCCACTTCGCATCAAACAGCAGAACCGGCTCGCTAAAGAGATTCGATTGCATACACTTGTTAACAACATCCACTATCGACTGCGGCAGGTCAAAGGGCTCGAACCCCAAAAACTCGGATACAAAGTACATGGAGAGATAGCGTACAGCCGTCTACGGCACCTGGATCTTCACCGCTACTCCAACCGCCAACGCAGCCCGATGAAACTGGGCGGCCTTATTGGCAGCATGACGATCCGCGGATTGGACAAGCAGAGCAGCTTCTACCTGAAAGCCGGAGAGATCCTGGGGGCAGGCAAACAGACGGTTTTCGGTCTGGGAAGCTACACTCTTACCCCATTGAAGGAGACGAAATGAGACCGACCGACGCCATCGCTATGGCCGCCTTGATGCACGACATCGGAAAATTCTACCAGCGTACGGGGGTAGAAGCCGACGAGGGCAACATGCATCTTTACTGTAAACGCAACCCCGAAGGGTATCTGACGCACCATCATGCCCTCTATACCGCTCAGGCGATCGACCGGATTTCCCGAAAGAACCGCTGGTTGCGGCCATTCGTGGAACATCCGATTTTTAAGAAGGACGACTCTTTCATCAATGCCGCGGCAATGCACCATAAACCGGAAACCGAACTCCAATGGATCGTGGCGATCGCCGACAGGGTCTCCAGCGGATTCGAGAGGGAGCAGTTCGAAGAGGGGTACAACGTCAAAGAGGAGTCTCCAAACTATCTGCAGGCCAGGCTTATTCCCGTATTCGAAACGTTGACCGAAAATAGTTCGAAAAGCTACGACTATCGATACCCTCTTCGACCTTTCGACGAGCTCTTCGGCCCGGTAACGGAGAAGGAAGCGGTTCCGGAGAACAAAGAGTCGGCAAAAAACGAATACCGCAGGCTCTACGACGAATTTGAAGAGGCGCTTGAAACGATAAAAGAGAGCGAAAACGGCGAGCGTATTCTCGAAGCGTTCGATTCGGCATGGCTACGCTACACCTTCGCCATTCCGTCGGCTACGGCCATGGGCACCAAACCGACCGTCTCTCTATACGACCACTCGCGCTCCACCGCCGCATTCGCCGCGGCATTGTGGCAGTACCACCAAAACGATGACGAAGCGGATCTCAACTCCGCCCGGGCGTGGGAAGAGAAAAAATTCCTCCTGATTTCGGGCGACTTTTTCGGTATTCAGAAGTTCATCTTTTCCTGTTCCGAAGAGAACAGCCGCCACGTGGCCAAACAGTTGCGCGGTAAATCGGCGGCCGTTTCGCTCATGACAGAACTGGCCGCACTCAAAGTGATCGAAGCGCTGGGCCTGAGCCGCATGAGCATGGTGCAGAACATCGCCGGCAAATTTCTGATAGTCGCGGCCAATACCGAAGGGAACCGCAAAGCGCTTGAAGAGGTACGCGAAGAGATCGACTCATGGTTCATGAGACAAAGCTACGCCAGGGCCGGCATCGTCTTCGCGACGGTAACAGCCTCTTGCAGCGACTTCACTCAACACAAACTTGCCACACTAATGAAAGAGCTGGCAGGAGAAAACGAGCTTGCAAAAAGCCGGAAATTCGACCTCCTTCATCATGAGAATCCCATATTTACCGGCTATCTGGAAAAAATGGCGGGCACAACGCCCTGCAGCGTCTGCTCCATCCATCCCGCAAAAGAGGAGGGTGAGTGCGATATGTGCAGCTTCTTTACACATTTCGGACAGAAACTCACCTCGGCCCGGACGCGCCACCTGTATATATACCGCCATCGTGGAGGATTCGACCTGTTCGGTTACGAAGTCGATTTCAAATTCGATGAAAGCGGAGATCTGATAAGCAAGTGGGACATCGCACTGCCCGACGATGCGGAAAAACGCTTCGAAGGTCTCCCGATACGCACACTCAAAGCCTACATTCCCACGGATGAAATAGGCAAGCCGCTGGAGTTTTCCCGACTTGCCGAACTGGGAGAAGGAGAGAGCGCTATCAGTGCCTTCAAGGCGGATATCGACGATCTTGGTGCGCTCTTTATCGAAAAACTGCCGAAAAAGGATTACAGCTTCGCCCGGTACAACATGACCGCCAGACTAATCGACCACTTCTTCAGTGTGGAAACGGCCCATCTTTTAGCAATGAAATTCCCCCTTATCTATACGATCTTCGCAGGAGGAGACGACCTTTTCGTGGTAGGGCCATGGAACGAAGTGCAGAGTTTCGCCATTGAGCTCAAACAGCGTTTCGATAAATATTTCATCACCCAAAAGAGCTGTATGAGCTTCAGCGCCGGGGTTGTGATGGTACACGACAAGACACCCGTAAACTTCATGGCCCATAAAAGCGAAGAGGCTTTGGAGAGCATGAAGAGCAGCGGAAAAAACGGCGTACACATTTTTGGAAACGATGTCACATATGTCGATTTCATCGATCTAATGGAGCTTGCAGATAAGTTTTCACACTATCGCAAACGGTTTGGACTTTCGACCGGTTTCATCTATGTTCTGCCGGAGTATGCACGCATGAAAGAGGAGATCAGCCGGAATCCGGAAAACGCCATCTGGCGCTCTAAACTACGCTACAGCGGTTATCGCAACGTGGTCGAGAAGAACAAAAAAGAGAAAGAGGAGGCTTTACGTTTCATAGATACGATCGCCAGAAACATAGAAAACTACGGCAAAAAGTTCGAAGTAGCCGTATTCACACATCTATACAAGGAGAGAAACAATGCCTAACAACCAAAGAAACCGATCCTATGGCCGCTATGGCGGTCACCCCCAAAGCGGCGGACATCGACAGCAGACGCCCTCATTGGACGAAGCTTTGATGCGCTTTTACGACAGTGAAGGAGAAGTGCGTCCGGAGCTTTTCGACACAAACGCCCAAAAAATTGCTGAAACCTTCGACGAGGCGCCCAAAGATGCCAACTCCTACACCCAACTGCGCCGTTTTTACGATGAAGTGGTAGATCTGCAGGACCGAATAGAGGAGAACCCTAACGCTTTTGGCGAACTACTGCCGGTGATACGGATGCTCAACGCCAAAGCCGCTTACGCAAAAGGGCGTAAAAAGGTCGATGAAAATTTTGTCAAGTTCATTAAAACCTCTATCGGTCAGATCAAAACGGCAAAAGATCTGCACATCTTCAAGACCTTCTTCGAAGCGGTCATGGGATTTTACAAAGCAACCAAAAAAGGAGCAAAATCATGAAACTCGAAAAGATCGTCACCATCAGCGGCAACATCCGGCTTCTAAGCGGCCTTCATATCGGCGGCGGCGACGTGGCCATGAAGATCGGTGGTATCGACCGGGAGGTTATAAAACACCCTGTTACGGGCAAGCCCTACATTCCCGGCTCAAGCCTCAAGGGAAAAGTACGTTCACTGTTGGAATGGCGTGAAGGATTGGTCGGTTACAATATTGACGCAAAAGGCAAAGGCCGACCGACGGATGCGACCCGTGACTACGATGCCAACGAAGAGGCCAGACAAAGAGCCGTTCGCATCGCCAAACTCTTCGGCAACGGCAAAACCGTCGAAGATGAAAAGATGGCCAAAGAGCTCGGTGTCACCCGCGTACGTTTCGCCGACGCCGTATTGACACCGGAGTTTGAAAACAAGCCCCGTTCGGAGCTAAGTGAAGTGAAATTCGAAAACAGCATAGACCGTATCACATCCCGCGCCGACAATCCCCGCCAGACCGAACGGGTTCCCGGCGGTACCGTCTTCGATTTCGAAATCACCCTAAAACGGTTCGAGGGAGACGGTGACGAGCTGGTGGAGCTGCTTTTGCGCGGCCTAAGGCTTCTGGAGATGGACGCCCTGGGAGGAAGCGGATCGAGGGGGTACGGCCGCGTGAAATTCGAAAAACTCACGATGGACGGTGAAAGTATTCAGCCCCGTTTCGAGGCGATCGAACCTTTTGAAGGATAGAAGATGACACTTTTCAGACTCCAAATCGAGGTGCGTTCGGCTTTCGCCACACCGCCCAAGGGCGATACCCTTTTCGGTCAGCTCTGCTGGCAAATCGCCGAAATGGAAGGCGCAAAAAGGCTCGAAGAGCTGCTGGCAGGCTATACCGAAGGCCGACCCTTCGCGGTGGTGGGGGATATGCTCCCCGGCGATACACTACTCTTTCCCCCGGTTCCGCTTTCTCACCTCGGTATGGCCTTCGATCCTGAAAGGCGCAAAGAGATCAAACGCCGTCGCTCCTTTTCGATGGCACGGTTGCAGGAAAACGGAGGTCGAATCGATGCTGCACTGAAAGAGGCCTGTATGCCGATCGAATCGTCTCGATGGGCGGAGACGATTCAGATACGCAACAGTATCGACCGTATCGGCGGTACCACAGGCGAGGGCTTCGATCCTTTCGCCTCTTTGCGTAGCGATTTGTCGACTGCCGAGGCGATGCTCTATCTCCTTGTAGATAATAGAGTCGTCGACATAACTCTCATAGAAGAAGCCTTCGAAGCGTTGGGAGCCGCTGGGTTTGGCAAAGACGCCACCGTCGGGCGGGGTCGTTTTGCCGTTGTCTCCTGTGAACCTTTCTCCTTCTCGGCTTCCGAACCCAACGCCATGCTGACCTTGGCCCCTTCCGTTCTGGCCGGCCAAGGATTCGAAGAGGCCTATTACGAGCCCTTTACCCGTTTCGGCAAACACGGCGGTCTACTGGCCCACGGTATGCCCTGGAAAAACCCTGTGCTTATGGCCGATACCTTCGCGCTTGTGTACGCCCGAACACCCCGATCGTTCATCGGCGTAGGGCTCGGCGGCGACGGTACCGTTTCCGTACGAATGCCCCAAACGGTCCATCAGGGGTATGCCCCTGTAATACCGGTACGACTGGAGGGAAAATAATGAAACCTTTTTTGCAAAAGTACAAACTCCGCCTCAAAATCGTTTCACCCGTACATATCGGCAACGGGGAGGTGCTGGATCCGTCATGCTATACCGTCGATGGCAACACTATCCATGTTTTTGATCCCATGCGACTGGCCCAAAGCCTTTCGGCGCAGCAGCGTCAAAGATGGCTCAATGCTGCTGACAATGTCTTGAGACTCCAAAACTTTTTCAAAGAGATCAAAAACGAAGCAATGAAAGCCGCCCACACCAAGATACAGGTAACGCCGTCGATAGCGGAGGATTTCCGTCAAAAGATAGGCAAGATCGTCAATTTCGAAGGCAGAGGCGGCTCGGACGTCATCAACGCCTTGTCCTTCATGGCTCATATTCGAGAAGGTAACGGCAGACTCTATATTCCGGGCAGCAGCGTCAAAGGGGCGCTTAAAACCGCCTTTTTCCAATACTACCTGAATAAAAAAGAGGACAAATACGTCGCCATAAAAAAAGATCGCAGAGGCAATCCGAAATTTTCCAACGACTGGTTCGGCACCTTTGAAAACGACATCTTCTCCAAATTCAAAATAGACGATTTTTATGCCGAAAACCCCGAAAGCCGCGTCGTCTGGGCGATCAACAAAAAGAGAAAAAAGGGTGAAGAAGACAACAGCACCCTTTCTCAGCGCATCGAAACCCTCGTGCCCGATAGTGAATTTATCGGGGCTGCGACACTACTGAAAAGCGGTGAAAACCGAAAATTGGGTAAAAATTTCAAAGCGTTTCCTTTCGATACGGATGAATTTCGTATTATCGTGAAAAATTTCTATCTTCCGCTACTGAAAAAAGAGATAGAATGGGCCAAGGAAAACGAAAACCTCATTCCACTCAAAACAAGAAACCGCATGGTTCGAGCATTCAACGACACCGCGGCTAAAAAGGGTTTCGTTTTCAAAGTCGGGATGCACAGCGGCGCTGAAGCCATGACACTCGAGGGCGTACGTAAAATTGAGATCCCGCAAGCGCGAAAATGGGTCGACGAGCCGTATACATACTGGCTTACATCCGAAACGAAAAACGGTAAAGATGCATCGTTTATGGGCTGGATATATGCCGAATTCCACGAAATTTTTTAAAATGAGGAGTCATCATGCGCAAACGTCTGATTTTGTCCCCTTGCGGGACAAGTCTTTTAAACAGCAAATTTTATAGATCATATTTCGATTCGGTCAGCCTCTCGGAACTGACGAATCTGAAAGAGCAGGATATCGACAAAGATAGAGTCGAAATTCTGAAAAAGGCATTGAAAGAGATAGAAAAATCGATGCTCTCTTCAAAGATCGAAGAGCGTAAACAGCGGTCTGCCGAACTCAATGCCCTCTATACGCTCGAAAATGACAGGTTGTCGAAAGAGACTCTACACATCCTGCTCAAGACCGATACCTTTTTAGGAGACGCCACGGCCGACATAATAGGGAAGATATTGGGAAGCGACGGTGTTTTAAACGTTCAACCCCTGAAAATCGGCGGGCTTCGCACCCTGGAGTTGCAGGAGTTCCGCCTTGCGCTCGCAGACCTGGTCAAATGGGCAGACAGCACCCTGCCCGGCTACAAAGAGTCCGGCTACGAAATCGTCTTCAATCTTACGGGAGGATTCAAAAGCATACAGGGTTTTCTGCAGAGTCTTGCCCCTTTTTATGCCGACCGTACCGTATATATTTTCGAAAGCGGGGAAAAACTGCTTGAAATTCCGGTTATGCCCGTTATTCAAAACGATATAGGAATCATAGAGGATAATCTCGGAACCTTCAGAAGGTTGGCGATAGGGCTGGAAGTGGAGAGGGATGAGGTTGAAAAGGTTCCGCCGATTTACCGGTGGGAGGTCGAGGGGGACTACTCTCTGAACGAGTGGGGGACACTCTCTTTCTCCAAGGCGAAAAGTGAGATATACGGACGCTCGATCTACAAGGCCCCTTCCGAAAAGATAGTGATCTCTTCCGAAAAACTGAAAGAGCTGAACAAACAGCTTGACCGGAAGAGGAAGTTGGAGTTCAACGAGACGATGGACGATTTGGCGCTACTGGTTGAGAAGGGGAAACCTCTGAAATCGAGTACTTTCAAAAAGATAGCGGGGAACCGAAAAGGGGAGTCCACTCACGAATGCTACCTCAATTCCGACGTCGCGGAGCGGATATACTGCCACTACGAAGTCGGGCGGATAGTAGTGGACGAAGTCGGCGAACATCTCTGATCATAAATGACAAGTACTGTCACTCAGTCTCTCTAAAATATAACTGATGTTACGCAAATTCCGGGCAAAGCCCGCAATTTGGCAGGGCCTTTACGGCCCTACAACCCCCTAAAGCTTCGAAATCCAAGATTTCGAGATGATTTTACGCATTCTGCGTAAAACCAGTATATGAATTTCGACTGAGGAGTTGCGATGGAGAGGGAGTATCACTACGTCATAGCCTACGACGTTGCAGACAACAGGCGCAGAAGAGTGTGTGCGAAGGTCGCCTACTCCTATGCGCTGGGTGGACAGAAGAGCGTACTTGAGACTGTTTTGCCCAAACGGGAGTTGACGGTACTGCACGACGAACTGCTCGACTCTATAGACCCCGATGAAGACCGGATACACGTAGTGGAGGTAAAACCCGACGCCCTTATGTTCGGGAAAGCGTGCCGTTTGGAGTATGACAAAGGTACGATACTGCTATGAGACAGCTTATCGTAGACAGAAAAGTTACGCTATTGTCGGCAGATAGAAGCGGTATAACGGTGGACGACCGGCACATCCCTTACAGGCTCGTAGAGATCCTTGTAGTGGCGGCACCGGCATCACTCTCCACAAAGACGCTCTTAAAGCTCTCCGAAAAGCGGATTCCCGTGCTGATAATCTCGAAAGAGAGCAGACACTTCTCTCTTACACTCCCGTTAGAGGCGAAAAACGGCGACCTGAAACTTAAACAGTATGAAAGTGTAGCCAATCGGAGGCTCCCTTTCGCTTCCTACTTTCTGGAAGAGAAGATAAAGAGCCACTGCGCCCATCTTAGAAGCATGGGCATCGGAATCGACGAGCGTATATGGCTCGAAAAGATATCGAAAGTGACAACAATTTCGGAACTGTTAGGCATCGAAGGGAGTTTCGCAAGACTCTATTTTGACCGCTTTTTTTCGCTACTTCCTCCCGCACTACATAAAGGAAGACGCACCAAAAGGCCGCCTCAAGACCCTGTAAACGCGATGCTCTCCTACCTATATTCGCTGTTGTACCATCTCATTACCGCACGTCTTGCGATGTTCGGGTTCGACCCTTCGTTAAGCTATCTGCACGAACCGTTCCGCTCCCATTTCGCTCTCGCTTCGGATATACTGGAAAAGTTCCGTGCCGCGGCCAACCGGCAGGTCGCCGAGTGGTTCACGCAAAAGTGTCTCGAGACGACAGATTTTACCAAAAAAGGCGGTGTATGGCTCCGTTACGAATCTCGCAAAAAGCTATGGCCGGAAGTGAAAGAGTTCCTAAACGACCGGATGTCCGATATCGACGGCGAAATAGCACTGCTTCGGAGCGCCATATCGTGAAACGTGCACTCATCGTGACAAATAGACGCGCCAAAATATTGGTGAAAGAGAGCTGGATAGAGTATGAAACAGTGTACGAAAAGCAGTATGTAGGATTCATGCAGATAGAGGCCCTCTATATCAACAAGGGTGTCAGGATGAGTATATCGGATGCATATTATCTCTCTGGACACTTTCCGGTCTATTTCATAGACGCACATCGCAACATCATAGGAAAAATAGTAAGGTGGTCCCGGTGAAAAAGGCCGACTATCTGATCTGTTACGATATCTCCGATGCGAAACGTCTGCGGCATCTCACCAAGGAGCTGTGCAAAGCGGCCATACGTATACAGTACTCCGTCTTTTTCATGCCGTCAGCATCCCAAGACGATCTTTTTGTTATAATAGACACGATAGACGAAATCATCGATCCGTTCGAAGACGACGTGCGAATCTATACGGTTTTGGGGGTCGGAATCCGTCTGGGACAGGCTATCGACCTGTCGGATACGGCGATTTTGACTTGAAAGTATGGTTTAAGATTTGATTTAACCGAAAAGAGGGGGTTCAAGAGTGGCAGAAAGCTCGATTTTTGCTTTATCAGCAATATTTAAGAAATCAACAAATCTTGGAACTACCGATTTTATGGTGTTTGCAGCCCATGTGTTGCCATTACAGTCAGACCCGATTTGAAGGGGATTGAGACCCTCGGCCAACGGTGCCATGAAAAACGGTGCTATTACAGTCAGACCCGATTTGAAGGGGATTGAGACTCAAAGCCGTTTATCGAAGCTATCTTTTTCATTTATTACAGTCAGACCCGATTTGAAGGGGATTGAGACCTTTTACTCATCTGTATTTTCCTTTCCATGTTTATTACAGTCAGACCCGATTTGAAGGGGATTGAGACTCCCGCAGATCGTAACATCGCGCACCAAGTCTCCAGCATTACAGTCAGACCCGATTTGAAGGGGATTGAGACGAATCCGGCGTGTTTGAAAACGGATCGCTTTAAATTACAGTCAGACCCGATTTGAAGGGGATTGAGACTCATTTCCAATCTCCTTTTATTTTTTCATTGAGATTACAGTCAGACCCGATTTGAAGGGGATTGAGACAATATCTTTGCTTGCGACAATCTCTGTTATTAATTACAGTCAGACCCGATTTGAAGGGGATTGAGACAAGCAATGTCTTTCTCTTCCATGATTCCTCCTTTTGTATTACAGTCAGACCCGATTTGAAGGGGATTGAGACTATCACCCCTTTATCGTATGTAACTCTATACAATTACAGTCAGACCCGATTTGAAGGGGATTTTTAAGCCGTTATTGTTTCTGAATCTGTTTGCCATAGCAAACAGGTATAGTTATATTCCGGTTGAAAGATATTTTCAAACAAGGAGTAACCGCATATACTTAAAAAATGGTAAAATCAGGTATGGCGAAGGAGTACGCAAAAGTCATATCGGCTCATAGAGACCGGATAGAGCAGAAACCTGTTTACCTCATAACCGAAATGCAGATCGGTTGAAGGAGTGACAATGGCTGAAACCGCTATACGAAAAAAGATAGACAACCTGCTGATCCTGATGGAAAAGCTGGCCAAAGGAGAAGAGATATATGCTCAAAACGAGCGCATACAGCTTGAACTGGGTATAAACGAGCGGACGCTCCGCCGATACCTCGAAGATATCCATGAAAAATACGGAGATATCGTAATAACCGAAAAGAGGCAGACAGAACGCAGCGGACGTCGAGTAACGGTCTACCGCGTGGTGGACAAAAAAAAGGACGTTCGCGAAATTTTCCGCTTTTTTATCGAGTCAGGGGACGATTTGGGATGGCTTTTGCAGCTTATCCACGAAAACGACCTATCTTTACTAAAAGAGTACTCCAGCGTGGCAAAAGAGAGTCTGAAGAGAGCTCTAAAAGAGGACGAAGGGACTTTCCAATTTGTAGGGACACCGTTCGAAAATCTTGAAGAGGGGAGTTTGAAAGAGAGATTCATCGAATTTAGGCGTGCCGTGAAACTGCATGAGTACAGAACCGTGGAGTATTGCAGATACGACTCCGAGATCCTCGAAGATATCAAGTGTCTTAAACTGATGCATATGAACGACAACTGGTACCTGGCGGCCGAAACGGCGGCAGGAGAGTTGAGGCTTTTAAGACTCGCTTTCATAACGAATGTGAGATACTCCAAAAAATCGTGCTACAGACCGGAAGTTTTGCGAAAGTACGTCAGATTTTTCGAGAAAGTGCAAAACGCCATGACGTTGAATCTGCCGTTCAAGACGGCGCGCCTGCTCGCTTCGGCCGATGTATCGATCTATTTCGAGAAAGGTATGAAGCCGTTCTTCCCTACCCAGCGGTTCAAAAAGAGACACGAAGACGGCGCTATTGAGTTTACTGTAGATTATACTCAGCCTATCGAGATTACACCCTTTATAAAACGGTGGCTTCCCGACATAAGTGTCTTGGAGCCGCCGGAACTTGCAAAGATCATAAATGACGATCTAAAAAGATTCCTCTCCCGAAACGATAACGGCGAATGACTAAAACAGAGTCCGCCTACGCATCCCTACCTGCCGTAGGGGAGGCGTCTGGAACTGTTCAGGGAGTCGAGAAGGCGTTCGTGCTGTTCGGGGGTCAGTTTTCCGCTGCCGGCAGCGTCTATCAGTTTTTGTACTATCTGCGCCTGCAGCTCTTTCTCTTTCATGTTCGCTTCGTGCGCCATTCTCTCTTTGTGGAGTTGGAGTTTCGTTCTCTGGTGCTCTCTGAAGAGTCTGTATAGCAGTATGGTGAAGATGGAGAAGAAGAGTATGGAGAGTATTATGAACCAGTTGTCGCTGCTCTTTTCGTTTTCGATTCGGCTCTTTTTTATCTCGGCCTCTTTTAGCGCTATCTCTTTTCGGCTTTGAAGTTCAGCCTTTTTTACCTCGGCTTTTACCCTCTCTACCTCTATCGCTTTTTGCATCTGGATTTTGGCTATCTCTTTTTGCGACTCGAGCTCCATCTTTTTAAGCTCTTTTGGGTCCGGTTCGCTCTTTTGTCCGAGTATCGATTTGGCGTAGCTTATTTTATGCTGCTCCCTGTCGATGATTCTCGATTTCTGCTGGGTCGTTTCACAGCCTGAAAAGATTAAAACGGCTGCCGCCAAAAGAGAGAAAAAGTGCATCCTTACCATGCTCTCACTTCTCCTTTTCGAACCGATCGCTGTCTATCTCTATGAGTGTATGGACATTTCCGCGCGGGTTGAAATCTGCCGTCAGTTTCATCCATTTTGGTTCGAGTTTTCTGTAGAGTACGTCGAAGACTTCGTTGGCGCTCTCTTCGTGGCTTATGTGCCTATTTCTAAACGAGTTTATGTATAGTTTTATCGCTTTGAGCTCCACGACCCACATGTCCGGAATATATTCGAGCTTGAAAGTGGCGTAGTCAGGGTAGCCGCTTCTTGGGCATAGGCAGCTGAACTCGGGCAGTGTTATCGTTATTTTGTAGTTTTTCTGAAACTTGTTGGGCCAGATTTCCAGATCTTTGTCCACATCGAAACCGGCTACTATCTCCTCTCCGTAGCGCATCTTTTACTCTCCTCCATATTTTTTTATCAACGATTCGCTATCCAAAGGGCGGTTCGAGACTGCAAAACCCTGTATATAGTCCACTCCAAGAGCACTGAACCGCTGCAGGCTCTCTTCATTATCGACCCATTTGACCAATGTCTTAATCTCCATACTTTTACAAGCGTTTATGTAGGCGTAAAGAAGGGCGGCAATTTTAGGGTTGCTGTATGACAGAGTAAACTCTCTGTCGAACTGCACCATATCTACGGGAAGCTTTTTTATGTACTCGAAACTTGCATTCTGGGCTCCGAAATTGTCCAGCGCGAACTCCATGCCGAGCTCTCTTAGCTCATCGAGTATGACCCTGTAGCGTTTCAGGTCTTTGAACGGTCTGTTTTCGAAAAGCTCTATAATCATGCGGTCGTAAGATACTCCCTCTTCAGTGGCGATCTTTTTGATACTCTCTACGAACGATTCGTTGCGAAGGGAGAACGGTGATATATTGAAACTGAATCTGATTTCACTTTCGACCATCTTCGCATCTTTACAGACGGCATGAAAAAGAGCTTCGTCAAATCTTCTCTCAAGTCCGAGCCTGTTGACTACCGGTATGAACTTCTTCGGCGGCAGTATGCCGTTGTGTTCCGTTTTCAGCCTGACTCCCACTTCAAAGAGATCTATCGTCTTGGTGTGGGTATTCAGGGTTGGGATGTAGTGGAGCAGAAGTCTCTCACCCTTTACGGCGTCTACGATCTCGCGCTCTAAAGTGCCGGGGTTTATCTTTTTTTCACCGTTTCGCTTCGGTAAAGAGGAGCTCTTCTGCTGTGAAATCGTATCGTAGAGGTGGTTTACGACGGCAGAGGTCTGCGCAGTCGACTCCTCTTTGTCTATACCGGTATATTTGTACTCGACGGCTATGTGGCCGATCTCCTGATAAGTGGATTCGAACTCTTCCATAAGTTCCAGACTCTTCTGTACAGGCAGCGGCAGTCCGATTATGAAGTCGCCTCCGTGATAACGACCGATAACCGCCTCTTTTACATCATGCAGTTTCAAAAAATCGTCCAGAAGGTGCACGAAGAGTCTGAGCAGCTTGTCGCCACGGTCTATACCATAGTGGTCGTTTATAAAAGGTAGGTTGTCCAGTCGCAACAAAATTACGCTGTAGGTCTTATGTGAGCCTATTTTGGAGTTCAGGTTTTCGAGCAGGGAAGCTCTGTTGAACGCGCCGGTCATTCGGTCGATATAGGTTTCGGCCTGTCCGAGGTTTATCAGAAAAAAGAGAAAATATGTAGATATGAAGAGAACAGCGGTTACAAGTACTATGTCGAACCTGGAGAGTTCGAACCTGTTTTGAACCGCCATATAGGTGATTACGACACCTATAAGCAGCAGGATGGGAATCCCCATCCGCAGGGCAAGGCGGAAACGTCTGGCCCTCTCTTGAGATTCGGAGTAGAGCATCAGTTATACATCCAGGTGCTTGACATCCTTGGCGTGCTCTTCGATATATTGACGGCGCGGCTCTACCTCGTCGCCCATAAATAGAGTGAAGACATCGCTTGCCTCTTGTGCATCGTCTATGGTAACTTTCAAAAGCCGCCTGTTCTCAGGGTTCATTGTAGTCTCCCACAGCTGCTCCGGATTCATCTCTCCAAGACCCTTGTAGCGCTGAATGTACGCACCCTTCTTTGCACTCTTCTCGATCTCTTCTAGCATTTCGAGCAGATCCTTTCCTTCGAAAATCGAAAGGTCCCGTTCGCTTATCTTTTCGTAGATATATCTCGCTTCGTTATAGAATGGATTTGTAAAGAGCCGGTCGTCTATCAGTATCTCTTCGAGTCCCTCTTCTGTCTGAACGTAGAGGTGGATGGACTCTTCGCCTATATGTTTGTTAAGGATGTTGTAGCCACGAGAGTCCAAAAAGGCCTTTATCTCCTCGAAAAGTGCCTGGTTGTCGAGTGCGAGCAGATCGGGATTCTCTATGAGGTAGCGGACTATTTCGACTAGGGAGAAGCGTTTGTCGAGCTCCTTGAGAGTCATTCTGTAGAAGGCTACAAGTTTGAAAAGCTCGGTCAGATCTTTCGTACCCATCCCCTGTACATCGAGTGCATCTATGCCTCTCTCTATAAGAAATTCGTTCATCACCTTGTCATCTTTGAGATAGATCTCCTGCTTCCCTTTTTTGTATCTGTAGAGGGGAGGCTGGGCGATATAGAGGTATCCCTCTTCAATGACCGGTTTGAGGAATCTGAAGAAGAATGTCAGAAGAAGTGTCTGGATATGGCTTCCGTCTACATCGGCGTCTGTCATGATGATGATTTTGTGGTATCGAAGCTTGTCGGGGTTGAACTCTTCGCCTATGCCGCATCCGAGAGCGGTGATCATGTTTTTGATCTCGTCCGATTTCAGTATCTTGTCGAGTCTGGCCTTTTCGACATTGAGAATCTTTCCTTTCAGAGGCAAAATCGCCTGAAAAACCCTGTCTCTGCCCTGTTTTGCGGAGCCTCCCGCACTGTCGCCCTCGACAAGGTAGAGTTCGCTTATGGAGGCATCTTTGCTCTGGCAGTCGGCGAGTTTGCCCGGAAGCGTTCCCACGGTCATCGCATCTTTGCGGCGTGTGAGCTCCCTCGCTTTTTTCGCAGCTTCGCGCCCTTTGGCGGCAAGAAGCGCTTTTTGCATTATCGCTTTCGCGTCGTTCGGATTCTCTTCGAAATATTTCGTCAGTTTTTCGTAGGTGAGTTTTTGAACCAGAGGTTTTACATAGCTGCTTCCGAGCTTCCCTTTCGTCTGACCTTCGAACTGCGGTTCCGGCACCCGTACGCTGACAACGGCGACTAGACCCTCCCTTACATCTTCACCGCTTATTTTCGTATCTTTTTCCCTTGTGCTGGCATTGTCCTGCAGATACCTGCTTACGGCCCTGGTAAGACCTGCCCTGAAACCGCTTTCATGGGTACCGCCCTCGGGAGTTCTGATGTTGTTTACGAAGCTCAGCAGTTTTTCGTCATAGGCGGTCGTATACTCGAAAGCTATGTCGACCTCTATATCTTCCACTTTTTCAGAATACCCTATAACGGAACATATAGGTTCTTTTTTTGCCATATCGGAGACGAACTGATGTATCCCCCCCTCGAAGTGGTAGAGCTCCTTTTTCCCGTTTCGCTCATCTTCGAAAGCTATGGTTATCCTGGGGTTCAGATACGCCAGCTCTTTGAAACGTTTGGAGAGGATATCGAACTGGAAATCGACGGTTTCGAATATCTCGGCATCGGGCCAGAACTGTATGGTCGTTCCGCTCTTTCTCGTGTTTCCGGTTACCGTCAGTTCGTTTTGGGGGATCCCCTTCTCGAAATCCTGCTCGTGTATTTTGCCCTCTCTGTATATGGTCATGTGGAGTTTCGAGCTTAGTGCGTTGACCACGCTCACGCCGACTCCATGCAGACCGCCCGAGACTTTGTATGTATCTTTGTCGAACTTTCCTCCGGCATGCAGAACCGTAAGGACGACCGTAGCCGCGGAGACCTTTTCGGTCGGGTGGATGTCGGTGGGAATACCGCGTCCGTTGTCGCTGATTACAGCGCTGCCGTCTTTTTTAAGTGTGACTTTTATCTTGTTGCAGTATCCCGCCATCGCTTCATCTATGGCGTTGTCCACCACTTCGTATATAAGGTGGTGCAGACCTTTGACGGATGTGTCTCCTATATACATTCCGGGGCGTTTTCTTACAGCTTCGAGCCCCTTTAGAACTTTGATATTGCTTGCACCGTAGTTTTGGTTACTCATATATTGGGTTCCTTAGATTATGATAGGCATTATGACGGTGGAGAAGTTTCCGCTCTCTACTATGAACGGCAGGTTGGGTTCGTTTAGCCCCATAGTGAAGGTCTCCGTGTCTATGTTGCTCAGAAAGTCCAGAAGATATCTGCTGTTTACAGCGAGAACGAATTTGTTTTCGAAGCCGGTTTCAACCGCGATCTCCGTCTGCGCTTCGGAGTTTTCGTCTCCTAGGCTTTTGAATACTATGGAGTCCGGTTCGAATGTCATCTTGATCTCCTGGGAGATCGTGGTTATCTGTTTTATCGCTTCGATGATTTTGCTTTTGGGAAGTGTAAGAGAGTATTTTACGCTTTTGGGAATGATTCGTTCGTAATCGGGATACTTTCCATTTATAAGACGTGTAAAGAAGTAGTATCCCGGAGCGGTTACGATAAGGTTCGTCTCGTCATAGTGTATCTCTATCTGATCGAAGAAGAGTTTCTGAATCTCTATGATCGCCTTTTTGGGAATGATCATTGAGAGAGTCGTACCGCTGCTGTTCTCTATCTTTCCTATGGCGAGCCTTCTCGTATCGGTTCCGACTACGTCTATTTCATTCTCCTTGATATTCAAAAGGGCTCCGTTGAGTTCATACTTCGGGTTGTTCGTATCTATAGCCGGAGAGACCTTTTTGAACATCTGTATAAGTTTCATGGAGTCGAGTTCTATCGAGGGAAGATCGTCTATATCCGGGAATGTAGGGAATTCGTCTGCGTTGAACATAGGGAGTTTGAATCTCGAATTCTCCTGCTTTATGTGGAGCGTCTCTTCGATTGTTTCTAGTATGATGTCGCCCTCTTTTAGTATACGGACTATATCGAGAAGCTTCTTTCCGTTTGCCGTAGCCTTGCCTTCGAGCTGTATGCTTACATGCTCCGTATCTATCGTAAGCCCAATCTCCTGGTCGGTAGCTTTTGCCGTCAATCCGTTATCTTTCGCCGTCAGCAGAATGTGTGAAGTGATCTGTGACGTATCTTTCTTCTCCAGGAACGGCTGGAGATTGATAAGCAGTGATTCGAGCGTGCTTTTGGCTACAGCAAGTCTCATCGGAACTCCTTTATATTTTTAATAGTCTTAGTAGCAGTAGTCGTTTGCCGTGTTTTTGTGAAAAAGCTGATTCGCACTGCTAGAATGCGGCGATTGAAAATAGGGCAGAGAAACAAATCTATTCACCTTTTTTCACTGGGATCTATTATATCTTTTTTTCTCCTCAAAATAAATAGAATCGCTCCATTCAAGGGCCGTTAGAGCCGCTATTCGGATGTGGCCGAAGTTATTTTGTGGTTCAGCTCTTCTATTTTCGCCTTGAAGGTCTCGTCTTTGTCGATGAGCCCGTTTATCTTTTTCATCGCGTGGCTTACGGCGGTATGGTCTTTCATTCCGAAATATTGTGCGAGACTCGGCATCGAGTTGGGTGTCAGCGATCTGGCGAGGTAGATGACAATGCGCCTTGCGGCGACGATATTTTTGCTTCTGCTCTTGCTCTTTATCTCACTCGGTTTAACGTTCAGCTCTTTTGAGACGACTTTGACTATGTCGTCTATCGTTATATTTTCGGTTCGCTCTTTGAGCTGGTTTTTTACCACGTTTTTAGCGAATTCGAGTGTGATGTTCTGATTCATCATATTTGCGAAAGCGTTCAGTTGGATGATTATCCCCTCGATCTCCCGGATATTGTTTCCCATGTTGGCCGCGATGTAGTTTACGATGTCGTTATCCAGATGTATACCGTTTAGTTCGCACTTCTTTTTTATGATGGCGATTTTGGTCTCGAGCTCCGGCGGCTGTATGTCTACTATGAGACCCCACTCGAATCTGCTTCTGAGGCGCTCTTCAAGCCCTGCGATCTTCTTGGGGTGCTGGTCTGATGTCATGACTATCTGCTTACCGGCGCCGTGGAGTTCGTTGAATGTATGGAAAAGCTCCTTTTGCGTCTCCTCCTTTCGGCTTAGAAACTGTATGTCATCGAGCAGAAGAATATCGCAGCTTCTGTATTTGTCCCTGAAGCGGTCCATGGTGTGGTTTCTAAGGTGGTGTGTAAACTGGTTCATGAACTGCTCCAAAGAGGTGAATATAACCTGTTTGCCTCTTTGGAGATTGAAGTTCCCGATGGCGTGAAGAAGGTGTGTCTTTCCAAGGCCAGCCCCGCCGTAGATGAAGAGCGGGTTGTACTGTTCGCCCGGTTTTTCGGCCACTCTAAGTGCCGCGGTATATGCAAACTGGTTCGAGCTTCCGACTACAAAGCTTTCAAACGTATATGACGGGTTCAAGATGGTGCTTTTTGCGGAACTCTTCGCCGCCGGGGTTTCGGACAATTCACCCTTCTTCTGCGCGGTAGCCGCTTTTTTCCTGTTTTTCACCTCTACGACAACGTCCGGCTTGACGCCGGTTTTGAGCTCAAAAAGGTGCGACAGCTTCTGGGCGTAGCGGGTGTCGACCCATTTCGCTATGATGGGATTCGGTGCGTAAAATACCGCTATATCGGACCTCGATGCCTCTTCGTCATACTGAAGCTGCTTTATGTAGCGCTCAAACTCGATCTGCGGAATCTCCTGCTTCAGAAGTTCCAGAATCTGGTTACCTAGCATTTTTCAACCTGTGAATAAAGTGTGTGAATATTTTATCTCATCTTCGTTAAAATAAGGTTACGAAAGTGTGAAAAGTATACTATTCACACTGTGAATAAGAGGGTGAAAAGTTGAATATACTCGGTATAGACCCCGGCAGCAGAAACTGCGGGTACGCGATAGTTAAAAAAGAGGGCCGGTCGATTGTTCTGGTTGAGGCAGGCCTCATCAAAATAAAGCAGAAGATTCTCCAGCACCAGATAGTGGAGCTGGTCGAGGGGCTCGACCTTGTTTTAAAAGCGAACAGTGTAGACGAGGTGGCGATAGAGGATATCTTCTACGCATACAACCCCAAAACGGTTTTGAAACTTGCGCAGTTTCGAGGCGCTCTGAGCCTGAAGATTCTGCAGGAGATCGGAAACTTTTCCGAGTATACGCCGCTTCAGGTAAAGAAGGCTCTGACCGGCAACGGAAAAGCGGCCAAGGAGCAGGTCGCCTTCATGGTAAAACGTATCTTGAAAATAAAGAGGGAGATAAAACCGCTGGACATAACCGATGCGATGGCCGTGGCGATAACGCATGCGCAGAGAATTTAACTAAAAACTAAAAACGAAAAGTTAAAAGTTTAGGTATGCCACGCCTTTGGCGTGGAATTTATTTGAAATAAAAGGGAGTAGAGCGACCTTTCCTGAATTTTTAGTTTTTAATTCGTTATTCACTCTCTTCGTAGTTCTTGATATGAAAAAGATATTTGTGCTCGTCGGGGAGTTTCTCGTAGATTGCGTGCGCCAGATCTCTTATCTCCCAGAGTGCCGCCTTGTCGCTTCTTAGTTCGAGGAAGTTTTGAAGGCTCCTGGCGTTTATAGTCCATGTTAGTTCGGTTTTATAACACTCGGGAAGCGCATATTTCGCTTTGTCGTTTGAGATTCCCTCTACAAGCAGCTGCCGTAGGTTCTCAAGCGCTTTTATGCTCATCTCGTTTACCAGGGCGCTCTCTGTCATGACTAGGTACTTTTCGGCCCTCTCTATATCTGTGGTCGAAAAAGGAGTCTCCTCTTTGAGCTCTTTTAGTGTGTAGCGGGTGCTCTTTACGCTGAGCGAAGCCATTCGGTGGCGTGCAAGCTCCTGCAGTACGGCGCGGCTTATGCCCTGTATGTAGAAGGTGTATACAAGATGTTCGAGTGTACTGGCGTGCTTGAACTTGTTGCCTACGCGGTCGATCAGCTCTCTATCTTTTTCTCCGCCGCCGTCGCTTTTGTCGAAACTCTGCCAGCATGTGCGGATGGCATGGGCACAAACTTCCAGTGGCGTGTGGTGTAGCAGAGTTATTTTCATGCGCATCCTTTTTTGAATCGAATTTGAGATATTATAATCGAAAAAAAATAAAAAGCTCATTCGGAAGTTTTGAAGGAATTATAGATATGAGATGTACCGACCGTTTCAATCCGGCGATAGCCGATTTCAGGGATCCGTTCGCAAGAGATCGCGACAGGGTTATCCATACCAGTTCGTTCAGGAGACTGGAGTACAAGACGCAGGTTTTCATAAACCACGAAGGGGACTATTTTAGGACGAGGCTCACCCACTCCCTGGAGGTGAGCCAGATTGCCAGGGCCGTCTCGAATGCGCTGGGGTGTCATGAGACCCTTGCCGAAACCATCGCGCTGGCGCACGACCTGGGGCATACACCGTTCGGTCACGTCGGCGGCGATACGCTCGATGTCTGTCTGAAAGAGAGCGGAAACGAAAATGGGTTCGACCACAACTTCCAATCTTTCAGAGTGGTGACGAAGCTAGAGAAGAGGTATGCGCAGTTCGACGGGCTCAATCTCACTTTTGCCACACTGGAAGGAATTTTGAAACACTCCTACCCCTACAGAAAACCGTTTTTAAACGAGTGGTACGATGAGACGTTTGGGCTCGATTACCACCCCTCTTTGGAAGCGGTGATAGTCGACCATGCAGACGAGATCGCCTACATAAGCCACGACATAGACGACGGCATACAGTTCGGGCTCATAGCGTTCGAAGATATTCTCGAGAATCCTCTTGCCGCGATGATCGACGAGAAGGTGCGCGAAGAGGGGCTCGAAAGAGGTACCAAACTGCACCGATACCGTTTTGTCGGGATGCTCATAAGCCACCTTGTTACCGAACTCATAGAGTCGAGCCGAAAAAATGTACCCGATACCCAAAAGATTCTCTGTAAAACGATACCGGCAAAAGAGCCGGCCCCGATAGCTTTTAACAAAGAGCTCGCAACACAGATCAAAGAGTTGAAAAAGATAATGTTCAAAAAACTATATCGCCACGAGAGGATAGTGAGCAAGATGCATGCGGGAAAGGAGTGCATAAAAAAGCTGTATGCGGCGATGAGTGAAGATAACGACCTTCTGCCCAAAGAGTACAAAGAGATGCTTCAGAGCAAAAACGGCAGCCGGGTCATAGCAGATTTTATAGCCGGAATGAGCGACAGGTACGCGTTGCAGAGGTATCGGGAGATCTATGGATTGTCGTGAGTCTATTCGTCATTCGTCGTTTGAACGGGGCTTTACCCCTCTTTATTGTTAGAATGGAAGGCTGCGTAGCAGCCATCCTGAACTTTTAGTTTTTAGTTTTTCACTTTCACTGTTTTAACTGCAGCAGGGTCTGGAGCATCTGGTCGGATGTGGTGATCGTTTTGGAGTTGGCCTGGTAGCCTCTTTGTACGACAATCAGCTGCGTAAGAGAGCGGCTCAGGTCGACGTTTGACATCTCGAGCGACGAGGAGTTTATAAATCCACGTCCGCCGCTGTTGGCTTTTCCTATTATCGGGTCGCCGCTGTTGGCCGACTGAATGAATATGTTTCCGCCGTCGCTCATTAGACCCTCGTTGTTGGCGAATTTTGCCATAGCTATCTGCGCCAGGCCGAATGAGCGTCCATTGCTGAAAGAGCCGATCAGTGTACCACTCTGATCGATCCTGATACCGACGAGATCGCCGCCGGGAAAACCGTCCTGGCTTATACCCGCCGTTGAAGATTCGGAGTCGTAGCTCGTGATTCCGTCGAATCCGTTGATCGTTCCGAACTTGAAGTCGATCTGCTGGTTTGGAGCGGAGCCGTTGTTGGCGGTATAGGTGATACCGGGAGGGTTGTACTGTGCCAGGGAGCCGTCGGAGTTGAAATCGATGGTGCCCCCCTCGAGGATATTTTCGTTGGGAGCTATGGCTCCGGCGATGGTGCCGGGCTGCGGTACGGAGACGACATATGTCCAGGAGGTACCGCCCGTTGCGGTGAAACCGGTTTTTCTGAAATCGAAACGTACTGTATGTTTGGTTCCAAGGGAGTCGAATACGTCTATACTCGAGGAGTGTACCGCCGCCGTGATGGGCTGCGATAGTTTAACGCTCGTCGTATTTGCCGGAAGCAGACCGGCGAGCGATCCGATCGCCTGGGTAAAGAGAGGGTTCTCTTGAGTGTTGGCATCCACAATGCTGGATACTGAAATGGTCAGGTCGCTTCCCGCTCCATTGTTGCTCAACTGGAATTTACCCTGATCGTTCACGGTGACCTGGGCGGCCGCTGACTGCGCCTGGGCCAGATCCTGAAGCTGACGCCTGAGATCTTCGGTGGTTCTGAAGTAGTTTGTACTGCCGTCGGCGAGGTTCGTTGGGTTGGTAACCTGTGCCGGATCGTTGGTATATCTGAAAAGAACGGTGGTCGTACCGTTGTCGAAGGATACTCTTACCCCCTGCCCGCCTACTCCGCCTACCGGAGGCTGCAGATTGAACGCCTCTCCGTTGCCGTTGAAAAGTACGCCCATATCGTCGCTCTTCTCGTTCACTCCCAACCCGTCGGTAGAATCGAGCGGATATGTAGGTGCTTTGTTGACGATGGTGTCGCCCGAGTTAAGGTTGGCCTTCAGCTGTATGAACGTGGTGGCGTTTGCGGGTGTAGTGAGCCCCGGCGGTATGTTGATATCCTGAATAGGGGCGGTGGAGTCTATCAGGTTCGTATCTGTATCTCTTACCCACCCCTGAACAATGTAGCCGTTGTTGTCGACGAAGTTCCCATTTGCATCGAACTTGAAGTCTCCCGCTCTTGTGAACTTCTGTGTCTTGCCGCCGTCTCCGCTTACTATGAAGAAGCCGTCACCCTGTATCGCCACATCTGTATTTTTATCCGTATTCTGTACCGATCCCTGTGAAAAGATGTGGCTTACGTTCTGTATGGAGGTTCCAAGTCCTATCTGCATCGGGTTCTTTCCGCCGAGTCCACCCTGCGGAGCGGTGGCTATTTTACTTGTCTGGCTCAGCAAGTCGGCAAAGTTCGCACGGGAGTATTTGAAGCCGTTCGTGTTAACGTTGGCAATGTTGTTGCCCTCTACGTCCATCGCGACTTGGTGAGATTGCAGTCCGGATACGCCGGCCCAGAGTGATCGCATCATGAGTCTATCCTTTAATAGTGATTTTTATTCTTCTTTTCATTATTATTAAGATTATAAGCAAAATCCATTCCTACTTTTTCATATTGATCGCCTTCTGGATCATCTGATCTGAGGTAGTTATGCTTTTTGCGCTCGCATCGAATGCTTTTTGCATTACGATAAGCTCGGTAAGCGCGGTTGCAAGGTTCACATTACTGTTTTCAAGCGCATTATTTATTACATTTGCTCCAAGTACTGTGTTTCCGTCGGCATCTTTGAAAAATGTCGCCGAGCCACTGTTTGATGATGACATATATATGTTGGAACCCGCCTTTTCCAGACCCTGGTCGTTTTGGAAGTGGAAAACGGCCACTTTTCCAATTGCACTTAATCTACCGTTGTTAAAAGAGGCTATGATGTTTGCCTCCTGGTCGATTCTATAACCGTTTAGATATCCTTCGGGAAATCCGTCGGCGTTGGAAGAGGTAGCTATATCGGCTCCTGCTATAGATACCAGACCGTCGTATGCCGAGGTTCCGAGTGTCACTTCCACCGGTCCGCCGTGGTTGTCTATGGTAAAAGTAGTCGGAACTGTTCTAAGCCCACCCTGCTCATCAAACTCCAACCGGCCGGTAACTTCCGAGTACGGATTCGCTTCATCATCTATAAAGGCTCTATAGTCCCATGCGCTTCCAAGGGCAGGCTGAACGTCACTTTTGGTATATACTACCGTTAGAGTATGTTTCGAGCCGTCCGGTGCGATAAGTCCCGCTTTGGTGTTGAATCTCTGCCCCGGCAGGTAGTCGACAGGAAGATTTGCCTTGAATTCGGCTCTTGTAGAGGCTTCGGGAGGGTAGTACATGCGTGCCGGAAGCTGAAGTTTACCCTGCGCTTCTGGGGATGAGAGATCTACCGACGATACAGATCTGTTCAAAACGGCGATGGTTTTGGCTGGATCTTCCGGATCTGCCGCATATCCTATATTGTTCGCACTTGTTCCGAGCAGGAAATTGCCGTAACCGTCTATGATATAACCGTCCGCATTTGTAGAGAAGAGCCCGTTTCTTGTAAAAAACTGTCTGTTGTTCATACCGCTTACACCGAACCAGCCGTCGCCCTGAATGGCCAGATCGAGCGGGTTGTCGCTCTGTTGAAGTGTACCCTGGTTCATGCTTATGGCTGTAGAGTCCAGTTTGGAACCCAGTCCAATCTGGTCGCTCGTAGGCGAGCCGTTACCTTCCGTAAGAGTCTGTGCAAATATGGAGCTAAACTCCGGCAGATTGGTTTTGTACCCTACGGTATTTACGTTGGCTATATTGTTTCCCCAGATGTCTATACCGCTTTGATGTGTCTTTGTTCCCGATATTCCGTTATAGAAAGATCTGTTCATCTCAGTCTCCGTAGACCTCTTTTACCTGTGCGAGAGGCACATAGTTGGACCCGAGTTTCAAAAGGGCCTCCCCGTCTTCGAACCTGACCGATTCGATGGGGTATAGCCCCACTCTCGTATCGAGTTCTTTTCCCGAAGAGGTCGTGTAGGAGACGTATACCTGGTAGACTCCGGCATCCACCTGGTTTCCGGATGCGTCGGTGCCGTCCCACTCGAAAGCGTGTACACCGGATGATAGCGAAGGCAGATCGACACTTTTGACGAGGTTTCCGGATGAATCGGTAATCTGTAGTGTTCCAGAAGCGGCCTCTTCTGGAAAATAGACCTCGAAACCGACTTTTCCACTTTCGTCCAGCCTTATATCGCTGTTTCCTACATCCGCGATCTTCCCTATGGCGCCTATGGTGCTAAACTGTGCAGAGCTTTTGTACGCTTCCGAAATCTGCTTCATCGTGTCGTTCGTATTGGTCTGAGCTTCGAGTGTCGCCAGCTGTGAGGTCTGGGTCAGGATCTTATCGGAATCCATCGGATCTGTCGGGTCCTGATATTTGAGTTCGGTAATCAGAAGCTGCAGAAAGTCATCTTTTCCCAGTATCCCATTCGGGTTGTAAACCTGGTCTGTGGCTTCAGTAGTTGGGGTTGGTGTGATTGTGCTTGTTACATCCATCTTGTTTCTCCTTAGACGTACTGGGGTATTATGAGCTCTAGCGATTCGTAGAAATCGGGAGTCTCTTCGTTCTCGGTATAGTTTGCACCGCTATTTTGCCACTGCTGTCGTCCCTGCTGCTGATTCATGTTGAACTGCATCTGAACATCGGTAAAGCCCATAGATACGAGCTGATTTTTCAGTTCGTTGCCCTGAGTCGCCATTATTCCTATGGCGGTCGGATTCGAATTTACCTGTATATGGAGGTTGTTGCCACGGCTTACGAGCGTTACGTCGACACTGCCGAGATCTTTTGGATCCAGGGAGATCTGCATACGTGTAAACGGGGGTTTATAGTTTTCTACCTGCTCTTGGAGCGTTCGGGCAAAGTTTCGTACCGTTACTTTCGCATCTACTATCTTCTGACTCAGATGCTCTGCGGCTCTCGTTTTTGGTTCACTGCCGCCAAACTCCAAGGCCTCCTCGATATCGGGTAGAGTATCGTTTTGCGGTGCGGGTGTTTGCGACTGCTGCGTCATCGATGCCTCTATACTTTTTTCGTCTGAATGTCTGCTCCCCTTTGTGTGCATAGATCTCTCGAGGCCGGAGAGCAGCTTCAAAAGATCAATCTCTCCCGTCCCTTCTTTTACAATATGATGTTTTTCGGTTCTTGTGCGCTTCTCTTCAGGTTCTCTCAAAAGTTCCTGCAGCGAGAGAGTCCCATCTATACGGCTATTTGCCTTTTTAGCATCCATTTGAGGCTGGGATTGGAGTTGGACCTGCAGCCGGGATCTCTGATCAGAGTGTTCGATTTGTTGCAGCACCGTTGCCGCACTTTTTGAAATATGCTCTGCCTGCTCAACGAGACGAGGAGACGGCAACGGTATCTTTTTTATTTCAGGGATCAGGTTTTCGGTTTTCGGTTTTTGGTTTTCGATCTCCACTCCGACAGGTCTGAGACCGTAACGCTCGGCCGTACGGATAAGCTCTTTGAGGTCTTTGGATGCTCTAAAATCGTGAACAATCTCCTGCTCCCTGACGTTCTGCTCCAAAAAGGCCCTCGAAAGGATATGGGCGTGGCGGATTCTGTCGGCGGCAGAAGTCTCAGGCTCACTCTCCCGGGGTGAGAGATTACCTTGAACCTGCATTACGGGCACATCGGCAATTTTTTGCCCTAGAGCTACCTGAGCGTAAAGTTTCGATTCCGAAACGGCGGGCTGTTTCTGTGCCGAGGCCTCATTTTCGGCCTCCAGATCGTCTCCATGATGAGATGCTATCCAGTTGAAAGGGAGTTCCGGTTTTACGGCTCCCTCCTTTTTCAGACCGCTATTTTTCAGATCTTTTTCAAGTGTGTCGAGAAGAGATTGAAGAGTTTCCGGATCGGTCTCATCACTCTGGATGAGCTGCATAAGCTCTTTGAAAAGGGAGGTCTCTTTTTTGGACATAAGGGAGCTTCCCTGATCTGTATCGATATCTTCAAGCTTCATTAGAAGTGGCATGTGAGATATAGATGTCATCTACGGCCTTTCTCCGGAAGAGATTTCGGTTTTTGAAATAAAAGCAATATCTGTTCCTTTCCGATAAAAGAGATAAAGAGAGGGGGCTAAAACTGATATGCCGGATCTGTATCGATAGTGCGGATGCTATCTGAAGCAATTTTGGATATAATGCGCGAAATACTACACTTCTACTTAGGACTACGAACATATGCAAAACATCAGAAATATAGCTGTAATCGCGCATGTCGACCACGGCAAGACCACACTCGTCGACGGCCTTTTGCAGCAGTCGGGAACTTTTGAAGCCCACAAAGAGGTCGCTGAGCGTGTCATGGACAGCAACGATATCGAAAAAGAGCGCGGCATAACGAT
>WFYC01000081.1 GCA_015490295.1 Hydrogenimonas sp. | reverse complement strand
GCCAAACGCCTCAAAAAAGGCGACAGGCTATTTATAGAAGAGAAGCCGGTTGTAGTCGAGTCGGTCTCGGCCACAGTCGATGCCCGTACCCAGACGGTAGCCGTACACCTTCTGCCGCCCAAGGGTAGCGCTCTTATGGCCGGAGAGAAGAGAAACGTAAAACTCTACTGGCCCAAAAAGGCCTACAGGCTCCCATCGTCGGCTCTCATAGAGTATGGCGGCGGTGAGGCTCTCTTTGTAAAAAGCGGTTCGAAGTTCAGGCCTCTTCGTGTTACCGTGCTCGGCAGAAGCGGAAGAGAGGTCTACCTGCTTGCCCCCGGCCTCTCAGAGCGGAGCGAGGTCGCCATCAGCGGTGTCATAGCCTTGAAAGGAGCGCTTGAAGGAGCCGAAGGTGATTGATAAACTGATAGCGTTCGCACTCTCGCAGCGAATATTTGCCGTAATAATCGCTCTTGCTGTCGCGGCCGGTGGGATAATCTCCTACTCCAAACTTACGATAGACGCATTCCCTGATGTCTCGACGACGCAGGTGAAGATCATCATCAAAGCGCCCGGTATGACGCCCAAAGAGGTGGAGCAGCAGATCACGATTCCCATAGAGCTCGAGATGCAGGGGATTCCCAATCAGAAGATGGTTAGGTCGATATCAAAATACGCGCTTGCGGACGTTACCATAGATTTCGAAGAGGGGACAGATCTCTACTGGGCGCGCGACCGCGTATACCAGCGTTTCAACAATATAAAAAACGACCTTCCGCCATCCATCAGCGGAGGGATCGCTCCGATTACCACGCCGCTCGGCGAGATTTTGATGTTCACGATAGAGTCGCCGAATCTCAGCCTTATGCAAAAACGAACACTTCTTGACTGGGTGATACGCCCGGCACTTCGAAACATAGAGGGTGTGGCTGACGTAAACGCACTTGGCGGCGAGGTGAAGACCTTCAGGATAAAGCCCGATTTCGCAAAGATGGCATCTTTGGGCATAACGCTCAACGAGATAGAGGAGAAGATCCGAAAGAACAACGCCAATTTCGGAGCGGGGCGCATCGAAAGGGGTGACGAAGCGCTTCTGGTGCGGCTTCCGGGACGCATGAGCAGCAGCAGCGAGATTTCAAACCTCGTCATAAAGGTCGACGGCGGCGCTATAGTGCGCCTTTCGGACATTGCCGAGGTCTCCACGGCGGCTCTAACGCGCTACGGCTATGTCACCAAAGACGGCAAGGGCGAAGCGGTGCAGGGGCTGGTGCTCGGCCTCAAAGGAGCCGATGCTTCGCGTACCGTGTCACATGTAAAGGAGCGTCTGAAAGAGATAGAGAAGAATCTGCCGGAGGGGACGTCGATAAACATCTTCTACGACAGAAGTGATCTGATAGGCAAAGCGGTAAGCATGGTACAAAAATCGCTCACAGAGGCTGTGCTGCTGGTACTCGTGATACTCCTACTTTTTTTAGGCAGTTTCATTTCCGCCGTAACGGTGGCCCTGATTCTGCCTCTGGCCATCTTGAGCTCTTTCATACTGATGTACCTCTTCGGCATAAGTGTCAACCTGATGAGCCTCGGCGGTATAGCCATAGCGATAGGTATGATAATAGACTCGGCCGTAGTCATGGTGGAAAACATCATCGCGAGGCTGGCGCAGCCGGCCGGCCGTCATACGACAAGGCTGCACATAATCTATACGTCCGCAAAAGAGGTCAGTGTGCCAGTAATATCGGGGGTTATGATTATAATTATCGTATTTACCCCTCTTTTGATGCTTCAGGGGCTAGGCGGAAAACTCTTCGCACCCGTAGCGCTCAGTATCGTATTCACTCTCGCTTCGTCGATCTTTTTCGCGCTGTTTGTAATCCCGACGATAGCCTCCTTTTTCATCAGAAAACCGAAGCATGAAGATACATGGCTTATGCGCAGGCTACTTGCACTCTACGAGCCGGTGCTGAAAGCCTCTTTCAAAGCGGAGAAGATCATCTACGCTCTTCTTTTGGTGCTTCTTGCCGGGACATTCTACGCCTTTGGCCATATAGGAAAGACCTTTATGCCTACGATGGATGAAGGTAATATCGTTATCGGTATAGAATCTCCGCCATCCATAAATATTCCAGCCGGAATCGCTCTGAATACCGAGATCCAGAGAAAGCTGATGAGAGAGGTTCCGGAGATCAAGTCGATAATCGCAAGGAGCGGTTCGGATGAGATAGGGCTCGATCCGATGGGTCTGAACGATACCGATACATTTTTGGTATTCAAGCCCAAATCGGAGTGGCGAAAGCCCGATACGGAGTGGCTCAAAGAGCAGATGAGGGAGGTTCTCGAAAAGATTCAGGGGATCGAATACAGCTTCACCCAGCCGATAGAGATGAGAACGTCGGAGATGCTTACCGGCTCGCGCGGCGATGTGGTCATAAAGATATTCGGCGAAGATATAGAGGAGCTCAACAGGCTCGGTACTCTTGTAAAGGGCATTACCGAAAAGACGGCCGGAAGTCAGGATGTCTACATGCGGCAAAACGAAGGGGTGGCGTACCAGGAGCTCCGTTTCAACGATGAGAAGATGGGAAGCTACGGCCTCGACAAGGCCGATGTGGCACATCTTCTCAAAGCGGCGGTGAGCGGAGTGGAGACAGGGACCGTATATGAGGGGATGAAGCAGTTTCCAATCATCGTCCGCGGCGACTATCTTCGCAAGAGTCTGGACGAGCTCTATCTCGTAGGCTCCACAGGAGAGCCGATTTCGCTGGGCGAAGTGGTCACTATCGTAAGAAGCAGCGGCCCGGTCGAGATAAAGCATGAGCACGCAAGGCGTTTCGTATCGATCCAGACCAACGTTACCGGTATCGACCTTGTCAGCTTCGTGGAGAACCTGAAAGCCAATATCGCAAAAGAGGTGAAACTGCCTACAGGCTACTCGATCAGTTACGGAGGGCAGTTCAAAAACCAGCAGGCTACCATGCAGCGTCTTATGATCGTCGTGCCGATAGCGCTTGTTCTGATATTTATGATTCTCTATATGACCTTCCGCTCGGTTGTGCAGAGTGCGATCATCTTCACGACGATTCCGCTGGCGATGGTAGGCGGCATTTTCGGCCTCTATCTCACGAAGAGCTACCTGTCGGTTCCGGCATCTGTCGGCTTCATCGCTCTTTTGGGAATAGCGGTACTCAACGGTGTGGTGATGATAAGCTATTTCAACGAGCTTGCCAAAAATCTCACTATTTCGGAGGTTGTGGTCGAGGGTGCGAAGCGAAGGCTCAGGCCGGTTATGATGACCGCTTCGATAGCGGCGCTTTCTCTAGTTCCGATGCTCTTTGCCACGGGCCCCGGTTCGGAGATTCAGAAGCCACTTGCCATTGTCGTCATATGCGGACTGATTACATCTACAGCTTTGACACTGGTGCTGCTGCCGATGCTCTACAGGCGATTCGTCAAAGATCGGAACGAGACAGCTTGAATGCATTTTGGATATAATCTTGCTATGCCGAAAGAAAAGCTCGTAACCATTCGCCGTCATATACTCAATACGATCGGCATCTTTTTGATTATAAGTCTCGCCATAGAGCTGGCGGTGGGCTTCTACCTGAAGCGTCAGGCGCTGACCGAGCTGGCCATAGAAGATGCCCGCCACAGCAGCGAACTGGTTTTTGAGAACCTCTATACGAAGATGCAGGAGGGGTGGAGCAAAGAGGATATAAAAAAGATTCTGGAGCGGCTCAATACGATCCGTCCCGGCATGAATATACAGACATACAGAAGCGATAAAGTAGAGGAGCTTTACGGACGTATCCCCGAAGATTACCGGAAGGTAGAATCGGACCCACTGATCCGGGAGGCTCTTAAAGGACACGAGATAATCCGTATCGACAAAGAGAATGCGATCCGCTACCTCTACCCGATACGTGTGGAGCAGAGGTGTCTCAAATGCCATCAGAATGCGAAAGCGGGCGATATAAACGGTGTCATAGATATAAAAATGCCAGCTCAGCAGATCATAGTTTCGCTCGATCAGATGATCTTCTACTTTATCCTCACTCTCGCGCTCTTTCTCCTCCTCTTTTTCGCACTTTTCTACTGGGTGTTCGACAGGCGTCTTGTGGTGCCTCTGACCGAGCTTAGCACCGAGATAGCGAAGATAAGGGAAGATACGGACCTGAGTAGACAGATAGAGATAGATACCGACTGCAAAGAGTTGAAGATGCTCGAGAAGTCATTCAACACCCTGATGTCCAGAATACGTTTCTATTACGATAAACTGCTCGCTTCGCTCTTTATAGACCCTCTTACCAAACTTGGAAACATCTACCAGCTGAAAAAGGATCTGGAGGGGAGCAGACCGGTTTCCATGCTTCTTTTGAATATAGACCGCTTCAAAGAGCTCAACGACTACTACGGCTTCGAACTCGGTGACAAGGTTCTCAAAGATATAGCGAAGAGTCTCAAAAGGATCATTCCGCCTAATACGAGGCTCTATAGAATCGGTGGTAGCGAGTTTGCGATTGTAGGGTATGAGCGCTGTGATCCGAAAAAGATAGAAGAGATCATGGGCGAGATTCATCGCACCACCTTCGAGAGTAAAGAGCTTGAGGGGCTGCGCATAACGGTTACGGGTGGCGTAGTGGAGAACCAGACCGAACGCCTGATAGAGAAGGCTTCCGTAGCGCTCAATGCTGCCAAAAAGAGAAAAAAACTCTACGAGTATTACAGAAATTCCACCGGTCTGGAGGCCGATTATAAACGGCACATCCGATGGATGAAGGAGATCGAGGATGCGATCGAAGAGAATAGGATAGTTCCCTATTTTCAGCCGATAGTCAAGGTAGGAGACTCTAAAGTAAGAAGGTATGAAGTACTGGTCAGGCTTATAGACAGAAACGGAAATACGCATGCACCCGACGAATTTCTCGAAGTTGCGCAAAACAGCAGGCTCTATGCCAGCATAACGAGGATCATGATAAAAGAGGCGTTCGCCTACTTCAAAAACTGCAGCTGCAGTTTCTCTCTCAACCTCTCGATGAACGACATAAAAGATGCTATGTGCAGAGACCATATCTACAAAGCGCTCAGAAACTACCCGAGTCCCGAGCGCGTTACTTTCGAAATACTGGAATCCGAAGAGATATCGGACTTTGTATTGATCAATGAATTTATCGGTAACGTACACAAATTCGGAGCCAAGATAGCTATAGACGATTTCGGCAGCGGATACTCCAATTTCCACTACCTTCTCAAGATGAAGGTTGACTACTACAAGATAGACGCTTCACTCATCCGATATCTTGTAACGGACGAAGATTCTAAGATGCTCGTCGAAAGTATCGTCCATTTCGCGAAGAAGCTCGGAATAGAGACTATAGCCGAATATGTCGAAAATGAAGAGATCGCCGATATGTGCAGGGAACTTGGTATCGACTATCTTCAGGGCTACTACATAGGCAAACCGGAGCCGGTGATTAGGGAGTGCCACAAATAGAGTAGCTTGGTACTGTTTGGTTCAAAATCGAATTTTCCGGCTCTCTTTTCCATCGTGACGCACCACCTCTCTAAATCGTCTCTGCCTGCTTCATAAGCTGGGAATTAAGTGAAACGACCACAGTGCTTACAGACATCAGTACGGCACCGACAGCAGGGTCGATAATTATGCCCCACGGAGCCATTACCCCTGCCGCCAGCGGAATGGCGAAAATATTGTAGCCGCTCGCCCACCAGAGGTTTTGGACCATCTTCGAGTATGTAGCCCGGCTCAGTTTTATGGCGGGTACGACACTGTACAGGTCGCTTTTTGTGAGGATGATATCTGCACTCTCTATGGCTATATCCGTTCCGGTGCCTATCGCTATACCGATATCGGCCGTCAGAAGCGAAGGTGCGTCGTTGATGCCGTCGCCGACCATTGCTACGACTTTGCCATTGTCGTGTATCTTCCTGATGATTTTCAGCTTCTGGTCGGGCAGGAGATCCGCCTCGAAGTGGTCTATCCCCGTTTTGGCTGCTACATCTTTCGCAACTGCTTCGTTGTCACCGGTCAGCATCCAGGTCTCTATATCGAGTGCTTTCAGGGTTTTGATCGCTTCTACGGATGTTTCTCGAATCGTATCTTTGAGCAGGATGATTCCCACTATCCTACCGTCCACCGCTACCCAGACCTTGGTCGATTCACTCTTTTTATACTTTTTGAGCTCTTCGGGCAGTGCCAGTGCCTCTTTCAAAAGGATCTGTGGGCCTCCGACCATTACAGTGTGCCCTTCTACGACAGCTTTGGCGCCTATGCCTGGAAAAGCAGTAAAATCGGTGGCTTTGACAGGTTTAACATCTTTCGATTTAACATAGTTTACGATCGCTTTGGCGATGATATGTTCTGAGTTCTGCTCGATCGAGGCGGCATATTTCAGCAGGCTCTTCTCATCTTCTATGGCTATTACGTCGCTTACCGAGAGTTTCCCTTCCGTGATCGTTCCGGTTTTGTCGAAGCATATCGAGTCTATATCTTTGAGTGTTTCGAACGCCTGGCGGTTTCGTATCAAAATCCCTTTTTTGGCGGCTATCGATGTCGAGATGGCGACGACCAGCGGTACCGCCAGACCCAGTGCATGGGGGCATGCGATGATGAGTACGGTGACACTTCGAAGTACCGCATCCATCGGTGAAGCTATCGACGCCCATACCGCGAATGTGACCGCTCCGATGCCTGTGGCCGCATAAAAGAGCCACGCTGCGGCACGGTTTGCGAGATCCTGAGTTTTTGAACGGCTCTGCTGAGCCTCTTTGACAAGTTCGATAACCTGGGAGAGGTAGCTCTCTTTGCCGCTTTTAGTTATTTTGATGCGCAGTGCCCCATCGATATTGGTGCTTCCCATAAAGACGTCGCTGCCCGGTTTTTTGTAGAGAGGCTTGGACTCACCGGTCAAAAAGGCTTCGTCCGTCATGCTTTCGCCCTCTGCGACTTTCCCGTCCGCGGGAACCTTTCCGCCCGGACGAACCAGTATGATGTCCCCCTTTTCGAGCTCGTCTACACCCACCTCTTCTAACTGGCCGTCCGCTTTTACGCGCATTGCCGTTTTGGGCATCATCTTGACCAGCTTTTCAAGCGCATCGGCGGCTCCCAGCACACTCTTGGCTTCGATATAGTGGCCTATGAGCATAATGTCTATAAGGGTGGCGAGTTCCCAGAAAAACTCTTTTCCGCCCGGCATGACGAGTGTCATGGCCGAATAGAAGTAGGCAACGCTTATAGCCATCGAGATAAGTGTCATCATGCCCGGTTTGCGGGACTTTATTTCGTCTACCATCATGGTAAGGAACGGTTTGCCGCCGTAGAGGTAGATAAATGTGGCCAGGACGAATATGACGGTTTCGCGGTACGGGACGTTGAGCGTAAATCCGAACCACTGCTGAATCATCGGTGAAAGAATCAGAATCGGAACGGTTACGATCGTCGACACGATGAAGCGGTGCTTCATATCCTCCATATGGTGCATATGTCCCATCGTCGAGTGGTCGTGGCCGCCGCCGTGACCATCGCCGTGAGAATGAGCGTCATGAGTGCCATGCTCATGTTCCGTCTTGTCCTCTTCGTGATGATGCTCCACTCCTGTTGTATGGGCGGCCTCTGCCGGCTCTTTTTTGTGCTTATGGCGTCTATGACTCATCTTCTACCCTTTCAAGCATCTTTTTTATATACTCTTTTTCGTCAATCTCTCCTCCGGCATACCTCTCTTCGATGAGCTCTATTGCAGTTTTGCCGCCTTTTCTGCCGAAAGTTTTTCCCGAAAGCATAAAAACCGCGACAGATACCAAGATCAGCGCAAGGAGCAGCCAACCAGATCCATCATAAACGGGAACTCCTATGACAACCCCTCTCTTTCCTGCATTTTAAGAGTTTAATGTGCAACAGTTGTGCAAGCTTCGGATAAAATATAAAAGATGTATGGAGTTATACCCGTTACCAAAATTGAAATATTGCAGATAGGTGTGAAGCTTATTCGGAACAACAGCGACTATGTTTCAAGCGGGCTCTATATCGGAAATATGGCGGGTAACATTCAAACCGTTATTGGCAGCGATAGATTTTCCGCTTTCTAATAGCAGCTTGGGATAAGCCGGGAGAGCGCGAAACAGGCACTCAGCGACGCACTGCCCGGTATGGTCGACAAAGTAACCGACCGGGAGAGCTCTCTTGCAGAGGATCTTTTGAAAAATATGGGAGGAGTCGGCTCCATAATGAAAAACTTCGGTTTCTAACCGGCACCTACTTTTTCAATACCTTTTTCAGTTTCGTCAGGGGCAGGGTATTTAGCAGGTCGCTCTTCTCTATCCAGCCCCGTCTGGCCTGGTTTACGCCGTATTGCATGAAGTCGAGGCTCATAGTGTCGTGTGCATCGGTGTTTATGCAGAGTCCTATCCCCTCATCTTTTGCCGCTTTGGCATAGATGTCGTCAAGATCCAGCCTCTCGGGCTGGGCATTTATCTCCAGATAGACCCCTTCGTTTTTTGCGGCTTTGAAGATCTCGGAGATATCGAGTTCGTAGGCGTTTCTATGGCCGATTATGCGCCCGGTAGGGTGTGCGAATATTTTGAAGTAGCGGTTTTTCATTGCCTTGATTACGCGGCGTGTCTGCTCTTTTCTCGAGAGGTTTAATTTGTAGTGGACGGCTCCGAGAACCAGATCGAGCTCTTTTAGCACAGAGTCGGGAAGATCCATGGTTCCATCTTCTAGTATGTCGCACTCTATTCCCTTTAAAACCGTTATACCCTGCAGCTCTTCGTTGAGCCTGTCGATAAGCTCCATCTGCTCTCTGAGCCGCTTCTCGTCCAGCCCTTTCGCGACCGTAAGGTGGTGGGAGTGGTCGGTAATTGCGATATATTCGTAGCCTCTCGCTTTTGCGGCTTGTACCATCTGCTCTATCGAAGCGTGGCCGTCGGTCCATTTGGAGTGGGTGTGAAGATCGCCCCTTATATCTTTCAGTTTTACCAGCTTGGGAAGGTGGTGGCGTATGGCCGCTTCCACCTCTCCCCTGTCCTCTCTTAGCTCGGGCTCTATGTAGTCGAGCCCCATCAGGCTGTACATCTGCTCTTCGCTCTCTCCGCCGAGACGCTTTTTGCCTTCGTATATCCCGTATTCGTTTATCTTCCATCCGCGCTCGACGGCCATCTTTCTTATCTTGATATTGTGTGCTTTGGAGCCTGTGAAGTAGTGAAGAGCCGAGCCGTAACTCTCTTTCGCGACGCTTCGAAGGTCTACCTGCAGGTCGTTTCGCAGAATCACCGTCGAACGGGTAGGGCCTTTGGAGACCACCTCTTTTACCTTTTCGTATTTTACGAACCACTCCGTTACCGCTTCCCAGTTTTTCGCCACTACCAGAATGTCCAGATC
>WFYC01000080.1 GCA_015490295.1 Hydrogenimonas sp. | reverse complement strand
GATCTTTTTTGGTCAAGTTGTCTGTTTTTTAATCAGGCAAAACTTTATAATAAATTGATTATTATTTAATCAATAAATAGAGTGCCGGGCTGATACAATTGCTGCATAAAATCTCTTTCCAAGGAGCCTGAATGAAATTCGGCGAACTTAAAAAGGCCGGGCACTGGCCAACGCTATTGGCGGCCTTTTTGTACTTCGACTTCAGTTTTATGGTCTGGACTATGCTCGGTCCCTTGTCTACGGAAATTTCCGAGTCACTTGCCGCAAACGGTTTTCTCCTCTCGCCCGATCAGAAAGCTACGCTTCTGGCCATTCCTATTCTCTCTGGCGCGATATTGCGAATCGTCCTCGGTTTCGGCGTAGACAAGTTTGGAGCCAAGAGAACCGCACTTGCGGCACAGTCGGTCGTAATTGCGTCGCTCTTTTACGCATACTTCAGGGGTGAAGGGATCACATACAACGAACTGCTGTTTGTCGCCTTCGGTCTCGGTTTCGCAGGCGCATCGTTCGCCGTCGCTCTTCCTCAGGCGGGCCAGTGGTATCCGCCGCGTCTCCAGGGGCTGGTACTGGGGCTTGCCGGAGCAGGAAACATAGGTGTCGTCATAGACTTCCTCTTCGCACCGAAGATTGCAGAGCTATGGGGATGGGATGCGGTTTTTCTGGTAGGCGGCGTTCTCTCGACCTTTATATTCGTAGTCTATTCATTCATGGCGAAGGATGCTCCGCCGGAGGTATACAAGCCCAACCCAAAAAAACTTTCCGACTATATAAAACTGTTGAAAGATCGCGACACATGGTGGTTCAGCCTCTTCTACGCCGTCAGCTTCGGCGGATTCGTCGGGTTCGCCAACTACATGAAGGTCTACCTGATGAACAACTATCAGGTAGATATGAGCGCATTCGGGAACGATGTGCTGGGTGAGGGCAACGTAAAGGTCGTTGCCGGATACTTCGGCGCGCTCTGTATCTTTGCGGGAGCGGTTTTGAGGCCTGTGGGGGGATCGATAGCGGACAGGCTAGGAGGAGTCAAATCGCTTTACATATTTTTCGGTGCCGTCGCGGTGCTGGCCATAGTTAATGCCACACTTGTAAACAGCTTCTATATAGCCATTCTGGTCCTTTTCCTGATTATGGCCAATCTCGGTATGGCAAATGGAGCGGTGTTTCAGCTGGTGCCTCAGCGTTTCGGAAAAGATATGGGAATCATGACTGGTATAGTCGGATGTGCCGGAGGGCTTGGCGGTACAGCTCTCGTGAAGACTCTCGGATGGTCGAAAGGGGCGTTCGACAGCTATACGGCAGGATTCTTCATCTTTGCGGGTGTCGTGCTTGTAGCACTTGCCGGCATCAGTCTTGTAAAGACACGCTGGCGAACTACATGGGGAATGACCGCAGGCGGACGTATTTGACGCGGTAACTGCCAGTGGTGCGCTTTAGCGTATGCAGGCGCTGCAAGCCGATCCTGGAAGTTTGGTGTCGGTGGGCGGGACAAGCGATAGAGCGGTGGTTTGATATAATGGCGCAAAAATTATGCAGAAGGATGAAGCATGGGACGTGCGTTTGAGTACCGCAAAGCCGCAAAACTGAAAAGATGGGGGGCGATGTCGCGAATCTTCCCCAAACTGGGCCGGGTCATCACAATGGCCGCGAAAGAGGGTGGACCGGACCCCGAGATGAACCCGAAGCTCAGAACTGCGATTCTTAATGCCAAGGCGCAGAATATGCCCAAGGAGAATATCGAAGCGGCCATAAAACGTGCACAGGGTAAAGACGCGGCAGATATAAAAGAGATAGCCTACGAGGCCAAAGGGCCTTACGGAACCTTGATGTACATAGAGTGTGCAACCGACAACGGAACCAGAACGGTAGCCAATGTAAGAGCCGTTTTGTCGAGAAACGGCGGAGAGCTTCTTACCAGCGGTTCGCTCGATTTCATGTTTACCCGTAAAGCGGTCTTTGAATTCGATAAAGACGAGAGTATGGATCTTGAAGAGCTCGAACTCGAACTTATAGATGCCGGACTCGAAGAGCTCGAAGAGGACAAGCTGCCGCAGGAGAACGGCGAAGATCGACAGATCATCAGAATCTACGGCGCCTTCACATCGTTCGGAGAGCTGGCAAAAGCGCTCGAAGAGCGCGGAATAGAGATAAAGAAGGCATCTCTTCAGCGCATAGCAAATGTACCGCTCGAGCTGAACGAAGAGCAGATGGACGAGGTTGGAGAGCTTATAGATAAACTCGAAGATGATGAGGACGTACAGGCGGTATATACGAATTTGGCTTGATTCGTTATTCGTTATTCGTTATTCGTTATTCGTTATTCGTTATTCAAGGACAATGTTCTTTATTGATCGTTTTAATTGAAGCAATATGCTTTGAAAAAAGTGGAGCATGATCAAGAGTTTTATCAAAAAACGAAAAACGAATAACGAACGACTAAAAAAAGGATCCCCGTGGAAAAGAGCCTGTTCAAAGTAAGCAGTTTCGGCCTAGCCAAGGGCAAGGTGCTTGTGAGCGAAGATTTTGCCGCTGTCAAGGTGATAGATGATCTTTGTATAGGTATTGTCTGCGACGGGGTGGGGAGTGCCTTGGCCGGAGGCAAGGCCGCAAGGCGTGTCGTCAACTATCTTATGAACAACTTCAAAACGAGGCCCAGAAGCTGGAGCATCGAGAAGTCTCTTCGCCACTTCATCGCGGGAATAAACTCGATTCTCTACAGAGAGGGTATGGACGAGTACGAACGCCCAGAATATGTTACGACCCTCTCTATTGTCGTGATCGACGGGAACAGGCTTTACGGGGCGAACGTGGGCGATTCGCCGATTCTTCTTTTCAGAGACGGCCATATGCAGGAGATATCATTTTCGCACGTCAGCGACGAGGAGGGTATGGAGCACGTTCTGACGCAGGCTGTAGGCCTTGCCGAGACGGTCGATCCCTATCTTTTCGAGAACAATCTGCAGACAGAAGACATACTCCTTCTTGCCAGCGACGGCCTGGAGAAGGTGCTCGATACCCAAGAGATCGAAAAGAGGCTGAAGCTCGGGGCCACTTCGCTTGTTAAGGCGGCCAGCCGAAAGGTGGATGACAACCTGCCGGACGATACCACCGCCGTTGTCATAGAGATTGTACAGGAGAGCAGAAAGTGTACGCTCAAACAGCTCGACCTGTCGATACCTTCGAGACTTACACGAGATCAGGAGATAGACGGCTACAGGCTTGTCGAGCCGCTGATCCAGAACGAGCGTACATGGCTGGCCGAAAAGAAGGGCGTGAAGTATGTGATGAAGTTTCCGCCGCTCAAAGCGATAGACGATGAAAAACAGCTCGACCTTTTCGTTCAGGAGGCCTGGAATGCATCTCGTCTGAAGGCAGGTTTCTTCCCCAAGGCGGTCATACCCAGAAACCGGACCGTACGCTACTATGTCATGGAGTATCTTGAAGGCCGAAATCTCAAAGAGATTACCTCCAAGAGAGCACTTCCGGTAGAAGACGCGATAAATCTGGGAAGGTTTCTGCTAAATGCCTGCCAATATCTGCTCAAGTACGACCTGGCACACGGCGATATAAAACCCGAAAATATCGTCGTGGTGCAGCGCCACGGCAAAAAGGTATTCAAGCTTGTCGATTTCGGCTCGATCGTAGAGATATTTTCCATCGCTTCACGTGCCGGAACACCCAGCTATCTCGCACCAGAAAGATTTGCCGGAGAGCCGATAAGCGAACAGACCGAGATATTCGCCATAGGTGTCACTCTCTACGAGCTTATGACAAAAAAATACCCGTACGGCGAGATAGAGCCTTTTCAAACACCTACTTTTAAAACCCCCAAACCGCTTCGCCACTACAACAAAGCCGTGCCGGCCTGGCTCGAGTCGGTCGTCATGCGTGCGATAGAGCGAAACAGAGATCGCAGGTATGAAGTCTACAGCGAGATGGAGTACGAGATAACCCATCCTGAAAAGGTGAAGCCCTACTATCCCGAAGGCGTAACGCTATTCGAAAAGGAACCGGTCAAGCTATACAGGGTTCTCTTTACTCTTTCGCTACTTTTGAATATGCTCCTTGCCGCTCTGCTGCTTAAATAGTCTACATGTTGCGGCATGGCCGGGCCTCTTTCTCCGAACCAGCATAAAATCGCCTCTTTGTCAAAAACAGTATAGGAACAAATTATAAAACAGCAGTTTGGCTTTATCTATTTATATTAATAAATTTTATAAGATTTGCCCCATATGGTTAAAAAATAGTCAATTAATCAAAAAAGTGATTAAAAAATATACAAAAGTATAATTTTTTTATAACCAAGAAGCTTTTTTTTCTTGATATTGATCAAGTTGATGAAAAAACAGCGTTTGTATACTTCCGTGTAAAATATTAATTGAGGAGT
>WFYC01000079.1 GCA_015490295.1 Hydrogenimonas sp. | reverse complement strand
GCTTAAGAACGTGCCGCTCCAGTACCACAGCCATGAAATCGCCCTCGAAGACTTTTATATCTTCAAATGTCCCGATCACTTTGATCTTCCGTTTTCTCGACTCTTTATACTGCTCGCGCGCTTCGAAAACCACCCTGTCGCCCACTTTTACCGGAGAGAGAAACCGGCATTCACTGCTTACAAGCACCACATTGGGGTCGTTAACGGCGGCCATCGCAGCAAAGTCGGCGGCGGCGAAGGTGAAGCCGCCGTGAACGAGCCCCATCTCATCCACCGCCATCTGTCCGGTAGCTTCGAGTTCGACCTTGGCATATCCCACCTTGAGTTCCAGAAGCGTTCCGCAAAGCGACTGGTCTATGCGGCGGTGCGTGTTTAGCTCTATGTTTTCGGGTAAAGAGGCCTGCTGCTCCTCGTTCTTGACCGATTCCTGTTTATCATCTCTCTCTTTCTCTTTTGCCATTCTTTCCTCTACTTTCTGTAGGCTCTTACATAGACCCTCCTGGGTGCAGGGTAGCCTTCAACCGTTAGATCGGGATTGTTCGGGTCCAGAAACTCCTGCAGGCTCTGCCCATCCATCCACTCCGTTTTGCGCTGCTCCTTAGGCTCCGTCTTGACAACGGCAAGAACTTCGAAGCGCTCGAAACCGGCCTTTTTGCACCAGTTCTCCAGTGCCGGAACGGTCGGCACAAAGTGTACGTTCGAGATCTTCGAATATGTCGACTCCGGCACCAGGCAGAGCGGCTCATCACCTTCGATCATAAAGGTATCCAATATAAGCTCACCACCTCTTTTCAAAGAGCGTTTCAAAGCCTTCAGCGCGACTATCGGATCGCTGCGGTGATACAGCACTCCAAGACACAAAACCGTATCAAACATATCGGCAAATCCCGGCATATGTTCAATTCCCAGCATCTCGTAACGCACCCTTTCGCTGCGTATATAGCGATTAACCAGCTCGAACTGGCTGAAAAAGAGCGGCGAAGGGTCCACACCCACTACTGAAGCCGGCGAAAACTCGAGCATCCTGAACATATAGTAGCCGTTGTTGCATCCCACATCGGCGACACGTTTACCCTCGAGATCCAAAAAGGGTCTGAGCAGATTATACTTCATAAAGCTGCGCCACTCACTGTCTATGCGCAGGCCAAACAGGTCGAAAGGCCCTTTACGCCAGGGCTTCATCATCTTCGCCACACGCTCTATGGCAGCCTTTTGTTCATCGCTGCAGCTCTGCGACGAGAGCTTTATCCAATCGCCCAGCTCTACATCGACATCATCAATCTCAGGTAGTTTCGACATGGCCTCTCGAATTGGAGCTATGTTCTTCCATCCAAGCCAGCCCTTCCGCTCCCGTATTATATTTTCCAAATCCATAAAGAAGATTATAGTTAAACTTGGATAAAATTCCGCCATTGTACTTTGGAGAAGAGCAAGCATGACACTGCAGAAAAAAGCGACGATAGTAAGCTCATCGGTAGCCGTTACACTGGTCGTTATAAAGCTGATCGTAGGCATCATAAGCGGATCGGTAGCCGTACTGGCCTCAGCCATAGACTCCGGGCTCGATCTAGCCGTCTCACTGTTCAACCTCTTTGCCGTTACAAACGCTGAAAAACCGGCGGATGAAAAGTTCAACTACGGGCGCGGCAAGATAGAAGCGATTGCGGCCGTTATAGAGGGAGTGATAATCACCGCATCGGGAATCTACATCTTCTACGAAGCGATTCAGAAGATGATAAACGCCGAACCCGTCACACACCTGGATATCTCCATAGGAGTCATGCTGATCTCCATCCTGCTAACCGGTGCTCTTGTAATGTTTTTGAACCATGTGGCGAATGTCACTCAGAGCATGGTGATCAAATCCGACGCTCTCCACTACAAAACCGATCTGCTAAGTAACGCCGCGATACTCGTCTCTCTTGCGGTCATCTACTTTACGGAGTTTTACCTGATCGATGCCATTTTGGGTATCTTGATAGCTGTATACATCGTATACTCGGCGTTCGAACTGATTCAGGAGGGTGTTCTGGTACTGCTGGACGTGTCGCTGGATGATGAGATAGTTCAGAAGATAAAAAATGTGATAGAGTCGGAACCAGGAGTCACGGACTACCACTGGCTCAAGACCAGAAAAGCGGGCAACGACTACTTCGTGGACGTCCACCTTGTCTTTACACCGGATATCTCTCTTCTCGAGGCCCACCGTATCGGAGACAACGTAGAGGCGAAGATAAAAACCATAGATCCGAAAGCCGACTGGCTGATCAACATTCACCTCGACCCATACGACGATTCGATCATAAACGAAGAGGAGCACCTTGCAGACAAAGGGGAGACAAACGCATCCGGCTGAGCCGGGTGCGTCTACTGTTCACACTTGTCTATGCCGAGCTTCTTAAGCAGTATTTCGAAAAAATCGCCGCCGTCTTTGTCGTAATCGTCGTTGAACTCAATATAAAAAGCGTAAGGGGTTGAACCAACCTTTTCGCTGTTTTCAAAAATCGCAGGTTTCGCACCGGTTTCCTTGATGGTCTCGTCTATCGCTTTGAGTATTTCATCTTTGAGTTCAGGATGCTCCTTGAAAACTAGCTGTAACCCTTCGTAGCGCTCCTCACGCCGAAAATATGCTTTGATCTGGCCGCATCGGTTCAACGTTTTTTCTGACATTCTTTAATCACTCCTTATACTATAGATTGATGTAGCGACCAAACTATATGACACTGAAGCTGTGTCCGCTTGTCCGGCCGTAGGCTGATGTTTACCACATAACCGCCTCGGCGTGCGACGCCGCAAAAGCGAAGCAGTTCGCTTTCAATTCCGACGTCTCCCAGCGGGCCCGCGGCGCCTTGCGCCTTTGAAAAAAGTGTACACCTTTATTACCGGGCGTAGTTGATCGCCCGGGTCTCGCGGATAACGTTCACTTTTATCTCTCCCGGATATTGTACACTTTTTTCTATCTCTTCCGAAATCTCTTTGCTTAGGAGTATGGCTTCGTCGTCGTTTATGAGTGAGGCGTTCACTATTACCCTCACCTCTCGGCCCGCGTTTATGGCGTAGGCGTGGTGCACTCCCGGTTTGGATGTGGCTATCTCTTCTATCTCCTTGACCCTCTTCAGGAAGCTCTCGAGCACTTCGCGCCTCGCTCCCGGTCTTGCGGCCGAGAGTGTGTCGGCCGCACATACCGCTGCGGACTCTACGCTTACGGGCTCCTCGTGGCCGTGGTGGGCATAGATGGCGTTTATGACTACCGGGTCCTCCTTGTAGCGCTTGCATATCTCAGCACCCAGATCTACGTGGCTTCCGGCATACTCGTGTGTCAGCGCCTTGCCGATATCGTGCAGAATTCCGGCACGCCTTGCAAGCACATCGTCTCCGCCCATTTCTGCGGCCATTATTCCCGCAAGGTGAGCCACCTCCAGGGAGTGGCCAAGAGCGTTCTGCCCGTAGCTGGCTCGGTAGCGCAGCCGGCCTATCAGTTTGACTATCTCGGGGTGCATGGACGAAAGACCCAGATCTACGACTATCTGCTCACCCTCTTCGAGCACCTTCTGCTCGAACTCTTCAGTGACCTTCTCGTAAATCTCCTCTATCCGCGCAGGCTGTATGCGGCCATCTTCTATCAGAAGCTCTATGGTTCTCGTGGCTATGGCGCGGCGGTATAGGTTGAAGCTGCTCAATATTATCGCTCCCGGCGTATCGTCTATTATGATATCCACACCAAGCAGCATCTCGAGCGTCTTGATGTTACGCCCCTCTTTCCCGATGATCCGCCCTTTGAGCTCGTCGTCGGGAAGATGTACGACATTTATGAGCCTCTCCGCGGCGAATTCGCCGGCAAAGCGCGTAGTCGCCTGTGCCAAAATATAGTTCGCTTTGCGCTTGGCCTCTATCTTCGCTTCGGTCTCGTACCTGCGTACGATATGCGCTATCTCGCCGCGCGCTTCCTCTTCGGCCTCTTTGAGAACAAGCTCTTTCGCCTCTTCGGCAGTCAGGCCTGAGGCCCGCTCGAGAACCTTCAGCGCCTCTTTACGTTTTGCCTCATACTCCTTTTTCAACGAGTCGAGTCTCTCGCGCAGGGCATTGAGCTCCGCTCTCTCCCTCTTTATCTCATCTTTCTCTTCCGCCGCCAGCTTAAGCTCGTTTTCGAGCCTGTACGTAAGCTTCTCTTCTCTCTTTTCGAGCTGATCCATACGAGCTTTGAACTCGCTGTTCACACGCTCGAGCTCCGCCTCGTACTTCTGCTTCGCCTCGAGCTCCGCTTCGGCCACTTTGAGCTTGGCGTTTTGAAGGACGACCTCCGCTTCATGCTCTATGGCTTTGGCCTTCGCCCTCGCCTGCTCCACATAGATGTCGTACTTCGAAGCGTCTATCTTTCTTGTTATAAAAAATGCTGCAACCCCGCTAACGGTTGCCGCGGCACCTCCTATAAAAATCTCTGTCAGCATATCGTTTCCCTCGGACTGTAATATCTTCGGGGGTTATATAATAGTCTGCCTCGATATCGAAACTATCGGTTACAATCTCTTTGGTATAACACTTAAAAAGCTGCACAAACAGCGTTGTCGGCCTCTTCTTCAACGATGCAAAAAACCTGTCGTACATACCTTTTCCAAATCCTATTCGGCGCATCTTTCCGTCAACCCCCACGACCGGAACGACCGCCATCTCTATTTTCGGCAGATAAAAATGTGAATTATTCGGTTCAACTATGCCAAAGCGTTTTTTCGCAGAGGCAGTCTATATTGTACCACCTTGAAACTTTCTCCTTCCATAAACGGAACGTATATTTTACACCTGCGGGAGAGGCGTCTGAAAAGCTCCCTGATATCCGGCTCGTGAGCCATCGGCATATAGAGCAGAATCGAACTCGGATTATATTTTTTTATAATATGTTCGACCCGCCTCACCACGATGCGGCTGCGCGATTTTCTACCCGTTTTCGCAGCCTTTTCGAGCCGCTTCATACAGATGCTCCTGAATATCCGCTTTTCCAAATTTAAGGCCTTTTTGAATATAATGGGCTCTATTTTATCAAAATATACAAAGGGTACAAACCTATGAATTTCAAGATCATCTCTATATGCGCGGCAGTTGTGGCGGCGCTTCTTTTAGCGGGCTGCGGCGAAAAGAAAAATGAGAGTGTAAAGAGCGAAAAAACGGAGGAAAAAACGGTATCTTTCGTCCTGAAAGATATAAACGAAACGGTAAAAGCGACACTAAACGACGAAGGGATCTCTTTCGACGTAAGCGAGCCGGTCGTACTGCTCAACTTCTTCGCTACCTGGTGCCCACCCTGTAAAGCCGAGATTCCACACCTCGTGAGCCTGCAGAAGAAATATGCCGGCAGAGCCAGGGTAGTCGCCGTTCTCGTCGAAGAGAATGTTCCAAACAGGGTCGTGAAAAAGTTCAAAGAGAACCACGAAATAGACTATTTCGTTTCGAACTCACCCGAAAACATGAAGATAGCCTCGGTAACGGCGGATATGCTGCACCAGCCCCAAAACTTCTCGATCCCGATGATGGTGCTTTTCGTGAATGGAAAATATTTCCGCCACTACATAGGCATGGTACCCGAAGAGATGATTGAGAGCGACATAAAAGATGCACTTAAGGAGGCAGGCAAGTAATGTTCGGTTTTTTGAAAAAGGGTCTTAAAAAGACCATAGAAGCGATTCAGTCGGCCGAGCCGGCGAAGCGCGATAAGATCACATCCGAAGATCTCGAAGATCTTCTGCTCGAAGCCGACGTAAGCTACGATCTTGTCGAAAAGATCATCGATTCGCTTCCCGAAAAGATAAACAGGACACAGCTCTACAACACCCTCATATCGCTTTTCATCTACCGTACCGAAAAGATAGAGCCGGACGATCAGAAACCGTTTGTTGAGCTGATAGTGGGAGTAAACGGCGCCGGAAAGACCACGACGATCGCCAAACTCGCCCAAAAGTACAAGAGCGAGGGCAAAACAGTTCTGCTCGGCGCAGCCGATACCTTCAGGGCGGCCGCGATAGAGCAGCTTAAAAGGTGGGGCGAGAAGCTCGATGTTCCCATTGTCTACACGAAACAGGGACACGACCCCTCCGCCGTCGCCTACGACGCCATAAGCTCTGCCAAAGCCAAAGGGCTCGACCGCGTCATCATAGACACCGCCGGGCGGCTCCATACTCAAACCAACCTCGCCGAAGAGCTCAAAAAGATCGTCCGCGTATGCTCCAAGGCGATGGAGGGCGCACCCCACAGAAAGATACTCATACTCGACGGCACACAGGGCAACAGCGCTATAAACCAAGCGAAAGCCTTCAACGAGATGATAGCCATAGACGGCATCATCATCACAAAGCTCGACGGCACCGCCAAAGGGGGAGCGCTCTTTAGCATCGCCGAAGAGCTGAAGCTGCCCATCTACTACGTAGGTGTCGGGGAGAAGGCCGAAGATCTGATACCTTTCGACCCCAAAGAGTTCGTAAACACGATTCTCGATGCCATCTTCACAGAAGAGAGTGCCGAGGTGCCCTCTTCGGGAAAACTTCACGGTATAGATGTGCAGAACCTGACGGAAGATCAGATAAAAAAGCTCGAAAAGCTGCTTGACACAGAGGGCTACGACATGCTCTCCAAACACTTCGTAAAGAGCAGATCGAGCGGTGAAACATTCAGGCTTCGGCCCAGCGCCGCAGCCGACTCCATAGAAGTGGTAGATAACGGAGAAAATGTTCTAAAAAGCTTCAGGGCCGAGGAGCTGGCCGAAGATGGCTAAAAAGAAGAACCCGCTTTTCGAGTGCCAGGCGTGCGGAATGCAGAGCGCCAAGTGGATGGGCAAATGCCCGAACTGCGGCGCGTGGGAGAGCTTCATCGAGCTCACCGAAGAGCAGCGCAAAGTGATGGCCGAGGCTTCGCAGAACACAGGCTCCGCACCCAAAGCGATGCCTATCACGCAGATAGAAGATGAGGAGGTTACCCGCTTCACGAGCGGCGACAGCGAGCTCGACCTCGTTCTTGGAGGCGGCATAGTGCCCGGCTCGCTCGTGCTGATCGGCGGAAGCCCCGGAATCGGCAAATCTACGCTGCTGCTCAAGATAGGCGGAAACCTGGCCAAGCGAAACGGCAAAGTTCTCTATGTAAGCGGCGAAGAGTCCGGAGCACAGATAAAGATGCGCGCAAACCGCCTCGGAGCCAACCACGAGTCGCTCTACCTGCTGCCCGAGATCCGCCTCGAAGCGGTGATGGCGGAGGTTTCTCAAAACTCTTACGATCTCATCATCATCGACTCCATCCAGACCCTCTACTCCGACTCCATACCCTCGGCCCCCGGCAGCGTCACGCAGGTACGCACCATAACCTTCGACCTGATGAGGATGGCGAAAGAGAAGCAGATACCCGTCTTCATCATAGGCCACATCACCAAAGAGGGCTCCATAGCCGGCCCGAGGGTACTCGAACATATGGTAGATACGGTTTTGTACTTCGAAGGGGATGCAAGCAAAGAGATAAGGATGCTAAGAGCCTTCAAAAACCGCTTCGGAAGCACCAGCGAAGTGGGAATTTTCGAGATGACACACGAGGGGTTGGTGAGCGCCAAAGATATAGCCAGCAAGTTTTTCAGCCGCGGCAAACCGCAGGCCGGAAGCGCCGTTACCGTCATAATGGAAGGGACCAGACCGCTGGTCATAGAGGTGCAGGCACTCGTGGCAGAAAGCGGCTACGGAAACCCCAAACGCTCCACCACAGGCTACGACGCAAGCCGCCTGACGATGCTGCTGGCACTGCTCGAAAAGAAGCTCGATCTCCCTTTCAACCAGTATGACGTCTTCGTAAACATAGCCGGCGGCATAAAGATAAACGAACCCGCCGCAGACCTCGCCATAATCGCCGCCATCATAAGCAGCTTCAGAAACCGCCCGCTGAGCGACGAGAGCGTATTTATAGGCGAAGTGAGCCTGATAGGCGACATAAGAGAGGTCTTCCACCTCGAACAGCGCCTGAGAGAAGCCCACACACTGGGCTTTAGTAAAGCGATACTCCCGAATAAACCCTCTTTTAAAACTCCGATGAAGTGCTACGTAGCCGAAGAGGTTGCGAAGGTGGTCGAGTGGATGTAGCTGAAGGCTTCATTCCAATCTCTCGATAACCATATAATATCCACTTCTATTGAAATAAGCGCTGTTATCACATCAAAATAAACAGATAATGGCCAATAAGCCAGATGAAAGCGTTAAGAGATATACCAATTTCGATATTTTTAAAAAATAGCAGTATATATTTTGTGTCATGCTATTTTGTTTTATTGGAGTAAGTGGTATACTTTGTTAATACAATAAATAGTCATATATTAAAGGCTGTACATGCAGATCCAATCAATTCCAAATCCTGATAGCCCAAACAATGATGCATTTGAGGCAATAGTCGAGCTCTATTACCAAACTCTCGGTTACCTTACTTCGTCTGGTAAATGGTTCTGGGTTTGGGAGAATGGTAAAAAGCAAAGAGGATATCAGGATATTGATGTGTTGGCAGTCAATGAAAATAATGTTGTCATTATTAGCGTAACATCAAATCTTGATGACAAGCTAAGAAAAGGAAGAGATGGAAAAATCAATGACAGAATGTTACAAAAACTCATCTCTTATTTTTATCGTGTCGAACAATACTTTGAGTCCGTACCAGAATATAAGTGGCTAACTGGAGAAGATAGGAAAATAAGGAAGGTTGTTGCTTATAATCATGCATTCAAGAATGCAAATAAAGAAATCGTACCCATTTTGAATGAATATAGCATAGAAGTCATATCTGCTAAGGAAATGCTATCAACTTTATCTGAGTACATTAAGCAACCAAATATCAAGATACAAGATCAAATGCTTCGTACAATACAACTATTAGAATACAATGGAAAAATTGAAATATAACAAGGCGCACATTCGGACGCAAATTCCGCTGCGAAACAAAAGTTCCAAAACAAAGGTTCCAGGTGATGCTAATGTGGGACCGTTCAGACTTTTGTGTCACCATCCGATAGTAGAAAAGAATCATATCATAGATCCAACGCATCGTCCAACCTGCCTTCGAAGAATATGGCCAATTGAGAGAGCGTCAGGCTCCAGTTTCGAACCGGCATGGTCCACTTTTTCTGGGCATTGTGAATACCCATATAGAGGAGTTTGAGAAGGCTGTTTTCGTTGGGGAAGGCTCCTTTTGTCTTGGTGAGCTTTCGAAACTGCCGATGGACCGATTCGATGATGTTGGTCGTATAGACAATCCGTCGGATATCTTCGGGGTATTTGAAGTAGTTGGAGAGCCTGTCCCACTTGTTGCGCCAGGAGTTGATTACGATTGGGTACTTCTCTCCCCACTTCTCTTCCAGACGGTCCAGTTCCGTTTCGGCCGCTTCTTTTGAGACCGCCCGATAGACTCCCTTGAGATCTTTTGCGAACTCCTTTTGGTTTTTGGAGGCAACATACTTTAGGGAATTGCGGATTTGGTGAACAATACAAAGCTGAACCTCTGTTTTAGGAAAGATGGCGTTGATGGCTTCGGGAAAGCCGTTTAAGCCGTCAACGGAGGCAATAAGAATATCTCTCACTCCCCTATTATTCAGATCGGTCAGTACCTGCAGCCAGAAGTTGGCGCCTTCACTCTCACTGAGATAGAGCCCCAGCACCTCTTTTTTGCCTTCAAGATTGACACCGAGAATCGTGTAGACGGCTTTGGCACTATAGCGTCCATTCTCCTTGACCTTGTAGTGGATCGCATCGAGCCATACGAAAGGGTAGATAGCCTCCAAAGGGCGCTGCTGCCACTCTTTGAGAATGGGGATGATCTTATCCGTCACGGCACTGATGGCGGCAGTGGAGAAGCCGATGCCGTAGATCTCTTCCAGATGGCCTTTGATCTGAGTGTAACTGTTGCCCAGGGCGTAGAGCGAGAGGATCTTCTGCTCGATCTGATCGCTCATATGGGTCTGGTGTTTTTTGACGATCTGGGGTTCGAAGGTGCCGTTACGATCCCGGGGAACTTCGAGTTCGAATTCCCCCACGGAGCTTTTCATCCGTTTGGAGCTCTTACCGTTTTTACGGTTTCTGATCCCCTCGTATAGATGGCTCTCCAACTCCGCCTCCAGAGCCGCTTCGGTTAGCTGTTTGATCAAAGGGGCAAGCACTCCGTCTTTACCGTCGATCTTTGCCCCGGCCTTGATCTTATCCAGGGCTTCGTTGAAATTGCACTAGTCACAATATAATCTGACAACATACAAGTAAAAAAAGCTACAATTTCTCCTGGACAAGAAGTTCAGGAGAGAGAATGAACCTGCATACACAAGAGAAAATCATCAAAAACAAGTTGGGGCTGCTTAACCTGGCCAAAGAGCTGG
>WFYC01000078.1 GCA_015490295.1 Hydrogenimonas sp. | reverse complement strand
CTTATAGAGATATTTACCGTCTCGTTTGCATAAGCACCTATCTGGAACTTCTTGTCAGTATAGGATCCATCCAGAAGATTAAGGCCGTTGAACGAGGTGGTTTTCGCGATGTTATCCGCCTCCTCGAGAAGCCTGTTGATGTCGCGCTGAATAGCCATACGAGAGTCGGCATTCTGTCCGTCCGAAGCTGCCTGGATCGCCTTGGTGCGTACCGTGTTGATGATGTTGATATACTCGTCCAGGGCACCGTCTGCGGTCTGAACCACTCCGATTCCGTCGTTGGCGTTTCTTATCGCCTGTCCAAGCCCCTGTGCCTGTGCGCGAAGCGAGTCGGCGATCGCCATTCCCGAAGCGTCGTCAGCGGCCCTGTTGATGCGAAGACCGGAGCTGAGCCTCTCGAGACTCTTGTCGAGGTTGAGGTTTGTCATCTGTGCATTGCGATGAGCGTTCATCGCACCTATGTTTGTGTTAATTCGAAATCCCATGATTTCCTCCTTGGTTAATTTGGGTTAAAGAGCATCCTTGCTCTTCAAAGTTATATCGGATATTTTGGAAATATGTTTACTCTATTTCTAAAAGATGCCGCCAAAAACCGAAGAGGGGTTATCCCTTGGCGGCGGCTGCCTGTGCATCGATCATTGACTGCAGGGATTGGAAAGATGAGTTGAGCTGCCCTATAATGGCATCGTAGGCGGCGAACCTTTTGGCCATGACATCGTACTTCGTCTCTATCGAATCGAGTGCACGTGTTCTGCGCTCCTGCAGCCGCTCTTCACGCTCTTTAAGCTGTGTGTCGAGGTTTGCTAGAAGCGAATCCCTGTCGGTAGCCGCATCGCTCAGGTAATTTTTCAGAGATAGAAAGACACCCGGCTCCTCTTCCGTGCCGGCAAAGGTTTCGGAGACCGTATCGGTGTCGCTCTCGAGCGCACTTATCAGTGCATTCCTGTCATAACTCATAACTCCGTCACGGTTTACATCTATACCGAAGTCTGCCAGACCTTTTCCGTTAGGCGCGGTATCGAGGGCGATCCGCGAGATAGAGAGCTTGAGCGACGTTATCGTACTGTCACCCTGAAATATACCTGTCTCTTTCGTATCGGGGTCATATTTCGTCACTATACCGAGTTCACTCATCAGTGTATTGTACTCATCCACGAACGCCTCAACCTGGTCGGCTATCCCCGCATTGTCCTGCTTTATGGAGATATGGTTTCCGGCTCCCGTCTCATCTTTCAGCGTTATGCTCATGCCCGGTACGAGATCGTCGACACTGTTCGATGCCCTCGTAATATCCACGCCGTTGAAAGTAAATAGTGCATCCTCCGCATCCTGAACGTTGGCCGACGCGAGGGTCAGATCGAGGAAGTCGTCATTTGCCGTATTGGGATCGCCGTCATCGAAAGAGAAGCTCATTGCCTGATCCGCCCCCGTCTGGGTCGTTTTCAATACGAGACGATACGGTTCCGTTCCGCCTGTATTCAGGATAGTTGCCTCCACATTCCCCCCCATCTCCCGATTGATCTGCTCTTTAAGATCTGCCAGGGTGGTATTCGCCGCTACCGTAAAAGTCGTGGCCTGTCCGTTTATGGTTATTGTCATATCCGTATCTACGGTAGTTACGACGGCACTGTCCGATGCGTAACCTTTCGTCTGCTTTATATCAGATTTTGCGAGGTTTTTGACCGCTATATCGATCTCCTGAGCTTTGGTACCGTCTTCGACACTAACCTCTATATCGCTGCCGGTTACATCGACAGTACGCTTGGCGAAGAGTACGGAGTCCGACAGCTCAAATAGAGTGCTCTTCAACGAAGCTGTCATCGTCCTGATTTTGGCGAGCGACTCTTCCCGCCTCTTCGCCTCATCTATCTGCCTGTCGATAGGTTTTATCTGGGCATCCTCATCCACTTTTCTGAGCTTGTCGATGATGTCGTAACTGAGCGCCCCGCTGCTTCCGAGTCCAATAGAGCTTAGTGCCCCGAAATCTGCCATTTCTCAATCCTTTTTTCAGCTTCTTAACCGATATATCGTCCAAATCTAAAAAAAGTTTAAGACGGCTTTATGTTAGAATTGCACCCGTTGATCCATTCACTACCATTATATACACCTAATTAGGAATCTGTATTGAAAAACCTCATCATAGTCGAATCACCCGCCAAAGCGAGAACGATTAAAAACTTTCTGGGCAAAGATTACGAAGTGATAGCATCCAAAGGACACATCAGAGATCTGCCCAAACACAGCTTCGGCATAAAGCTCGAAGACGACAGGTTTGAACCACAGTATCGTGTGGACAAGGAGCACAGCGCCATTGTCAAGCAGATGAAAGATATGGCCAAAAAGAGCGAGAATGTCTATATAGCGACGGATGAAGACCGCGAAGGGGAGGCTATCGGCTACCATATAGCCAAAGCTATAGGAAAAGATCCCGAAGAGCTTCCGCGTATCGTTTTCCACGAAATCACAAAGAGTGCGATTCAGCACGCACTGGAGAATCCGCGCAAGATAGACATGGACCAGGTAAACGCCCAGCAGGCAAGGCGGCTGCTCGACCGCATCGTCGGCTACAAACTCTCACCGCTTCTTGCATCGAAGATTCAAAAGGGGCTTAGTGCGGGGCGCGTACAGTCTGCGGCTCTTAAGATCGTAGTTGACAGAGAGCGCGAAATACAGGCTTTCAAACCGGTCGAGTACTGGAGTATAGACGCAGTTTTCCGGCCAGAAATTGCCGCATCTTTGGTAGAGTACAAGAGCAAGAAGATCGAGAAGATGACGATCGGAAACGAGAAGGAAGCCAGAGAGATCGAGTCTACTCTCAAAAACGAAAAGTATCGTGTCGAAAAGATCGAAAAGAGGCAGAGAAAAAGTTCCACACCCCCTCCGTTCATGACATCCACACTCCAGCAGAGCGCATCCGGTCGCCTGGGATACTCGCCCAAAAAGACAATGATGATCGCGCAGAAATTGTATGAAGGCGTCAAAACCGACAAGGGTCAGATGGGGGTAATCACATACATGAGAACCGACAGCCTCAATATCGCCAAAGAGGCACGCGATGCCGCCAGAGATACGATTTTGAAATCTTTCGGCGAAGAGTATCTGCCCAAAAAACCGAAGTTCTACAGTTCGAAAGCGAAAGGTGCGCAGGAGGCACACGAAGCGATACGCCCGACACGTCTCGATTTCACCCCCGAGATAGCGACAAAATATCTTGCCGCCGACGAGCTGAAGCTATACAGGCTCATATACAACCGTTTCCTTGCCAGCCAGATGGCCGATGCGATTCTCGAATCGCAGACGATCCTCTTTGCGAGTGAAGACGGCATATTCAAAGCCACCGGCCGAAAGCTCATCTTCGACGGCTTCTACAGAGTCATGGGCTACGACGAGAAAGATAGCCTGCTGCCCGAGCTCAAAGAGGGCGAAGAGGTGCCTCTCGAAAAGCTCACCGCGAACCGGCACTTCACCGAGCCGCCGCCGCGCTATAACGAGGCGAGCCTCATCAAAAAGCTCGAATCCCTCGGAATCGGGCGTCCGAGTACATACGCTCCGACAATCTCGATTCTGGTATCACGCGATTATATAAAGATAGAGAAGCGCCAGCTCGTTCCGACTCCCATAGCGTTTACCGTAATAGAGACGCTCGAAAAATACTTCCCTGAAATAGTAGACTCCGGCTTTACGGCACAGATGGAGGAGAAACTGGACGAAGTGGCCGAACATAAAGAGGATTGGCAGAAGCTCCTGCTCGACTTCTACAAACCCTTCATAGAGAAGATCGAGCGCGGCAAAAAAGAGATAAAGAGCCTGAAAAAGGCCGAGCCTACCGGCAGGGAGTGCCCCGAATGCGGCAGCGAACTGCTGCTTCGAAGCGGCCGCTACGGCGATTTCATAGCGTGCGCCAATTTCCCCAAGTGCCGCTATACCGAAGCGATAGAAAAAGAGGGCGAAGAGGGCACAAAAGAGCCGCAGACAACGGATGAAAAGTGTGAAAAATGTGGCTCTGCGATGGTCGTAAAGAGCGGAAGAAGAGGCTCGTTCCTGGCGTGCAGTGCCTACCCCAAATGCAAAAATACGCGCTCTTTGGAAAAACCCAAGACGCTCGAAGTGAAGTGCCCGGAGTGCGGGGGAGAACTGTTAGAGCGAAACTCCAGACGCGGAAAGTTTTTCGGCTGCTCCAACTATCCGAAGTGTACATTCATCTCCAAATTCGAGCCGACTCAGAAAAAGTGTTCGGAGTGCGGCTACGCCATGGCAAAGCGTACCTACCGCGGCAAAGAGGTCTACGAGTGTATAAAGTGCAAGCACCGCGAAGAGGTGCAGAACACTTCCGACAAAAAGTGAAAAGTTCAGGATGCCCGCTTTGCGGGCTCTTATCGAACGGAGAGTACCGATGATACTGGGAATCCTCTCCGATACGCACAAAAAAGCGGGACGTGCGATAAAAGCCATCGATATGCTTGTCGAAAACGGAGCCCGGCACCTGATCCATGCCGGTGACATCGGCAGAGAGGAGATACTTGCCTATATGGCCGGGCTGGGCGTCCCCTATACTGCGGTACTGGGCAACAACGACAAAAAGCTGGAACATCTGCAAGAGAGCTACAACCTCTTCAGGGAGCCCCACTACTTTTCGGTCGGCGACATTAGCTTTAAACTGATGCACCACCCCTGGTTTCTGAGTCCCGATGCCGATGTTGTCGTCTTCGGTCATACCCACAAGTTCTCTTATGAGTACAGGGGCGACGGTAGGCTCTTTCTGAACCCGGGAGAGGTGTGCGCAAGGAATAAACCGGTCAGCGAAGCGGTGCTTTTGAGAATGGAGCCTGAAATAGTAGAGGTGACCCACTGCCAAAGGCGCATCAAAGAGAGTGCATGGCAATATAACAAAATAGTATCCGACCAGATAAAATGTGAAAGAGTTTCGGAAAATGTCTAAAAAAATATTTCTCTGCGCAATAAGCAATATATCGAGCGGCCACTGCATGGAAGACTGCAGGTTCTGCACCCAGAGCGTACGATACGGTGCAAAGATAGATCGCTTCTACCACAAACCTGTCGAGAAGATAGTGGAAGAGGCGAAAGCCGCGCGCAAACGCTCCGCCGTCGGATTCTGCCTCGTCACCGCCGGAAAGGGTCTGGATGAGAAGACGCTCCATTTCGTCTGCAAAGCCGCGGAGGCTGTAAAAAAGGCGGTTCCTGAGCTAAACATCATCGCCTGCAATGGCACGGCGACCGCCGATCAGCTCACAGCGCTAAAAAACAGCGGCGTCGGCAGCTACAACCACAACCTGGAGACTTCAGAGAGTTTCTACCCGAAAATATGCACGACCCACGACTGGGCTGAACGATACGATACCTGTGAAAACGTAAAAAAAGCGGGTCTGAACCTCTGCACGGGCGGAATATTCGGCCTGGGCGAGAGCATGGAAGATCGTATCTCGCTGCTGGAGTCGATTCGCTCGCTGGAGCCCGCATCGGTTCCGATAAACTTCTACCATCCCAACGAGGCTCTTCCGCTTGAGGGGAGGAGAGTCCCCTGCGACGAGGCCCTGAAGATGATACGTATGGCAAGAGAGATACTCCCTTCACAACGAATCATGATCGCCGGAGGCAGGGAGATAACATTCGGCGACCGCGACCGTGAAATCTTCGAAGCGGGTGCCAACGCCATCGTCATCGGAGACTACCTCACAACTTCCGGCAGCGATCCGATGCGGGACCACCGCATGATCGAAGCCGCCGGCTACGAGATCGCCACAGATTGTCATGACAACTGAAGTCCAGATCATTGTCACCCTCTCTCTGCTCATATGGGTTGCCCCTTTTCTGGCAAGGATTCTCCATTTTCCCACAACACCTATCGAAATCATCCTCGGGGCCGGGGCCGGAGCCTTCGGCCTCTTTGGGGACGGGCACAACAAGCTTTTCGAACTTGTAGCCGAGTTCGGATTTTTATACCTGATGTTCGTAGCCGGTCTTGAGGTGAATGTAAAAAAACTTCTAAAGACGGACCGATCTACGCTTAAGGCCGGTTTTGCATACCTGGGGCTGCTCTATGCGCTCTCTGTACTGATAGCGTACCAGCTTGGAATGAGTTTCGTATTCATGGTCATATTCCCTCTCATTTCGGTAGGAATCATAGCCGCGCTCTCCAAAGAGTACGGCAAAGATACCCCGTGGATCAAACTGACCATAACCATAGGGATTCTCGGCGAACTTGTCAGCATCATAGTGCTCACTTTGGCCAGCGCCGGCATCCATTACGGCGTCGGTTTCGAATTCTTCTCCAAAATCACGATACTTGCAGGATTCATCCTTCTGCTCGCACTCTTTTACTATATGCTCCACCTCCTCTTTTGGTGGTATCCTGAAATAAGAAGCGTTATGATGCCCTATTTTGATACGAAAGAGCAGGATATCCGCCTGAGCATGGCGATGCTCTTCATAATGCTGGCGATCATGATCTATCTGGGGCTGGAGGTGGCATTCGGCGCTTTTATAGCGGGTGTCTTCATAGCCACCTTTTTCGCCCATAAAGAGGATCTGGAAGCGAAGCTTTCGAGTTTCGGATTCGGTTTTTTGATACCGATATTCTTCATATATGTCGGCAGCTCTTTCCCCATAGAGGCGCTACAGAAGGAGGGACTGGTGATGCTGGCCGTCATAATCACCCTGATCATGATATTTGTACGCCTCATCTCTTCTCTCGTCTTTGTACCCAAAAGCGGTTTTAAAAATGCGATGCTGCTGGGATTTTCACAGGCGATGCCCCTGACGCTGCTTATCGCCGTTGCGACGATCGCGTACCATGCAGACAGTATCGACAGGTTCAACTACGAAGCGTTCGTTCTGGCGAGCCTGCTTGAAGTTCTCTTCTCGATGGCAGCCATAAAGGCGATAACCTCTATGTCGCCGACGACACTGGAGAGTCGTGGCCGTCGCTAGGAGACTCTCTTCAGGATCTCTTCGACCACCCGTTCGGCGGGAGCCGAAGCGTCGACCGTTATATCGGCCCGGGATTCATAGATTTTCCGACGTCTCTCGAAGAGCTCTTCGGCTTTTTCAAGATCCGAAAATAGCGGCCGTCTGCTCCGCTGCGCCGAATCGATACGCTCGACAATCTTTTCAAACGCTATTTCGAGGTAGACGACCCTTCCCATATCTCTCAGCCGCTCGGTGACGATCGGCATTCCGCCGCCGGTAGAGATTACGGTTCCGCGTACACATGCGGCCATCCACTCAGCACTCTCACGCTCCAAAGCCCTAAAATACTCCTCCCCCTCTTTTTCGAAAATCTCCGGTATGGCGCGCCCCTGCTGCGACTCTATAAGGGTATCCGCATCCAGAAAATAGCGCCCGCTCTCTCTGGCAAGCAGCCGCCCCACCGTACTCTTGCCGCTGCCCATGAAGCCGATAAGTACGATGTTATCAGGGCAGCGATACGATATACCCATATTCCGTTTTTTCTATTTTGTATCTGTAGGGGGCATCGAGCGTAAGCACCACACGGTAGTAGCCGTTGTGGTTTCCTATATCTATCGACATGAACGGAGCTCTGTTCAGCGCTATATGTTTTGTAAAGAAGCCGGCTTCTCTTTTGAAATCGAGCACCACTTTGAAGGGGCGGCTGAGGTGGAAGCTTCTGATCTTTTTATCTTTCGTGACGATTTTAAGGCTCTTTTCACCCACCTCGAGCGTCAAAAAAGGGAGCGGCCGGTAGATGCTCTTTTTTGCGGATGCCGCTCTCTTCGGTACGATTTCTCTCTTCTCTTCTCCGCCTGCGGCCTTGACCGCCACTCTCCGAAGAGGAGAATTTTGTGAAAGATAGAGAGGCTTGTGCCAGTCTACGGAGCGGTCTACCGGCGTGATAAGCTTTTTGATGGAGCCGTCGACGGACTGGTAATAGACGACGACGGATGTCAGCACCCTTGCGTCGTTGGGCAGGGAGACTTTCGCCGACTTGAATGGGGGTGCCTTTTTTACCTGGTTCGACGATACGGGCAAAACTGTATTATCTATAACCGGCTTGAATGGGTTTTCGCGTGCCTGAAGCAGCGTAAAGAGGGCGAAGATCGTCAAAAAAGTTAGAAGTCTCATTGGTCCGGCTCCAGCTGTTTGAGTTCGAAATACTCCTTCTGCAAAGCGGCGTTTTTGGCTTTAAGCATCCTGATATGATTCTCGTATACCGATCTTTGCTCCTCGAGCCCCAGAAGGACAGTCAGAGAGTTGGGTCCAAACAGCAGTATGCCTACATAGACCCCAAGGGCCGCCACCGCCGCAAGCACCATCGCAATCCGCCCGAGAGGAAGGCCCAAAAAGGCCTTCGGCAAAGCGCTCTTTCGCGCGGGCAGATCGAGCCGTTCCATCAGCCGAAGAGCTCTTTGCCGAGATATTCGAAGTAGCCCAGCTCTCGCTCTATCGCGAGCAGGCGGTTATACTTGGCGATTCGCTCGCTTCTGGCAGTGGAGCCGGTTTTGATCTGCCCGGTTCCAAGCGCCACTGCGAAATCGGCTATGAAAGCGTCTTCGCTCTCACCGCTTCTGTGGCTCATAACACAGGTGTATCCGTTGCGCTGCGCAAGACGCACGGTCTGCATCGTTTCGCTTACGGAACCGATCTGGTTGGGCTTGATCAGAATTGAGTTCGCTACACCCTTCTCAATCCCTTCGGCAAGTATGGAGGCGTTGGTCACAAACAGGTCGTCTCCTACGAGCTGGATTTTGGAGCCGAGACGGTCGGTCAGAACCTTCCAGCCCTCCCAGTCATCCTCGCTAAGACCGTCTTCGATGCTGACTATGGGATACTTCGCTATCAGCTCTTCGTAATACTCCACCATCTCTTCGCTACTCAGGGTTCTATCTTCACTCTCAAGACGATAACCGCCCTCGGCGACCAGCTCGCTGCTAGCCACGTCGAGCGCCACGGCGATCTGCTCGCCGGCCTGGTAGCCCGCTTTTTCAATCGCTTTCATGATAACCTGAATCGGCTCTTCGTTGCTGCTGAGGTTAGGAGCGAACCCGCCCTCGTCGCCGAGCGCGGTGGAGTGGCCCTCTTCGGAGAGTATCTTTTTGAGGTTGTGGTAGACCTCCGAGCTTGCACGCAGCGCTTCGGAAAACTCGTCGAAGCCTACGGGCATGATCATATACTCCTGAAAATCGACACTGTTGTCGGCGTGGCTGCCGCCGTTTATGATGTTGAGCATAGGCGTCGGCATTACAAGAGCGTTGGCTCCGCCGAGGTAGCGGTAGAGGGGCATGTTCAGGCTCACCGCCGCCGCACGGGCCACGGCCATCGAGACTCCGAGCACGGCGTTCGCCCCTATGTTTCCGTAGTTGTCGGTACCGTCTATCTCTTTCATGATCGCATCTATCTCGCTCTGGTTGTAGGGGCTCATCCCTATAAGTTCGTCGGCGATCTTGATATTGACGTTTTCGCACGCGGTCAATACCCCTTTCCCCATATAGCGGTCGCCTCCGTCGCGAAGCTCGAGCGCTTCGCGCTTCCCGGTACTCGCACCACTGGGAACTATGGCATCCGCAACGCTTCCGTCGCTAAGGCGCACCGTGGCGCGCACTGTCGGGTTTCCGCGGCTGTCCATAACCTCGTCGGCTCTAATATCGTCGATAAAAACCATAAAAATCACTCCTCTCCTGCTGATTTGATCTCTTCTTCGCTCATCTCGAGCATTGTGCTTCCGATTCCGAGAGCCTGCTTTATCTCCTCTTCGATCGTCGCGGCGAGCTCGGGATTCTCTTTTAGTATCTGCTTGGCGTTTTCCCGCCCCTGGCCGAGTTTCGTCTCTTTATAGCTGAACCATGCACCGCTCTTGTCGATTATGTCGAGCTTTACGCCGTAGTCTATGATCTCGCCCTCTTTGCTGATCCCTTCTCCGAACATGATATCGAACTCCGCCACCCTGAATGGTGGAGCGACCTTGTTTTTGACCACCTTTGCCTTGACACGGTTTCCGATCTGGTTGTCGCCCTGTTTGAGCGTCGCAATACGGCGCACATCTATGCGGACGGAAGCATAGAACTTCAGAGCGTTCCCGCCAGTAGTGGTTTCCGGGCTTCCATATCCCATCGTACCGATCTTCATACGAATCTGGTTGATGAAGATGACCGTCGTCTCCATCTTGTGTAAAATTCCGGTCAGTTTGCGAAGTGCCTGGCTCATCAGCCTCGCCTGAAGACCCACATGGGTATCTCCCATGTCTCCCTCTATTTCGGCCTTCGGGGTCAAAGCGGCCACCGAGTCCACGACGATGACATCGACCGCACCGCTTCGCGCAACGGTCTCCACGATATCGAGAGCCTGCTCACCGAAGTCTGGCTGACTGACGAGCAGATTCTCCACATCCACACCCAGATTTTTGGCATATCGCACATCGAGCGCGTGCTCAGCGTCTATAAATGCGCATATACTCCCTTTTCTCTGCGCTTCCGAGATGATCTGAAGGGCCAGGGTCGTCTTGCCCGAACTCTCCGGACCGTAGATCTCTATAATACGCCCGCGCGGCACACCGCCTATACCGAGTGCCATGTCTAGCCCCAGGGAGCCGGTGCTGATAGCCTCGATCTGTTCGATCTCCCTGTCACCCAGCCTGACGAGCGCCCCTTTGCCGAACGCTTTGTCGATCTGCTTTATAGCGACATCGAGAGCTTTCTGTTTGTTGGGATCAATATCCATAAATACCTCTCGTCTGATGAAAATTAGAGATATTTTATCACTATTTCGATAAAATCAACCAAAAACGGAAAGTGAGCAGCGTGCAGTGAGCAGTGAGCAGCAGGGAGTTTCCCCTCCGAACCCGATCAAAATAGCGCATTCGCCGGATGCCGACGACATCTTTATGTACTACGCCGTCAAATTCGGCTGGATATCCACACCCATGCCGTTCGAAAATATCGCACTCGATATCGAAACACTCAACGAGGCGGCGCTGGAGGGAAGCTACGAAGTGACGGCGATAAGTTTCGCCCTCTACCCCAAAATCCGTGAGAACTACGCACTGCTAAAGACGGCAGTAAGTTTCGGCGAAGGGTACGGCCCAAAACTGATAAAACCGAAAGGCAAACGGCTCCGTCCCAACTTCAAAGCGGCGCTGAGCGGCCGCCACACGACCAACGCGATGCTCTTCAAGATAGCCTACCCGCAGGCGCGCATCGTCTACAAAAACTTTCTCGAGATAGAAGATGCCGTACTCTCCGGCGAAGTCGACGCGGGGGTACTGATTCACGAAAGCATTCTCGATTTCGACGAGAGCCTGGAAGTAGAGCGCGAAATATGGGATATATGGCTGGAGCTGGCCAAAGAGGAGCTGCCGCTGCCGCTGGGCGGCATGGCACTTCGGCGCTCCATTCCGCTTCTTCGCGCCATAGAGATAGAAGATGCACTCATAAAGGCGGTAGAGGTTGCAAACGCCCACCGCGCCACACTTGCGAAGATGCTTCTTGAGAGAGATCTCGTAAGAATAGATGCCGCGACACTCGACCGCTATCTGGATCTATACGCAAACGACCGTTCGGTCACGATGGACGATACGCAGATGCACGCCCTGGACACCCTCTTTGAGATAGGCTACGAGCACGGCTTCTACGAGTGCCCGATAAAGGCAGCCGACTTCACGATACCGCACGACTATACAAAAGCGAGGTTTTCATGAAGAGCATCGCGGCGACAGATTGGAGCGAAACGGTATGGAAGCCCAGTTCATAGCTCTCGGCGTAGAGACACTCAAGATAGCCCTTATACTCTCACTGCCCATGCTTCTGGCGGGTCTTATCGCCGGTCTGGCCATCAGTATCTTCCAGGCTACGACCCAGATAAACGAGATGACACTCAGCTTCATACCCAAGATCATCGTCGTCGCCGTCGTCATGATCATAACGATGCCGTGGATGATGAATACGATGATAGACTACACGACCAGACTCTTCGACATGATCAAGGATTTCGCTTTTTGAGAAGCCGCCGGATAGACTTTTCAAAATTCTCCAGCATCAAAATAGGCCCCGTCGTAAATGTAAAGGTTATCGAAAGAGGCGACGAAATCCCGCCGGGCCATACGCTTATAGGCCATGCGAACAACCTTCTGGTATCTCCTGCTCCGCCTCCTCTTATGATGCTCGGAAAAGATTTCGACTACATTGAGCTCTCGGGAAACAGGCTCGTAATCGGTGCCGCTACGCCGACGGGAAAGATTCTTTCGTTTTGCAAAAGCCGTGATATCGGTGGATTCGAGTATGTCGCGAAACTTCCGGGCACTCTAGGGGGCATGCTAGCCATGAATGCGGGGGTAAAGAGTTTCGAGACTTTCAACTCCCTTGCGGGACTGAAAACCGACAAGGGTTTTTTCCAAAAAGAGGATATAGAGCACGGCTACCGTTTCGCGAAGCTGCCGGGCGTCGCATTCGAGGCGGTTTTCGAGATAAAAAGGGGGTTCGACCCATCCCTTGCGAAAGAGCTGCTCGAACTTAGGAGAAACCAGCCCAAAGAGCCGAGTGCGGGCAGCGCTTTCAAAAATCCTCCCGGCGACTATGCGGGCCGCCTCATAGAGGCGGCAGGGCTGAAGGGATATCGCATAGGCAATATGGCCTGGAGCGAAAAACATGCCAACTTCCTGGTCAATCTCGGCGGCGGAGTCTTCGAAGATGCCCTCTCTTTAATCGACAAAGCCCGCACTCTCGTCGCCGAACGCTTCGGCATAGAGCTGCAGCCGGAACTCAAGATATTGTAGTCATACACACAAGCAGGCGCTTTGATGGTGAAAGGTGAATAGTGGGAAACTGGGGGTCTGGTGATGCTGATGCATTTTTCCTGCTGATCTGATATTCCGGTTCTCAATGGCAGATTTCTCTTGAAAATTTTCTTCGTGAGACTCTATTTCAAAAGCCGGAATATCTTCCGTTTGCCATCCTGCACAAAACCGTGGTACAATCGGATATTGTCAAATTTCGTTGGAAAGGGGAAAAGATGTCAAAAGTGGTCAAAGTGATCGAGGTACTGGCACAGTCGTCCAAAAGTTGGGAGGATGCGGCTCAAAAAGCTGTAAAAAAGGCATCAAAAAGCGTTAAAAACATAAAGTCGGTATATATCAAAGATATGAGTACGAAAGTTGCGGGCAATACGATAGTGAAATACCGAATTACGGCCAAAATATCGTTTCTTGTAGAGGCGAAGAGGGGTAAAAAAGGCAAAAAGTAGAGCCTGCACTTTTTTACGACCGTCTATGCAGATAAACCCTGATGCTCTTAGGATGAAAGGAGAGTTTATGCAGATAAAGACCCACGGAGTTTCGATCGAACTTACACAATCAGACGGTGAAGTCTATGTCGAATTCACTCTTGTCGGAAAACTTACGCACGAAGATTATGAGGTTTTCGTTCCATTCATAGAGAGCGCGGTCAAAAGCCTGCCGCCGAAGAGTCTCAATATACTGATCGATATGACGGGATTCGAAGGGTGGACACTCGAAGCGGCCTGGGACGATTTCAAATTCAGCCTGGAGATTCGCAAAGATATAAACAGAATGGCCGTAGTCGGAGAGAAAAGGTGGGAGGAAATCTTTACCAAAATGGCGGGGTGGATGATCTCCGGAAAAGCGAAGTTTTTCCATAGCAAGGAGGATGCCAGAAGTTGGCTGATGAGCAGATAGATATAGATGATCGCGAAATAGATAGAGAAGATCGCAAGGGAGTCTCTACAGATAAACGTAGAGGTTCTCAAATATATAAAAGAGGATCTGGATGAGATAAGAAGAGTCGCCTCGGAGCGCGGCATATCGACTGGAAGAGTTCTGCTTCTCGTAACAGACGGTATAAAAAAGGGCTTGTCAGAAGCGGAAAAGCGAGTGCGGAAGAGATCAAAAAGATAATCGACTCTTCAAAAGAGGAGTTTTTAAGAGTTTTGGAAAAAAAGAGAGAGATAAAAAAGGAGGGGTGAACCCTCCCTTTAGAAAGTAGCTAACTTACACTCCCCCAAGTGCAGCAGCGGCCGGTGTTACTTTGCTGCAGTAGCCTTCGCAGCTTCGAGAGCCTCTTCATACTCCGGCTCTTCGGTAATTTCGGGAACGATCTGCTTGTAGGTGATCTTTCCGTCTCTATCTACCACGAAGATCGCGCGGCATGTGACACCGGCAAGAGGACCCTCTGCAATCAGAACGCCGTAAGCGTTTGCGAAATCTTTGTTTCTGAAGTCGGAAGCGACTGTCAGGTTTTCAATTCCTTCGGCGGAGCAGAAGCGTCCGGCAGCGAAAGGAAGGTCCATGGAGATGACTGTAGTGTCGACACCTTCGATTTCGGCGGCTTTCTCGTTGAATTTGCGGGTTTCAGCGGCACATACCGGAGTATCGAGAGAGGGTACTACGACGAGCAGCTGGACTTTATCCTGCGCGCCGCCCACTTTTTTGTCTGCGAGGCCTTCCGAATTTACAACCGTTACTTCGGGAGCTTTGTCTCCAACGTTTACTTCGTTCCCGGCCAGTTTTACTTCGTTACCTTTAAGCTTTGTAGTTGCCATTAGGTTTTCCTTTTTTATATGGTTATTTCGCATTTCAAAAGGCGTTCAGGTGCCTGTTTCGATGCGACTGATGTAATTGTACATAAATGGGATAAAAATAGTATTAATTAAAAATATTTAATTTTAAGGATTCTGTAAACTTTCAGCATAGCCGAAAAAAGGGCTAAAAAGAGCCGCTTCTCGGGGAG
>WFYC01000077.1 GCA_015490295.1 Hydrogenimonas sp. | reverse complement strand
AGGTATTACATAGATGAAGAAAGAGCTTAAGATTTTCACTTTTTTTGTAGAGCCAAGTGTCTATACTCTTGACCTTATCAAAAATGTACATAAACAACTCTCCATAGACTATATTTTTTTAAACGACAAAGTTATAATCGCAAAAAGTAATGAACAAACTCCAGTCAGGACAATGAATCGGCTCTCGCTTATAGAGAAAGTTCTATTTCTCATAAAGGTTTCAGCCACCTATAGACTTATAGTTTTCAATGGATACAACCATTGGGAGTTTGTTTTTCTGTTTTTTTTAAACATGCTGAAAGGCCAAAAACTCTACTTGGCAATAGAATCCGATACACAGGCAAAAGAAGACTCGGGCTGGAGAAAAAAAGCAAAACGTATCTTTTTAAAGATGTTTTTTTACAACAGCAAAGTATTGGGTTTTTCAGGTGGCAACTTTATACATAAACAGCTGTTTCGCCAATATGGCATGAATGAAGAGCGAATATTTTTAATGCCTATGATGGTAAACAACAAAAAGTTCGAATTCAAAGACAGAAAGAAAAAAGACTCTCCTTTCACATTTCTCTATGTTGGACGCATCATACCTCACAAAAATGTGGAGTTGCTCATTAAAATTTTTCTCAATACTTTCTCTTCAAGCGAAGATGTAAAACTGAAAATTGTCGGTACCGGCAAGTCGCTCGAAGAACTGCGTAAAAAATACTCAAAAAGTCCTAACATATCGTTTGAGGGTGCAAAGTTTGGCCAGGATCTTGTAGATTCATACCATACATCCAATGTTTTGGTCATCCCCTCTCTGTATGAGCCTTGGGGGCTGGTAGTAAACGAGGCGCTTTCAGCTGGATTGCCGGTTCTCGCATCCAATCGCGTAGGTGCAATCTATGACCTCATAGAAAATAGGGATACAGGATTTATATTCGATCCTGACAAGTCGGAAGAGCTTAAGGTGTTGATGCGAAAGATATTTGAAGATGGAGATCTATATAAAAGGCAGTCTTCAAATGCCGCGAAGCTCATGAAAGAGTATTGGAACTACGAGCTTTATAGAAAAAATCTCGAAGATGCGGTCAAATATGTCGAACGACAAATATCGGGTGTAAAAAAATGAGTCTGAAAAGATCGTTGAAACTGGCTTTTTTAAAAGTCGGAGCCCTTTATCACAATAGCCGCGATAGCAGGGTTTTATACTATCACGACATCCACTCCGCCGCCTCTTTTACCGACATGTCAACCCCCATAGAGCTATTTGAAAAACATATCGATGCTCTAAGAGAAAAAGGTTATAAAGTTGTAGATGAGATAAAAAGCGAAAAAGGCGAGGTGGAGTTGACTTTCGACGACGGGTTCCGAGGGCTTTACGAGAATTTCGATTTTTTTATAGAAAATAGTATACCTGTAAAACTGTTCCTGGTGACAGATTTTATCGGGAAAGATGGGTATCTCTCGAAAATCGAGATTGATGAGATGCTTCGAACAAAACTTCTCAAGGTCGAATCACACGGTACTTCACACACAAATTTGGACACACTGAAAAAGAGAGATCTCGTATTTGAGCTTCAAGACTCCAAAAAACGGCTGGAAGATCTTTTCGGTATGGAGATAGAAGAGATATGCTTTCCACGCGGAAGATTTTCCGAAATGGTGCTGGCGGAAGCACGAAAAGCAGGCTATATAAAAATGTACTCCTCACTACCCGGACCTTATCACAAAAGATTTCGTGAACGTCTAATTTTCCGCTCTCTGGTTCAGCATGCCGACGAATCGGAGTTTGATGCCATTTTAAGAGGCGGTGATCAGATATACTTTTCAAGGTATCTGAAAATGCACTATACCGAAGAGTCGCCAGTATGAAGATTCTAATCCATGCTCTCTCGGCAAAAATGGGTGGTGCCAAGCGCCATCTTGACAATATGATGATATCTTTACTAAAACTTAGAAGCGAACACTCTTTCATCGTGCTGGTAAACGATGAGTACGATACCTCATACTTTGATAAAGAGATAGAGACGATACGTATAGACGTTCGGTACGTTTCGGGCCCCAAACGCATCTACTTCGACAACGTTTTGCTTAAAAGAATCATAAAAGATCACCGAGTAGACTACCTTTTGTCTTTTGCCAATTTCGGCCCCTTCAAAGCTCCCTGCAAACATATGCTCTTTGAAATGAACGCTCTTTTTTTCTGTAGAAATATCAGGCACTTGTATAGTCGCACCGAATTGACAGATTTCGCATTCAGAAGAGCACTTATAAAACTTGCGTCGAACGGAGCCGACATCGTAATCACTCCAAGTGAGAGTCTGAAAAAACAACTTGTCAAGTCTCTTGGAGTGCCGAACGAAAAGATTTCTGTCCTTCACCATGCCGTAGAACAGAGTTTTGAGTACAGTGAATCATCCGATACTATCTTCGAGAAAGAGAAGTTCTCCTTTTTGTTTCCCTCGCACTTGGCAAGGCACAAAGGTGTGCACACCCTTGTCGATGCCGTGTCACTTCTGAAAAAACGAAATAGTGATCTTCCCCCTTTCGAGATAGTCTGCACATTCGACAGAAGCGACGATCCATCCTATTATGACGAACTGAAGCGTAAGATCGCTATTAATGGTCTGGAGAAGACAATACGCTTCATAGGCAGCGTTCCGCAAGAGAGAATCGGAGCTCTATATGAGGCGGCCGACTCTATGGTCTATACGACCCTGTGTGAGTCATTCGGGTTTTCGATCATAGAGGCGAAGTCTTTCCGTTTGCCTATATTGTGCTCAGATATCCCAATCAACAGGGAGATAGCTAAAAAGTCAGCGATATATTTCAAACCGGAGAATCCGGAAGATCTAGCCGAAAAAATTGCTCTATTCATTACTGAAAAACCCTCCGGGTTGATTTTTGAAGACGATCTTCTGAACTGGTCATGGGATCTATACTCACAAAGGCTGCTTCAATTGATCAAGGAGAGTGCAGATGGCTGACATAAGCGTATTGATCTTGACATACAACGAAGAGAGGCACATCGAGCGATGCCTGCACTCACTGGAGCAGTTTGCGAAGAACATCTTCGTTATAGACTCGTTTTCCACAGACCGGACTGCAGAGATAGCAAGAGATCTCGGGGCTGTCGTTCTACAACACTCATGGCCGGGCAACCATGCGGAGCAGTTTCAGTGGGGCCTGGAAAACGCCGCTATAGATACAGAGTGGGTAATGAAACTCGATGCAGACGAATATATTCTGCCCGAACTTGCGGAAGAGATAAATAGAAAATTGGCGGATTTGGGTAACGAAATCAGCGCCGTTTATATGAAACGCCGTGTACATTTTATGGGAAAATGGATAAAATACGGAGGATACTATCCTACATGGCTCTTGCGTATCTGGCGTCACGGCAGAGGCAGAATGGAGCAGCGATGGATGGACGAACACATCAAACTGATATCGGGCCGGAGTGTTCGGTTTGAAAACGATTTCGTAGACGATAACCGGCATGGGCTGACAGCCTGGATAGAGAAACATAACAACTATGCCACAAGGGAAGCGGTAGATATTTTAAACACAATCTACGCCTTTAGGAAATACGAAAGTGTAAATCCAAACCTGTTCGGAACTCAGGAAGAGCGCAAACGATGGCTTAAAATGAAATATGCATCTATGCCGCTGTTCATGCGTCCACTTTTGTATTTTATGTTTCGTTATTTTATAAAAGCCGGTTTTATGGACGGAGTGCCCGGGCTTATATGGCATACGCTGCAGGGTGGATGGTACCGTTTTCTTGTAGATGCCAAAATTTATGAAATCTATCATAAAGCCGGTCGAGACAGAGATAAGATTCTAGATCTGCTTGCCGACGAATACAATATAAATTTGAAAGAAGGGTAAGGCTATGTTCAAAGACAAGACTCTTTTGATAACCGGAGGAACAGGTTCTTTCGGTAATGCGGTGCTAAGACGGTTTCTTGACTCCGATATAAAAGAGATAAGAATTTTTTCTCGTGACGAAAAGAAGCAGGATGATATGCGCAAACATTACAATAACGATAAGCTGAAGTTCTATCTGGGCGACGTTCGTGACGTAAACTCCATCACAGACGTGATGCGGGGGGTAGATTTCGTCTTTCATGCCGCAGCTTTAAAGCAGGTACCTTCTTGCGAATTTCACCCTATGCAGGCGGTTAAGACCAACGTTATCGGCACGGAAAACGTTCTAAACTGCGCGATAGACGCAGGCGTGAAAAAAGTGATAGTATTGAGTACCGACAAAGCTGTCTATCCGATCAACGCAATGGGTGTCTCGAAGGCAATGATGGAGAAAGTGTCGGTAGCGAAGTCGAGGAATCTTAATGAGGATCAGATAACAATAGCATGTACCAGATATGGTAACGTCATGGCATCGAGAGGATCTGTGATACCTCTTTTCATAAGCCAGATCCGCGAGGGAAAAGAGATCACCATAACCGACCCCTCCATGACCAGATTCATGATGAGTCTGGATCAGGCGGTCGAACTTGTGCTCTTTGCATTCGAACATGGAAGAAACGGCGATATCTTTGTACAAAAAGCGCCCGCCGCGACTATAGAGCTGCTGGCTACAACACTGAAAAACCTGCTTAAACGCCCTGAACACCCCATCAAGATAATAGGAACCCGTCATGGTGAGAAGCTGTATGAGTCTCTTCTGACAAAAGAGGAGATGGTTCGGTCGGAAGATATGGGCAACTATTACAGAATCCCGGCCGACAACAGAGATCTTAATTACAACAAGTTTTTCGAAGAGGGCGAAGATGTAATAACGCAGGCAGACGAGTATCACTCCCACAACACATATCGTCTAAATGAAGAGGAGTTGCGACATATGCTTATAAATCTTCGTGAAATCCGGGAGGATCTTGAAGAGTTTGGAGTTATCTGATGAATGTTCTGGTTACCGGCAGCGGAGGCTTCATAGGTAAAAATCTCATAGAGAGACTGCAGAGAATCGAAGATCTGCATATTCTGACTCTGGAAAAGAGCGACTCTTACGATACCCTCCAAAGACGAGTTTCGGATGCCGATTTTATCTTCCATCTCGCCGGTGTAAACCGCCCGGAAACAGCGGAAGAGTTTTACCGGGGAAATCGCGATTTGACCGGAAAGATAGTCGAAATTCTCAGCGAAAAGAGAAAGGTGACTCCTGTTCTGATGAGCTCCTCCATCCAGGTTGATCGCGACAACGACTACGGAAAGAGCAAGCTCGAAGCGGAAAAGCTACTTGATAAGTATTCACAAACGTCCGGTGCGACAGTCTATATATATCGTCTACCGAATGTTTTCGGTAAATGGTCGAGACCAAACTACAACACTGTAATAGCAACATGGTGCCACAATATAATTAGAGGTCTCCCGATAAATATAACCGATAGAAATATAAAACTCTCGCTTGTATATATAGACGATGTGGTGGATCACTTTTCAAGGCACCTCGACGAAAACGGTGTAAAAGGTGTACAATATCCGGATATCTCACCCATATACGAAAAGAGTCTTGGAGATATATATGAACTGCTTCAGAAATTCAAAAAGAGCAGGGAGACCCTTCTGGTTCCACGTGTCGGACGGGGCTTTGAAAGAGCTCTTTATGCTACATATCTCTCTTTTTTGCCAAAAGATAGCTTCTCATATAGTCTAAAAGGGCATGAAGATGAGAGAGGAACTTTTTACGAATTTTTAAAAACTGTTGACAGCGGTCAGTTCTCTATCTCCACGACGGCTCCCGGTGTAACACGCGGGAACCACTATCACAACACCAAAAACGAAAAATTTCTTGTTGTTAAAGGCAAAGCCAGCATAAAGATGCGTGATATTTTCAGTGACGAAGTGGTAGAGTACAGAGCCAGCGAGGAAAAGATGGAAGTTTTCGAGATGATACCGGGTTATACCCACGATATAACCAATATAGGTGATGACGAGATGATTCTTCTCATCTGGTCAAACGAGATATACAATCCCGAAAACCCGGATACATATTCTATGAAGGTTTGAGATGAAAAAACTGAAAGTTATGACAGTCGTCGGAACCAGGCCGGAAATCATACGATTGGCGGCTGTCATGAAAAAACTGGACTCGACAGAAGCGATAGAGCACATCATAGTCCATACCGGCCAGAACTACGACTATGAACTGAACGAGGTCTTTTTCAAGGACTTCGGTCTAAGAAAGCCGGACTACTTTCTGGATGCTGCACTGGGAACGGCGGCAGAGACCATAGGAAACATTCTAATTCGAATAGATCCTCTGCTCGAAAAAGAGATGCCGGACGCTTTTTTGGTTCTCGGAGATACAAACAGCTGTCTCTGTGCCATTCCTGCAAAAAAAAGAAAGATTCCCATTTTTCACATGGAAGCAGGCAACCGCTGTTTTGACCAGCGTGTACCTGAGGAGACCAACAGAAAGATTGTGGACCATATAAGTGATATCAATCTGACATACAGTGATATCGCTCGTGAATATCTTTTGCGAGAAGGACTGCCTCCAGATAGAGTAATAAAGACCGGTAGCCCCATGTATGAAGTGATTCATAGCAAACTACCGGATATCAAAGCTTCGGATATACGAGACAGACTCTCTCTTGAAAAGGGAGAATACTTCATCGTTTCCGCACACAGGGAAGAGAACATCGCGAATGATAGAAACTTTTTAGCACTTGTCGAAACGCTCAATGCGATTGCAGAGCGCTATAATCTTCCTGTCATTGTCTCTACACACCCCAGAACGGCAAAAAAAATATCCGATAAGAAGATCGAGTTCCACCCTTCCGTAAAACTTTTAAAACCACTCGGTTTCAACGATTACGTAAAGCTTCAGATGGATGCAAAAGCGGTATTGAGCGATAGCGGAACGATAAGTGAAGAGTCCTCGATATTGAAGTTTCCGGCTCTAAATATACGTGAAGCTCACGAGAGACCGGAAGCCATGGAAGAAGCCAGCGTAATGATGGTTGGATTGGCTAAAGAGAGGGTTTTACAAGGGCTTGAAGTTTTAAAGAGCCAGACGGAACAGACCCTAAGAGAGGTTGCCGACTACACAATGCCAAATGTATCGGACAAAGTTGTCAGAATCATACTTTCTTATACCGACTATGTGAACCGTACCGTATGGCAGAAGCGAGATTGAAATGAAAATCTGCATAGTCATTGACGACTACCTGCCCCACAGCATCAAAGTAGGGGCAAAAATGGTTCACGAGCTTGCATGCGAACTTGTGAAGAGGGGGCATCATGTATCTGTAATAACACCCTCTCCCAACCTTAATACCAGTTATCAGGTTGAAAAACTGGATGGTGTCAATGTCCACAGATTCAAAAGCGGCAAAATAAAAAATATCAGTAAAGTCAGAAGAGCCGTAAATGAGACTCTTTTGTCATATCTGGCTTGGATAGCGCTAAAAGAAGAAGTTTCGAAAGAGCAACACGATATTGTAGTCTACTATTCACCAACAATATTCTGGGGTCACTTGGTAACAAAGCTAAAGAAGCTCTGGGGGGCTCCTTCATATCTTGTTTTGAGAGATATCTTTCCTCAATGGGCAGTCGATAGAGGTCTGATAAAAAAAGGCTCTCTCATCGAGAAATATTTTCGTTATTTCGAAAGAAAAAACTATGAAGCTGCAGATACTATAGGTTTGATGTCACAAAAGAATCTTGAGTGGTTCAAAGAGAATGTGCGAACCGATGCCAAACTGGAAGTTTTACCGAATTGGGCGGCATTGACTCCTGTATCCTCCGATGGAGCATACCGCAAGAAGTTGGGACTTGAAAATAGAGTCGTCTATTTCTATGGTGGCAATATCGGGCAGGCTCAAGATATGATGAACATTGTCAGACTGGCAAAGAGGATGCAAAAATATCCGGAAGCTTATTTTCTTCTGGTGGGTGCAGGTGATGAAGTCGATTTGGTAAAAAGAGCCATTGCGGAAGAGAAGATCAAAAACTTGACTCTCTTGCCGCCTGTATCCCAGGATGTATTCAAGAAGATGCTATCCGAGTTCGATATTGGTCTTTTTACACTTCATAAAGATCATACCACACACAACTTTCCCGGTAAACTCCTAGGATACATGGTCCAGAGTATGCCGATTCTGGGTAGCATCAACAGCGGTAACGATTTGAAAGATACGGTAGAGGGGGCAGGGGCCGGTTTCGTTACTGTAAACGGCGAAGACGATCTCTTTTTTGATAATGCGCGGAAACTTTTGGATAGAGAAAAAAGAGAAGATATGGGGAAAAAAGCATTCGACCTTCTTAAAAATAGCTTTTCGGTTGAATCGGCCGCGAATAAAATTTTGGGAAAAGCAGTGAAAAAGAGAGAGTGATTTTAGTACTTTTTTCTGTTCAAAATTTGAAACAATCTATTCAAAACCGACCCTGAGACACATAACCGCTTACAGGGTGTTTGTGCCGAATAACAGCTAGTTATGCTAATATACAACCCTAGTATAACCGATGTATCGTTAAACTTGCCAAAGGTTTATCGAATTTCAAAAGTAGGTTGCAAATAGTAGATATGATAAGTTTTTTAACAAAGTTTCTTAAAAAATCGAAGCCGCAAAAGAGGAGAGGTCTTCTTGTAGATATACACTCACATCTGCTTCCTGGCATCGACGACGGCTCAAAAACCACATACGAGTCCGTGAAGATGATCAAACTGTATGAGAAGATGGGTTACAAGAAGCTGATCACTACCCCACACATCATGTGGCATAGGTACAGAAACAGCTCTGAAATCATTCTGGAGAAGCTGGAGTATCTGAAAGATGCGCTCGCAGACCATGAAGTGGAGATCGAGTTGGAGGCGGCTTCGGAGTATTACCTCGACGAGAACTTCGCGAAACTGCTTGAGAAAAAAGATATTTTGACTTTCGGTGAAAACTACCTGCTTTTCGAAATGTCGTACACCAGGGCACCGAAAGATCTGCGTGAAATAGTCTTCGACATAGAAACAGCCGGTTACAAGCCTGTTTTGGCTCATCCTGAGAGGTATATCTTCATGCATGAGGATTTCGGAAACTATGAAGAGCTGAAGGAGCTGGGGGTCTTTTTCCAGTTGAATCTGAATTCACTCGCGGGCCAATACTCCAAAAATGTACAAAAAATCGCTATGGAACTTGCAGAACGCGGGATGATAGACTTTTTGGGAAGCGACGTCCATAAAATTTCGCAGTTGGAGACTCTAAAGAAAGTTCTGGCCTCTCAGACACTTCAGCAGATTTTCGAGAAAAACGATATTCTTAACAACAGGCTGCTTTAGTTACCGCTATAGAGAGAAAACCGCCCAAAAGAGCGGCAGCTTATGTACTGATTTTATGCAAAAAGCGTAAAATCATCTCGAAATCTATGATTTCGAAGCTTCAGGGGGTTGTAGGGCCGGCCAGGCCCTGCCAAATTACGGGCTTTGCCCGGAATTTGCGTAACATCAGTTATGAATAGTAATTATTCTTATATCCGTAGTTGTATCCGTATCCGAAGCCGTAAGCAGCAGATTTGGAAGAGGCTTTTACCCCGTTTAGGATAATTCCTGCTTTCAGTTCGTGCTCTTTTACGAAGTGGTTGATGTTTTTAAGGAAATCTTTTTTCGAATATTCGGCTCTGAGCAGTATCAGGTTTATATCGGACATCCTCATCACAATCATAGCGTCCGCAACAATGCCTATAGGAGGGGAATCCAAAAGTATGTAGTCGTACTCGTTCATCAGCGTCTTTACGGTTCTCTTGAATGCATCGGACATAAGCAGTTCGGAAGGGTTGGGGGGAGTAGGACCGCTTGTGATCACATGCAGGTCGTCATCTCTCGTATGCTGGATCACATCTTTTAAAGCTACCTTGCCAGCCAGAAGGGTACTCATACCCTCTTTGTTCGGAAGCTTGAATAGCTCATGCAGTTTTGAACGGCGCATATCCAGGTCCATAACGATCACCCTCTTCCCGCCTTTGGCGATAATTTTTGAAAGCTCAGTTGTTGTCGTACTTTTTCCTTCCTGCGGAATGGAGGAGGTTATCGTTACAAGTTTCGATTTACCGCTGTTTGCCAGAAACTCCAGGTTGGTGCGGATAACCCTTAGCGACTCCAAATAAGCCGACTTGGACTTTTTGGAGCTGAAGAACGGGATTACACCGTAAATTGGGAGGTCGGTAAGTTTTTCCAGGTCCTCAACCGATTTGACGGTATTGTCCATCATCTTCCTCAAAAACGCTTGCAGTATTCCGAGCACCAACCCGAGCAGAACTCCGATCGCCAAAATATTGTTTCGCTTCGGCGCGATAGGAGAGCCTGGCACCAGTGCCGGGTCGAGAACCTGCACTTCAGAGACTTTGGAAGCCTCTACGATTGCCGTTTCGGCTCTCTTTTGAAGCAGGAAAGAGTATATCTTTTCGTTGACCATGAAGTCTCTTGTCAGTCTGGTAAGCTGTTGCTCCTCCTCAGGAAGTGAATGAAGAGCCTTCTTGTACTCTTTAATTCTCTTTAAAAGTTCGTTCTTTCTGTTTTTAAAGCCGTTCAAAGCGCTTCTGATAGACTCCTTGAGCATAGATTTTAGATGGTTTATCTGCTCTGTAATCTTCACGACATCAGGGTGAAGCTCAGTGTAATCTATCAGGAGGGTACTCCGCATAGAGACGGCTGTCTGCAGCTTCTGGATAAGTCCGCTTATAACCGGGCCTACGATCTGGGCCGAACTCATATCTATACCGTTTATATCTTTATCCGACTCCACATAACTCAGTAGGTTCTCCAGAATGCTGATTCGTGTATTTATCTCGTAAAGTTTGGACTCCAGTTCGCTAAGTTTGGTTGCCGTGGTAGTAGCTTTGGCTTCAACGCTCATTATGACGTGTGTAGCTTTGAAGCTCTGTAGCTTTGTGGCCGATTTTTGCAATGTCTGGTGAATCGCTTTAAGCTGACTGTCTATGAAGTTGAGAGTTTTACTGGCACTTTCACTCTTCAATCTGATCTTCTCTTCATTGTAGGCTTTGACTACGGCATCCACGATCTCTTTGGCGCGAAGCGGCACGGTATCTGCAAAAGAGACGGAGACGATTGATCCAAAGTTCGAGACTGGAGAAGCATCGATACCGCCCTGAATGAACCAGTACATGTACTCATTTGGTATTATGCTAAAAGAGTATTCGTAACTGTCGAGTTCATAGACCTTCTGGACCGTCAGTATGAACCATGGAGTACTGATTTTTTCTCCGTACCTGTGAAGCTCGTCGTACTCCAGTGGTTTTTCCATCGGCAGTTTGAAATAGCTGAATATCTTGTATTTCAGCTTCTCTTTCCTGGAAGGCTTTATGTAGAGCCGGAAACTATCGTCGCTGATAGGTTGAAGTCCGATCTCTCTGCCGTAAAACTCTGGCTCTATATGTTCAGCTGTTACTACGAACGGCGAGTCCTTGTATAGTTCTACCTTCCTGTAGTTTTTGACTGTAAAGTATCTTGTGCCTATATCGAGGTCGTTGAGCGCTTTTTTTGCCAGAAACCTGGATCTCATCAAAGCGAACTCATCATCAAGCTTTAATACTTCACTACCGAGTGCGGCACTCATAAAGTCGCTTCCGGCCAGATTTCTGGCTGTCTCGGAAGAGATTTTCATGGTAGTACTCGCCTTGTATATATTCGGGGAGAAGTAGGCATACGCAGCCGCTCCGACTGCGAATAGCAGAGTGACGAAAAAGATCGACCATTTGTACCGCCGCAGTGTCTGGACGATTTCTCTTATATCAATCTCTGCATCGAGTGCTTTAGGTGAAGTGGACTCCATGTTCAACGTGTCGTTCCTGTCGAAGTTGTAATACCGATATTGTAGCTCTGATCGATAGCTCTATATGTAAGGAACGGCGACATAATCGTATTCAGGAAATTGAAGAACTGCCCTTTTTCCGCGAACTCTTTGTTGATGGCCTTCATGTATCTCGGTTGCACGTAGACCACATCGTTTGGACGCAATATCAGGCTTGCAAGCCTGAGCCTTGACATATCAGTAAGATCTACCTCTCTTACCTGCGGATGTCTAAGATCGCCTCTTAAAATCAGGATATTTGTACGCATCGCATCGTCCGTTAGATCTCCCGTTGCGGCAAGTGCCTCAAAAAGTGTCATGGTACCGTTTGTAACGGGAACTACACCGGGAGCCTTGACTTCGCCAAGAACGATCAGTTTCTGGTTTTGGATCTTGACTTCGACATAGGGGTTGCGCAGATATTTTTTATACTCCTGAGTCAATTTTTCGGCTGCCTCTGCTTCGGTAAGACCCGAAATTTTTATCTTTCCTATAAGTGGAAGACGCACCGTGCCATCCGGTGGAACAAGCTTTCCTTCGGTACCGGTACGATTCATGAATGTAGACTGTGCACTGGTTCCCAGAAGCGAATTGAGCTGCCCTCCGCCGGTCGAACCGGTCTGGTTGAAAACGGTAATCTCGACCCGATCCCCCTGACTTATTTTCCACTCGAACCTCTTTTCAACTTCATATTCGCTGTCGGGAACCTCCTTTACGATCTTCTCTTCATTCATGTTCTGGTTGAAATAGACGAACTCTTTGTTGGCGGAACAGCCTGCGAAAAAGAGCCCCGTGCAGATCAGCACTATCGACGAAACCTTCATGTACTCCTCCACTTTCAAGCTTTATTTGCACCCGTAACGGCACACTGCGTAATGGCTAAGTGATTTTACACTATTTTTAATTAAATCAATATCATAAGGAAAATTAACGAGCAAAACTGAAAAGTTTAACACTACAGATTCTTAAAAAGAGAACATCGCCAATTCAAAAGATAAGTGCAATTTTTCAGAAGAGGTTCTAAGAGAGGGTTAACCAGGGCTCGGCTATCCTTTTCTCGACCAAAAGCAAAGGAAGATTGCATGAGCTACCGTCAGTTAACCCTCAAAGAACGATACCATATTTCAGCTT
>WFYC01000076.1 GCA_015490295.1 Hydrogenimonas sp. | reverse complement strand
TATAAAGGAGATATTATGAATATGAATAAAGCATTTCCTTTTTTTCTTTCAGTTCTGCTTATGGCGCCGCTGGGTGCGGCAGGAGCGTCGGACTCCGGGGCAAATGGAGCGATGAAAGAGCTCTCATACCCGAAAGAGCCGCCTTTTGAGCTATCGAAGCTCTCTCCGTCAAAAAAGGCGAAAGGGTTCTACGAGCCGCTAAACGGCTACAATATCTTCGTAAACTACGAACTTGGTATGCACTGTGTCGGTTTCGACATGAGCTACTGCTGTGTTATTCCGCCCTACAACTCGATACAGGCGCAGGTGGTACGCTCGGGCAGCGGGGGTACGATACCGAGGCTGCTTTCGCCCTTTGACGATGTGAAGCTCTACTACTACACCAGAGACAATAGCTACAGCGAAGGGAACAAGATGCGCTACTGGGGCGTCTCGAAGGATGTCGACAGCGACGGCCATTTCGACTCTCCAGGCGACAATATGGCGAACTATGTCTGGACCCACCTCTTTATATATAAAGATCTCGAAGGGACTCTTCCTGCGAAAGCGGCTCCGAAAGATAGATTGAGAATCGGCCGCCAGATAAAGGTGCGCTACGACTCCGGGCCGAGCGGCAAGTCCATGGCCGGAGGCTATATGGAGTATGCTGATCGTGACGGCTCCAACGTGGTCTTTACCGATACTATGGTTCCGGCCGTAAAGAATGTGCCCCTTACGCTTACCGCTTCGTATATATGGGATGCTCTGGGACTGCCGCTGACAGCCTTCAACGACAGTCGAAGAAGAGGAACGATACGCTCGATCACACATAGCGACTTTCAGCCTTTCCAGTACTCCGTGGTGCAGCTTCGTACCGGTGACGGAAAACCGATGCTGGATGAAAATAAAAGAGTGATAGAGTACTTCGGGACCAATCCGGTCGACATTCCCAACTGCTACGCTTGCCATTCGAGGGAGGGGAAGGCGGCGCAGATGGCGAGACAGGAGGGGGTGAGCTTCTCCGACAAAGAGTACGAGTACTGGAAGAGCTACCCGGACACCAGCGAGTTCATGGCGCGTCTTGCCGAAGCCTCGATAAACATTCTATCTCTTCACGACGCCCACCACGGGACCGAGTTTCTCTCCGACTACAGGTCCGACGCCACGAACAACAGGCTGGGCAGGGTAGGGCCTGTGAACTGTGCCGACTGCCACGGTGACAATATATCGGGCAACCTTCAGTCTCCGAGACCCACGGCCACCGGCTACAAAACCGTCAAAGCCAAACCGCTGACAGAGGCGATACACGGTTTCCACCTCGCTATGGTTCCGATGCCCGATGCCGCCGGGCGGAGCCAGTCGTGCCAGGCGTGTCACCCTACACATTTTCAGGACCCTTCGATGAACGACGATACGAACCCGTACAGGGTCTTCGACCGTTACGGGAAGGCCAGATTTTCCGACAAAGATGTCAGGGAGAGCGGAGGGGGATGCTATGTGAGGCGTGACGCACACTCCAACCCCGATGCCGAGCCGCCCTTTTTCCTGAACGAGTATGGAAAGTTCCTTCTCGAAGAGGTGAGCATGAAGGATGAGAAGGGAAAAACGGTTGCTAAGATGCGCGGGCTATACTGCACCAACTGCCACAACATGATCGCCCAGACTCTATACCGGACGGACGATCTTGTAAATGCGCAGCGGCTCGAGGGCAGAACGCTTCGAAACAGGAGTCTGGAGGAGATGGTCGCAGCGATGACCGGAGGGGACAAAAAGAGGTTCAAAGAGCTCGCCGATCCGAAGAGCACCGGGGCCAACGAGGTTTTGAAATTCTACACCGAGCACAAGAGCGCGACACTTGTAAAGAATGCGGCAGCAAAGGGGCTCGACCTAAGGCCGTGGAACAGCAAAGAGGGCGAAGCGGTGCCATACGATGCAGTATCTGCCGGCAGCGACTGGTGGCTAAGCGCTTCAGAGCCCCACTGTGCCGACTGCCATCTTGCACCTTTCGTCGAGAGTATGGGCGGCTCCTACTTCCCGATAGACCAGCCCTACAAGCTCTCTTTGTACCGATACTCCAAAGCGCATGGAGATCTCGCGTGCCAGAGCTGCCACGAATCGATCCACGGTCTATACTCCACACGTTATGACGGTCCGGTGCGCACGGTAGATCTGACTACCAGGGAGCAGGCGCTCCAGTACAGCCCCGACGGCAGGTACAGCGGTCCGGTAACCTGTGCAGCCTGCCATACGGTCAACGGGTACGGAGTTCCGAAGGAGCTTGCGAACACCGAGTATGCGGAGGATTACTGGGCTTCGGTCACGCTGGCGCACTTTATGCGCTCTGGCGACCAGAAGCTCTCTATCGAAGAGCTTGTCAAGAAGTACCCATACGAGGAGTCGAGCCGCATAGTGAAGAGCGGATGGAGGTAGTTTGGGATATGGCATATAGGATATAGGATATGGGATATGGGGGATGGGGGTTAGGATATGGATTGGGAGAGGGATATTGAACTATTTACGGCGGTTTAGCGCTTATTTATGGAAATTATGGGAAAATGCACTCAATTTTACGGCCGCGTGATGCGGTGCCGTGCAGAAGGAGTGGTTATTCCATGATAGATTTCAAGCAGTTCATCAAATACTCCAAGCCGGGTCCGCGATATACGAGCTATCCGACTGCGGTGGAGTTCAGTGAGGATTTCACATACGAAAGATACCTCGAAAAGCTCAAAAACCGGGAGGCTTCGAAGCCCCTCTCGATCTACATACACCTGCCCTTCTGCCGGAGTGCATGCTACTTCTGCGGCTGTAACGTCGTCTTCACCTCCAAGGAGGAGAAGAAGGTCCGTTACATCGACTATCTCAAGCGTGAATTCGAGATACTCGCTTCGAGCATGGATACCTCGAGTGAAGTGGTGCAGTTCCACTTCGGCGGCGGTACGCCCACCTTTTTCAGCGCGGAGCAGCTCGACGACATCATGACAACCCTGAAAGGGTACTTTCCGAACTTTACGGAAGATGCCGAGGTGAGCTGCGAGATCGACCCGAGGTTCTTCAATGAAGAGCAGATGAAGGTTCTGAAAAAGCACGGTTTCAGCCGAATAAGCTTCGGAGTGCAGGATTTCGAGCCGATAGTGCAGCAGGCGGTTCACCGTATACAACCTTACGATATAACGAAAGCGGCGGTAGACCTGGCCAGGCAGTACGGAATAGAGAGTATCAATGTCGACCTGATATACGGGCTTCCGTTCCAGACACTCGAGAGCTTCAAAAAGACGCTTGAGCTTGCACGCTCTCTGGATCCGGACAGGCTGGCGGTTTTCAACTACGCCCATGTTCCGTGGCTGAAAAAGACGATGAGAAAGCTGGACGAGACGACGATTCCAAGTCCGGATGTGAAGCTGGCCATTCTGCAGTACACGATAGACTATTTCACCGGCAACGGCTACAGAATGATAGGGATGGACCACTTCGCCAAGCCCGATGACGAACTCTTCCAGGCGATCGAAAAGGGGGAGCTTCATAGAAACTTCCAGGGCTATACGACAAGAGGCGGCGTAGACCTTCTGGGCATCGGGCTTACGAGCATCGGTGAAGGTGTGGATTACTACGCCCAGAACTTCAAAGATCTGCCGGAGTACGAAGCGGCCATAGATGCGGGAAGGCTTCCGTTCTGGCGGGGTGTGGAGCTAAATGAAGATGACCGAATTAGAAAAGCGGTCATCATGGATCTGATGAGCAACTTCAAACTCGATATAAAAAAGATCGAAAAAGAGTTCGGCATAGATTTCAGAAGCTACTTCGCGGATGCGCTCGAAGAGTTAGAACCGATGGTCGAAGAGGAGCTCGTTCAGGTCTCGGACGACGCGATAACCGTTTCGCAGACCGGAACGCTCGTCATAAGAAATATCGCGATGCCGTTCGATGCCTATATGCAGAAGCATAAAGAGAGCAAAAAGACGTTCAGCAAGACGGTCTGACTTTTGCCTACGGAGTATTGAGAAGTGAACAATCAAAAAGGGGAGGAGGCCGGATTGTCTGAACCCCGGAACATATTTGAATATACCAAAGTAAGCGACGCGTGCATCAAGTGCGGCAAATGTATACCTGTCTGTACGATACACCAGATAAATCCCGACGAAACCACCAGTCCGCGCGGGTTTATAGATCTTCTCGGTGCGCATGAAAGAGGTGAGCTCGAAATAGACAGAAACGCGAAGCAGATATTCGAAAGCTGCTTTCTGTGTACGAACTGTGTGGATGTATGCCCCAACGATCTGCCGACGGATATGGTGATAGAGGAGGTGCGCAAAGAGATAGCCGACAAATACGGCATCGCATGGTTCAAGAGGCTCTTCTTTTTTCTGCTGAGGCACCGCAAGATTATGGATATCGCCAGCAAACTCGGTTATGTCTTTAAAACGTGTGCCGTAAAGAGCGACGAGAAGAGAGGGGGGCTTATACCCCGCTTTGACCTTCCCATCATAAAAAAGGACCGCCTCCTGCCCTCCATGGCGAGCACCAGTGTGCTCAACTCCTACAAAGAGAGTCTCGATCACGGAGGAAAAGGGCGTGTGGCAATCTTCATAGGGTGCCTTGCAAACTACAATTACACCGGCATCGGCCACTCTCTGGTAAAGATACTGAAAAGACTCGAGATAGACGTATTCTTCGCCAAAGATCAGAAGTGCTGCGCAGCGCCGGCATACTTTACAGGAGACTTCAGAACGGTCGAAGTGCTGGCAAAGAGCAATATAGAGTATTTCGAGAGCTTCATAGATGAAGTGGACGCCATAATAGTCCCGGAAGCCACATGCTCGGCGATGATAAAGCACGACTGGGCCGTCTTTTTCGAAAACAGGGGAATGGACGAGTGGGCCGAGCGCGCGAAAAAGCTCAACGAAAAGATATTTATGGCTACCGAATGGCTGGCCAACAATACGGAACTCTCCTCTCTGCTTGAAAGAAGCGGGGTTGCGAGCGACCTGCTGGTAACATACCACGATCCGTGCCATGCAAGGAAAGTTCAGGGAATCTACAAAGAGCCGAGAGAGTTGATAGGCCGCAACTATCGGATGAAAGAGATGAGCGACCCCAACAGGTGCTGCGGTTTCGGGGGCGTTACAATGCAGACCGAAAAGTTCCATCTCGCGGAAGCGGCCGGCAAGCCCAAAGCGGCGATGATAAACGAAACCGGTGCCGACATAGTTGCCGCGGAGTGCAGCGCATGCAGGATGCAGATAAGCAATTCGCTCTATCAGGCCGACTCCAAAGCGGTTTTCAAAAACCCTATCGAGCTGATTGCCGATGCACTGGAGAAACAAGATGCGTAAAGTACTATTTTCACTGATTTTCGGAACCCTCTTTTTTGCCGGTTGTGCGGGAACATCCGGTCCCGTAGGGCACCCGGCGCAGTGCAGCGACAAGCTGTACGGGGTCAAATGGCGGCTCGTCATGATAGACAACGATACCATATCTTCGAAAAGAGCCCCTTTTATACGTTTTTCCAAAGATGGCGGGGTGGGCGGCTTTGGAGGCTGCAACAGCTTTTTCGGTGAAGCTTCGGTAACGCAGACCGCGATAAACTTCGAGAAGATCGGCTCGACAAGACGCTTCTGCAGCGGCATGAGAGGCGAAGCGGAGCGCAGATTTTTCGCCGTTTTGAAAGGGATCAAGTGGTGGCAGTTCGACGAAGATGAGAATCTGGTGATTTTCGATGACGAGCACAGGCTCATCTTTGAAAAGAGCGGCGGGTGATGGAGTATTGGAACCAAATATATGACCATTTCGATCCGATCGCATTCACAATCGGCCCTCTCAAGGTGCACTGGTACGGCATTATGTACGTACTTGCGCTCCTTACCGCGCTCTATGCCGCTAAACTCTATGTAAAAAAAGATCGCTACCCAATAGACGACAAAACACTGGACAGCTTTTTCATATATGTCGAAATAGGCGTTATTCTGGGAGCCAGGCTCGGCTACATCCTATTTTACGACCCGCATACAGGCTACTACCTTACACACCCCTGGCAGATATTCAACCCGTTTCACGGCGGTACGTTTACCGGAATCAGCGGTATGAGCTACCACGGGGCCGTCATAGGTTTTGTTATAGCCACCTTGATATTCGTAAAGCGCACCAAGACGTCATTTTGGATGTGGATGGATCTGGTCGCTTTGAGTGTACCGGTGGGGTACGTTTTCGGGCGTATCGGAAACTTCCTGAACCAGGAGCTTGTAGGACGCGCAACCGATGTGCCGTGGGGAATCTATGTAAACGGTACTCTCCGCCACCCCTCTCAGCTCTACGAAGCCTTTCTGGAAGGGGTTCTGGTCGCGATCATCCTGTTTCTCTACAGGAAGAGGCAGCGCTTCGAAGGGGAGCTTATAGCGCTTTATGCGATCCTTTACGGTATGGCACGCTTTATAGCCGAGTTTTGGCGTGAGCCCGATATTCAGCTCGGCTATATCTGCTGCGGATGGGTAACTATGGGGCAGCTCCTTTCGCTCGCCATGACGGCGGTTGGGGTTGCGGGCTACGTAGTGCTCGCAAAACGGGCTAAGGCTGTTTCGTCAAAACCTTTATGATATGCTCCAGGTTGTTTTCGTCCATGTAGCCGGGGATGATCTTTACGGCGCTCGCGTGTTTGTCTAAGATGACTGAAAAAGGGAGTCCGCCCGTCCAGCCTGCACGCTGCCCGATATACGATACGAAGTCGTAGTTTTTACTCGACTCGTATATCGGGTAGTTGAAATGGAACCGCTTTTCGAGTCTCGAGCGCTCACCGAGGGTCATCGGCTCCTGGGCATGGATCGCTACTACCTGAAACTCCTTCCCATACCTTTTCTGAAGATCGACTAGATGGGGTATCTCTTTCATGCACCATTTGCAGTGTTTGCCGAAAAAGTTAAGGAGGACGACTTTACCCTTGTACTCTTCGAACTCGACTCCATTTTTGGTCTCTTTGACATGCAGGGTCGGTGCGCCGTTCCCTTTGAGCGTGAACGTGATCGGCTCTTGTGCCATAAGGGGCTCAAACGCAAAAGCGGCCATTAGCGCAAGCGACATAAAGAGGCTTTTGAGCAATCTATTTCCGCTTACGGATGTGGTGCAGATCATGTGTGAAACTTTCATACTTCTTCCTTTAGAGTGGTTTGTAACTGGTCGTATAGTTTGAGTATAGCGATAAATAGTGTAGTGATTGCGGGTCCGATTATCATCCCCCAGAATCCGAATGTGGCGAGACCCGCGATTATGGAGAAAAAGACGAGAATCTCGTTGAGGGCGTTGGTCTCTTTGAGCAGCTTGTAGTCGATCTCTTTTATTATCATCGGCTTTATGAAGGTGTCCGCGATGATCGAGATCACTACGATCGAATAGAGTGCCACTATGATGGCGGCCGAGACCCCCTGCGTACTCCATAGATAGAGCGATACAGGCACCCACATCAAGGCCCCGCCGATGACCGGAACGAGCGATGCGAAACCGTAGAGGATTCCAAGCAGTACGGCGTCGAGTCCGAAAAACATCACAACCGCCCCGAAGAGGGCCCCTTCGAAGATCGCCGTTACCAGTATGGAGAAGAAGACGACACCCATAGAGTTCGAGAGCTCGTTGAAAAGGAGCTGTGTCTGTGCGGTATCGAGGGGGAGGATGCGCTTTATGAAATGGCCTATCGGTTCGCCGTAGAGGTATGCGAAAAAGTAGAATATCAAAATCAGGACCATATCTTTGAAAAAGGCCGCACTGTGCGCCGCCAGTGTTCCCAAAAAGGCTCCAGCCTCTTTGAGGTAGCCGTTTATATGCTCTTCGCTGAATATGTCGGCTATCGCACTGTGGATCGCCTGCGGGTCGAGCTGAAGCTTTTCGAGCCACTCGGGAGGCAGCGAGACCGACTGCAGGAATGTCGCGATTTTGTGAAGATGCTCCGTTATGGCATGTGTATCGATATTTGCGACAAGTATAGCGGCGGCGTTTATAAGGTAGACGAGCGGGGCGAAAAACATTAGACCCAAAAGCATCGTCATAATCGCACTTGTCTTCCATCTCTGTCTGAATCTCTTCTCTATTTTCCGGGAGATACCGAGTGTCGCGAACATCAGGAGTACGGCTATGGCGATCGCCTGCAGAAACGGCTTGTAGACCAGGTAGACGAAGTAGCCCGAAATTATAAGCAGCAGAACAATGAAGTGCTGTGGTCTCAAAGAAGGGTACCTTGCGAGTTGGGTGACAGCCTGAAGTGCTCGTAGGTTTTGGGTGTCGCTATTCGTCCGCGCGCGGTCCTCTCGATGTAGCCGTTCGCCAGAAGATAGGGCTCTATGACATCCTCTATCGTCCCTTCGTCTTCGCTTAGGGCAGCACCTATGGTACTGAGCCCCAGGGGTTTCCCTTTGGCCTCTACCAGCAGTCTGAGAAGCTTTATATCGAGCTCGTCGAAACCCTCTTCGTTTACGCCGAGCTCGTCGAGCGCGAACTTCGTTCGCTCGAGGTGAATGCGCTCTTCGTTTTCGACTTCGGCGAAATCGCGTACACGGCGAAGCAGCCTGAGCGCGATTCGCGGGGTACCCCTGCTGCGGCGTGCGATCTCCAGGGCTGCGTCGGCATCGCACGGCTTTTCCAGTTTCGAGGCGGCCTGCTGCACTATGGCCGCCAGCTCTTTAGAGAGGTAAAACTGCATCCTGAAGTGCATTCCGAAACGCTCCCTGAGCGGGTTGGAGATCATTCCGGCGCGCGTCGTGGCGCCGATTAGCGTGAATCTGGGGAGATCGAGCTTTATCGTCTGGGCGGCCGGGCCGCTGCCTATGATGATGTCGAGCCTGTAATCCTCCATCGCCGGGTAGAGGATCTCCTCTATCGCCGGGGAGAGGCGGTGGATCTCGTCTATGAAGAGGATATCCCCCTCTTCGAGGTTTGTCAAAATGGCGGCAAGGTCGCCGCTCTTCTCTATCATAGGGGCGGCCGTGACTTTTATGGCGCTCTCCATTTCGGAGGCTATCAGGTATGCGAGAGTTGTCTTTCCAAGGCCCGGAGGTCCGAAAAAGAGAACATGGTCGAGCGCTTCGGAGCGCTTTTTGCTAGCCTCTATGAAGACACGCAGGTTCCTCTTTATCTTCTCCTGCCCGATGTACTCGTCCCACCTGCTCGGCCTCAGGCCGGCCTCGTAGCTGTTGTCGTAGTCGAACTTCTCTATCTCGACCATTCTCTCCATTTAATTTTGCCTCCGGCAAATAGGATGTGCCGGCAAAGCCGCCGCAACTGCGCTGACGCCCTGTTTGCTTGTAGGTTTGCAGCTGTTCCTCATCTTCTCACTTATAGCAGTGCTCTTCGGCAGGGAACCTGCCCTCTCTTACATCTTCGGTGAACCTCTTCACGGCCTCTTTCACCAGGGCGGCTCCGTCCATGTAGCGTTTTACGAATTTCGGTTTGAACTCTTCGAAAAAGCCGAGCATATCGGACCATACGAGTACCTGCCCGTCCGTCTGTGCGCCCGCACCTATACCTATGACTGGAACGGAAGCCTCCTCTGTCACCATCGCGGCGAGTTCGGGCGTGACACCCTCTATTACGAGGGCGAAGGCTCCGGCCCTCTCTATCGCCGCCGCATCTTCGAGCACGGTGCGGAAGCTCTCTTCGTCGCGCCCTTTGACTCTGTAGCCCCCTTCGGAGCGTACCGACTGCGGCAGAAGGCCCACATGGCCCATGACGGCGATGCCGTTGTCTACGAGGTGGGCGACCAGGTCGGCCCTTTTGGCCCCGCCCTCTATCTTAACGGCGTCGGCCCTTGTGCGTCGAAACACCTCTACGGCGTTGGCGAGCGCCTCCTCTTTCGTGTTTGTGCTCCCAAACGGCATGTCGCAGACGACGAAAGTTTCTGGTGCGCCGTTGCATACGGCTTCGGTGTGGTAGATCATCTGCTCCAGCGTAGCGGAGAGGGTGTCGGGTCTGCCGCCGAAGCTCATGTTGAGACTGTCGCCTACGAGGATCATGTCGACCTCTGTTGCGAAAAGGGAGGCAAAGAGTGCGTCGTATGCCGTTATCATCGTCAGTTTTCGGCTCTTTTTGGCACTCTGAAGCGATGAGATCGTCTCTTTTTTGCGCATGGACTCCCTTTCTTTTGGCTGGAATCGATTCTATCCAAAAAATGGTATAATTGCAATCAAACAGGAGGCGAAAATGGGTATCCGAAACCGGCTGGAACGGCAGTTCGACTACGATATTGTCGATGAGTTCCTGGACCATTTCGATGTTATGACGGAAGTGATGGAACCCACTATCATCTCCCTCGAAAACGAAGAGCTCAGAGAAGAGAAGATCAACGAGCTCTTCAGGATCTTCCACAACATAAAGTCGGCGTCGTCGTTTCTGAAGATCGACCGGCTTCACCTGCTTTCCGAGCTCGCCGAAGAGACGATGGAGCGTCTCAGGGAGAACCCCGATGCCGTCAGTGAAGAGATCATAGACTGGCTGCTTCTTGTCAGCGACCAGTTTCGCTCCTGGTATACCGAAATCTCGAGCGACGGAGAGCTCGAAGATATAAACCCCGAAATTTTGCTTGTTCCCCGGATAGGATAGATGATTTGAAAAAACTGGTAGCATACATTACGACCGGATACCCGGACAAAAACTTTACGGTAGATCTTGCGCTTTCGCTCAAAGAGGCTGGTGTCGACTCTCTGGAGCTGGGAATACCCTTTTCCGATCCGGTGGCCGACGGGCCGGTCATAGAAGCAGCCAATCTCTTCGCCCTTCAAAACGGATTCAAAATCGCCGATCTGCTTGAAGTGAGCGAAAAGATCGCCCCGAAAATCGATACGCTCTGGATGGGCTACTTCAACCCCTTCTACCACAGAGGAGTGGACTATTTCTTGCAAAAAGCCGAAGATTTCGGAGTGAGCGGCTTCATTATTCCCGATCTTCCCCACGAAGAGGCCTCGGCGTATAGAGAGACGTTCGATGAAAAAGGGGTCGCTCTCATAGAGTTCGTCGCGCCCACGGACAGCCGCGAGAGGGTGGCTGAGATAGTCAAAGATGCGAAGAAGTTCATCTATATGGTCGCATATGCCGGAATCACCGGTGCCGACAAGAGCGAATCTCTCGAACCGCTCATAGCGGCGGTGCGTGAACATACCGATACGCCTCTTTACATCGGCTTCGGAGTCGATGAGAATACGGCGAAGGAGAAGGCCAGGGGTGTCGACGGTGTAATCGTCGGGAGCGCCTTCGTCAGGATTTTGCTTAAAGAAAACTTGACAAACACTCAAAAGATAGATAAAATATCTACACTTGCGCGTTCGATCAAAGAGAAGATCAACGAGTGAGAGTTGTTTGCATCCAAGACGGGGTTGACTTGGCTTCGACAGGAGCAGGCGATTTCCGGCTGCATGCCGATTTGGACATATCGTTAAACTGTCCGCAATGCAATAAACGCAAACAACACAGATTACCGCCCCGCTTACGCCGTAGCGTAAGTTTAACCCTTATTGGGGCTGCTCTCTCCGCCGACGCCATATAGGCGGATTTTGAGAGTATCACACCTTTATGGCTATATCTGCAGGGTGCCTCGCCTGCAGATGAACCTTAGAGGCTCGCACGGCGCAGCTTTGGACATTGCGCGAAGCCGTGTCAAACACAGCAATGTCGTCTAAGCATGTAGACGCCGGAAGTTGCTTGTTTCTGGACAGGGGTTCGATTCCCCTCAACTCCACCAGAGTCTATCTTTTCAGAATAATTATTGATTTTGGAAAATAAAATAAGTGCTATAGTATTGTAAACTGCATATATCGGCTATAACGACCTCTATTTCTGCTGTGCACCCTTTAAACAAACCGTTAACACGTGCTTAACAGATCTTAATTACAATAGCAGCTATGAATTCAATTCTTCTACTTGAAGATGATCTTCTGCTAGCAGAGACAATAGAAGACTATCTTTCTGAATACCATTTTGAGATCGAAAAGTGCCATACATCAGCCGAGGTTCTAAAAAAGTGTTATGAGCGAAATTTCGATCTCTATCTTTTCGATATAAACGTACCGGGAATAGATGGGCTCAACCTTTTGAAACTTCTTCGTGAATCGGAAGACGATACTCCAGCCATTTTCATCACCTCCTACAGGGAGGTTGCCGCTTTGGAACGTGGTTTTGCCTATGGGTGTCACGACTATATCAAAAAACCTTTCGATCTCGACGAGATGAGAATACGCATAGAGGCAGTTATAGCCCGTAACCGGAAGATGAGCGAAAATATCGTGAAGTTCTCTCCTTTCATTTGGTACGACAGGGATTCGAGGGCCTTTTTTGAAAAGGGTGTTCCTCTTCAGGTTCCGATCAAGGTGATATACCTTATGGAGCTCTTTCTCGAAAACCCGAATCAAATCGTCACGAGGGAGATGATAGTGCAAAAGCTTTGGAGTCCTATGGAAAACCCGAGTTTCGGCTCGATAAGGGTCTATATCACGAAACTGAAAAAGATCATCGGCAAAGAGAGAATTGCAAATCTAAAAGGTCTCGGTTATCGATTCATCATGAATTGATCTGATTGTCTGAAATCGGAAAAGCCGGCTATCTCCGGATCGTCGGAGTTGTGCGGTTTTTCTCGAAGAGACTTCCATAGCTCAAATCGCCACGGTACCGGTAGCCAAAAAAGGAGGCGGCAACTTGTTACGTTTGATACGTCAACTACCAGCTTTCATACTTCCTGTCGTACTCCTGTCAGGTTGTACCGCCTACCGACCGATTGAACCGAATACCTTGCCTCCGGCCGAAGATTTGACACTTCCAGGAGGCCCCGGTGTTTGGTGGCGTGCTTTCAATGATCCAAAGCTGGATCGGACTATACGGAGACTTTTTGAAAAGAACTTTGATTTAAAGGTCGCCGAAAGCCGCATCGTTCAAGCGAATATAGCAAGGCAAAAAGCAGATGCGCCAATGTATCCGTCACTGGATGCGGGTGTAGATATCAAACACTCCAACAGCTATTATGAAAACAGCAATACCGTTTCGGCTTCTTTAAGAGCCGGCTACGAGATAGATATATGGGGACGACTCGACGATCTGCGCGAGGCCTCGATCTATGATGAATACCGAAGCCGTTTCGACCGCCAGGCTATGACGGTCGCCATAACGGCCATGATGGTTAATGAGTGGTACGGCTTAGGATATACCAGAAGCTATATCCGATACCTTGAGAGAAAAATCGCACTTGCGAAGAAAGAGGTGGAGCTTCTTCGCCAGCGCTACCGCACCAGGCAGGCGGGTATTGTGGATCTTCTTTCGCAAGAGAGTGCATTGAAGCAGATGGAATCGGAGCTTGAGAGTTTGGAGCTGCAGGAGCATGGCCACTGCAGTGCTATCGCTCTGCTGTTGGGAGAGAATGTGGAGAAGTTCTCTTGTGAAGGGCCCGAAATACTTCCGGATGTTGATGGCTTGAGTACACCGGTTATCGAGTCACGGCATATTCTTGCCCGGCCCGATATAGCAGCGGCTCTTGCAACACTAAAAGCGCAGGACAGGCGTGCCGCCGCAGCGGTTTCGGCCCAGTACCCGAGGTTTTCCCTGAGTGCTTCGGCAGGGGAAAGCGATATGCGTTTCAGCGATATTTTCGAAAACTGGTATACCTCGATTTCGGCTTCGCTGGTCGCGCCGCTGTTCGACGGCGGCAGTCGTGATGCTGACGCCAGGATGGCTCTTGAGAGGCGCAACGAGAGTCTGCTGATTCTCAAAAAGCTGTTTACAGACGCCTCTGTTGAAGTGAGCGATGCGCTTAAGGCGATAGAGACCGGTCGCCGCAACTACAAAACTCTTCATAAACAGCTAAGTATCGACGAAAAAAGGGTTGCCGGTTATCGAAGCGGGTATCTGCACGGTACCGAAGATTTCAAACGCTATCTGGATGCGAAAATGACGCTGATTTCGACACAACAAAAAGTTTTGCGTGCAAAGCTCGATCTGATAAACGCCTATGTGGCGCTTCAGCGTTCGACGGCGTCGGGGTGGGAACCCGTTGATAGAGTCTGGTCGGCCGAAAGGAGGGAGTAGTGGTGAGAGAGAAGAGGAGTCGACAAAATGGTGAATGGCTGAGGCATCTGCTTTCATTGTTAATAGGTACGGCCGTTCTTGCAGTCGGGATCCACTATTCGTATATCTGGCTCACTAACAAGCCGAAAGCCCATAAATGGCATTCAAAAGGTACGGTTACCGCTCCTCTTGTAGAAGTTGTTCATCCCCGTGCCGTAGATGTTCAGGCACAAATGGATAGCTACGCCAAAGTCATCCCATACCGCAGCCAGACACTTTCATCCAGGGTCACTTCGCAGGTGGTCTCCCTTTCGCCGCATCTCATACCGGGAGAAATCGTAAAAAAGGGGGATTTGCTTGTTGCGCTCGATGAGACCGACTATAAGCTTGCACTCCGGCAGAGCGCTTCGGCCGTAGCAAACGCCGGACTTGCGCTTGAAACCGAGCTCGAGAACAGCAAAAGTGCGGCTTTCGAGCTCTCGTTGGTCGACCAGAATATTTCGAAAGAGCAGAAGAGATATCTTCTTAGATATCCCCACATCGCCGCTGCGAAATCGGCGCTGGCATCGGCTGAAGCCGCCTATGAGAAAGCGAAAGTCGATCTGGAGAGATGCCGTATAAGAGCTCCTTTCGATGCCGTGGTCCTCAATGTGGAAGTAGCGATCGGCGATACCGTGAGCAGCTCCAAAACATTGGCAACCCTTGCCGAAGCGGACCGTTTCTGGGTCCGTATAGCACTCTCTCCTCGGGAGCTGGACGGTATAGATATTCCCGGTTACAACGCTTCCGTGGGATCGAGTGTGAAGATACGGCACGACTTCTGGCCATCTTCGGCCGCTGATCTGACCGGTGTCGTCGAAACGGTCGAAAAGATGGTCGACGATTCGAGTAAAATGGCATACATTCTTGTTCGTGTCGACGACCCTCTTGGGCTGCACACCGCACACAGACCGCTTCTTCTGAACTCGTTCGTCAAAGTCCGGGTTGTCGGCAAGAGACTCAAAAATGTTCTTGTCATTCCGTCAACCGCACTTCGCGGTGACGGGACGATTTGGATATTGCGCCCCGACCATACGCTGCAAATTCGGAAGATTCCGATACTGTGGCGGGAGGAGAGCCGTTTCATGATAGACGCAAAACTGCTTCAGCCGGGGGAATCTGTGATTACTACAGTCATAGAGACACCGGTAGACGGGATGAAACTGCGTATCGCGGATGGGGAGGCGTCAAAGGTTTCATGGCGTGCCGGAAGTGAAGGGAATGTCACGCACCGAGAGGAGAAGCGGTCCGGTCGAGGGCACCAATGAAACGTTTTAGACGTTTCGAAGGGGGGCCTATAGCATGGATGGCGGCACACCCGGTTGCCGCAAATCTTCTGATGATCGTCGCGCTTGTGGGCGGACTGCTCATGATGGGTCATCTCCGTCAGGAGGTTTACCCCGACTTCGAACACGATGAAGTGCGTGTCAGCGTTGCCTATCCCGGGGCCAGCCCGGAAGAGATCGAAGAGGGCATCATCCTGCCTATCGAAGAGGCGCTTAGCGGTGTAGACGGTATTAAGAAAGTGACTGCAGTTGCGGGTGAGGGGAGCGGTAGTGTCAATATAGAGGCCCGCAAAGGGTACGATCTGCAACTGCTTCAAAACGATGTTCAAAACGCCATCAATCGTATCCGCACCTTTCCGGCCGATATAGAGCGTCCGAAAGTTTCGATGCGCAGCTACGAACGTCAGACTATGTCACTCGTTCTTTTCGGAGATACTGATCGCCTGACACTCTATAGAGTGGCTCAGCAGTTTAAAGATCGCCTGCTTCAGTCCCCGGATATATCCAAAGTCGATCTCTATGGAGTATCTTCGCTTCAATACAGTATCGAAGTGAATGAGTCGACACTTCGAAAGTATGCAATTTCACTCGAAGAGATCGCCCGCCGTATCATGTCGGACAGTCTCGATCTTCCCGCCGGAAGTATAAAAACGAGCAATCAGGAGATTCTGGTACGGCTTCACCAGCGGCGTGAAACGGTCGAAGCGTTTAAAAACGTGATAGTTCTAGCAACTTCTACGGGGAGCCTGGTCCGTCTCGGCGATATTGCGACTATCCGCAAAAACTTTGAAAATGAAGACTATTTTGCACTATATAACGGCAAACCGGCTCTTAGAATCGCAATCCGCAATCCGCAGGATATCTCACCCATTACCATTTCGCACATAGTCGGTGAAGAGGTTGAGAGGTACAGCAGGGAGCTTCCGCCGTCGATCCGGCTTAAAATATTGACCAATCAGGCCGCCGTTTTTGAAGAGAGGGTGAAACTCCTGCTCAAAAATAGCGCGATGGGCCTGATTATCGTACTGGTTGCGCTCTCGCTGTTTCTGGAGATACGTCTTGCTTTTTGGGTAATGATGGGTATTCCAATCTCTTTTATGGGAGCATTCTTCCTCTTTCCTTTTCTCGATGTCTCAATCAGCATGGTCTCGCTATTCGCCTTTATAATAGCACTCGGAATAGTTGTGGATGACGCCATCGTCGTGGGGGAGAATATCTATCACTATCGGGAGAGGGGCTATAAGCCGCTGGCCGCGGCCATAAAAGGTGCACGTGAGATGGCCGTGCCTGTATCGTTTGCGATATTGACGAATATTGTGGCTTTCATGCCCATCTACTTCATACCCGGAACAACGGGAAAGATTTTTCAGGTAATACCGGTGGTGGTTATTACGATCTTTGTCGTTTCGTGGATAGAGTCGCTTTTTATTCTGCCGGCTCATCTCGCTGAGGTGAAAAAGGATGTGCGAAATCCGTTGATGCGTTTTATCCACCGGTACCAGCAGCGCTTCAGCCGCGGTTTCAGGGCGTGGGTACGCTTCCGTTTCGCCCCTTTTCTGGATTTGGTGCTTCGATACCGCTATCTGCTTATCTTTGCAGCATTGACGCTGCTTGTCGTTACGATCACCTACGCTACAAGCGGACGTATGGGAATGCAGGTTTTCCCCAGGACACCCTCCTCGTACGCACAGGCGATAATCAAGATGCCTTTCGGTACCCCGGCGGAAGTCACTCGCAAAACGGTCAAAAAGATTGTCGATGCGGCCTATGCGGCGCAGGAAGAGGAGGGGATAGATGACTACATACGGGGCATCTATGCGCGCATCGGGAGGGAAGGGACGCATGAGGGTCTTATCCGTATCTATCTGCCGCCGGCGTCTATACGTGACAAAACTCTTTCAAATGCCGAATTTGTCAGGTTGTGGCGCGAAAAAACAGGCGAGATACCCGGCGCTGAGCTGCTACAGTTTTCAGCCTATGCAGGCGGTCCTGGTCACGGCAGTGCCATTTCACTGGAGATCAGCCATACAGATCTGAATATTTTGAAGAGTGCCAGCCGTCTCATCGCCGACGAGTTGCGGCGATATCCCAGGCTTTATGATATTTCGGACGGTTTTGAGGAGGGTAAAGCGCAGATCAACTTCAGTCTCAAACCTGCGGCGTATGCCATGGGGTTCGATGCACGTGCCGTAGCACGTGAAGTGCGGGCCGCATTTTACGGTGCGGAAGCACAAAGGCTCCTCATAGGAAAAGATGAGACGAAAATTATGGTCAAGCTGCCCAAGAAACGGCGTGAACTGCTTGAAACCCTATACGGTTTGCGGCTCTTTACAAAGGATGGGAAAGAGGTCGCGCTTATGGATCTTGTAAATCTATCCTGGGGTCATGCATATACCAGGATCATGCGTGTAAACGGGAGGCGCGTCATAACCGTCGAAGCGAATATACGCCCCCGCAGTAAAGCGCTCGAGATCATGAACGACCTTCAGTCCGATTTTCTGCCTAAACTTCAAAAGAGGTTTCCGGGGCTTACCTACAGTTTTGAAGGCGATCAGACCGAGATAAGGGATAGCTTCTCCACCCTCAAAACCACTTTCATTATGGCAGTATTCGCAATATACGCTCTGCTTGCCATTCCATTTAGAAGTTACCTGCAGCCTCTCATAGTCATGGCCGGGATACCGTTTGGTATTATAGGTGCGTTGATAGGCCATCTGATTATGGGGTACAGTCTCAGCGTCGTGAGTATGTTCGGTATCGTTGCGCTCAGCGGTATAGTTGTCAACGATGCGCTGATACTTGTGGATTTTGCAAACCGTTATCGCCGTAAGCTCAAAGTTTCGGCCCTCAGAACTGTCCGAGAAGCTGCCGTTCAGCGTTTCCGTCCCATTCTACTTACTACCGTCACCACCTTCGGCGGCCTTATGCCTATGATTTTCGAGACATCAAAGCAGGCAAAATTTTTGATACCTATGGCTATCTCTTTGGGGTTCGGAGTACTCTTCGCCACCTTCGTCACACTTCTTATCGTTCCGGCGCTTTACATGGTGATAGAGGATATAAAAACGGTATTCGGGAGAGGGGCTTGATCCGCATCGGATATGATCTGGTGAGATCCGGATGAAGGTAAAACTGCCGGTTGCCGTCACTCCCGGGGAGGTTTTAGGTTAGAAAGGAGTACCCCTCTTTTGCCAGGAGTGCGGCTCCGAGTGCCGTAGTGATCTGCGGATAGTCCGGTATTGCAAGCTCGCGTCCAAGTTCATCTTCAATAGCTGCGACGAGGCCTGCGTTGAGGGCAGGTCCGCCGTCGAAGTATATGACGTCGTTAAGCCCCACTTTTTTCGTAAGACGAATTATCCGTTTGGCGATGGAGAAGTGAATTCCGGCGACGATATCCTCTTTGGAGTGTTCGTTGCCGAGCAGGCCGATGATCTCCGACTCGGCGAAGACCGCACAGGTGCTGTTGATCGGCAGCGGAGTGCCGCCGGCGCGGAAGTGGTAGTCCCCCAGCTCATCCACATCGATCTCCAGTTTTGCCGCGGCGACATCGAGAAATTTGCCCGTTCCGGCGGCGCACCTGTCGTTCATCGCAAAATTAACCACGTTTCCCTCTTCATCGAGGCCGATAGCCTTGGAGTCCTGACCGCCTATGTTTATGACGGTTCGGATGGTGCCGAACTTTTCACCCGCTTTGCGTGCGCCGACGGCGTTGGCCGTAATTTCACTGATCGTTTCGTCCGCCTCTTTGAAAAGTTTGCGCCCGTATCCGGTCGATACTATATATGCGATATCATCGAGTGAAATTCCGATATCTTTGGTAAGCTGCTCAAGGCTCTCTTTTGCGTATTTGTAGAACATACTGCCGCTTCCTGATACCCTCTGACCCACTATCGATTCGTTTTCGTCGACGAGAACGATTTTGATGGCGGTCGAACCGATATCGATACCTGCGAAGTAGTGCATCACCCCTCTCCTTGCATTTGATGGTTTTTACGTCGTTTGCGTACTTTGAGCGATTCTACGAAGGCTTCGATGCGGGTTGAAAGCTGTCCGCCCTGTCCGGGGCTGTAGTCTGTTTCGACGTAGAGCATCGGAATACCGAGTTTTTCCATCTCCTGCTGAATGCTTCGCTGCTCCATTTCGTAGACCTGGCATCCGGCGAAGGACTGGTAGACGACGCCGTCGACATCGTACTGTTCGCACAGCTCCCTCAGGCGCCGTTTTCTATCTTCGTTTTTGGTGAAGATTGGGCATGTGCAACCTTTGAGGTAGCGGTCCGCTACGGCATCGACCATATCGTACATAAACCACTCGTCCACCGAAACCATATCGTTGAAGAGACGGTTGGCCGAACAGCTCTCGTCGGCCACGATTACCGCATCGGCCTGCTCAATCATGTATGGGAGCTTCAGGTTGGGAAAGATCGGCGGAGAGCCGGTATAGAGAATCCTCGGCGATCTTTTGCCGGCGGCATTGAACCCCTCTTTTGCGCGCTCTTCAGCCTCTTCGCACACTTTAAGCGTCATTTCGGTCCAGCGCTCGATGTCGTCGAAAAAGAAGGCGTTGGTTATCAGAAAGAGATCCTTTCCCAAAATTGGGACCGGGTCGAGCTTTCGCAGTTCATTCAGGCGATGGTATGCAAGCTGTGCGCGTCCAACTTTTCTGATAGCTTCTTTGAGGCTTTTTCGCGTAATCTTCCTGCCAAGCTCATTTGAGAGATCTTTTGTAAACTTGCGTACGGTTCTGCGCCAATATTCGCGGCTCTCTTCGCTCTCTTTGACTCGGGGGAACTCCATGTGGTATACGTCGTAGTCCATCTCTTCGATCATATTGATCGCTTTTGTTTTCTGGTCGCAGGTAGTCGGATGGACGAGAAAGTCCATCTTCTCCACAGCAGGGAGATCTCTTTGTTGCAGCATCCCAAGCGTTGCCTTGACCAGAGAGCAAGATTTTGCCGGCATGAACTCTCCGCCGCTCTGTTCGTTCGTATGAAATCCGTTGCAGAGCCTCACCGGCACGGCATCCATCGCATATATGATTTCATAGGGGATCTGGATGCAGAGGGTTCCGACCAGCGGCTTGTCTTCGTGCAGGATCTCTGCGTTGCAGTATACCCGTTCAAACAGATCGTAGAAGTAGTCCATAGATTTGAGCGGGCTTGCGAAGTCGTGGCGCAGATGGTCGAGCATCTGCATGGCCTCCATCGCTTCGTGCCGCCGGTGGCGAGCTTTTGGATCTTCGATACGGTGCTTCCGTTTTTGTACCTTTTCCGGTGCTTCCGTTTTTAGGTTTCGGTCAGGTTTTTCAGCTCTTTTATCTCTCATCGAAAAGATCCTTATCCTGAAGTCCCATCCGTTTGGCGAAACCATCTTTTGTGGATCTGAAAATCGCCATGTTTACGATATCCAGATGGAGTGCATCCTCCTCCGGGCAGGCTGCTATGCACTTCAGGCACAAAATGCAGTCATCCCGCAGTATGTTTTTGCTTTTTACATCGTCGGCTATATCGAAAATCTGCATGTCGCAGACGCGGTAGCAGTCGCCGCATCTGGTGCATTTGTCACCCTCTTTTTTGAGCCTCAAAAACGCGAACGGGCTGAATATGTAGTGCATGGCACTCATTGGGCAGTAGAAACAGAAAAAACGCTTTTTTACGAACGAACCGACGATAAAGAGTGCGGTAAACGCGATGCCGAAGCCGGTGAGAAAAATTGCCGTATCGGAAGAGAAGTCGATGTACCACTGGCTGAAGTCTCCTACAAACATCGGGGTGATAAGACGGCCGGGACACATTTTGCAAAAAGCGGCACGCCACTCTCCATCCAGCAGCCCCGCACCGACAAGAAGGGGAAAGATGACTACTATGACCAGAAAGATATATTTGATCTTTTTTAGAAATTTGTAGTTGCTTTCGCTATATTCGCTGTAGGGAATGCGCAGCCGTTTTCGCAGTGCCGTTATCCAGTCCTGGGCCGTTCCGAGCGGGCATGCGTAGCCGCACCAGGCTTTGTTGAAAACAATAAACCAGAGCAGAAAAGTCAAAAAAGCCGTCAATACACCGATGCTCGCAATACTGAAGAGCCTATCCCACGGTCTGGCCAGCTGGTGCTGCAGCGGCATGAAGTAGCATACGCCTCCCGCCTCCCGGTCATAACCGCAAGAGAAGACCGGAATCTCGCGTCCCAGGTCGATCGCCAGATAGCCGCCGTAGACGAAGATAATGAAGAAGAAGAGCTGAATCCAGAATCGGAACTTCCTGATATCGGCCCGGTCGATCTTTCGCAGCAGGTCATTTATGATCATCTATAACCACCTCTTTGAACGGTTTTCTGGTACGATAGCGGTATAGTGCCACGCCGCCCCCGATCGCGATTAGAAGGAGTATGGTCAGCAGCAGGCCGTAGGCGCTCGACTGATATTCGCTTTTCGAGCGTCCGTAGACTCCCGATTGTGTAATTTTGTATCTGGTGCCTCCTTTCTCGTACTCCGCTTCTATGACAAACCTTTCGCGAAACCTTTTATTGAATCTATTCCACTCCGGATAGTAGTCTTTGATGAGGGTGAAGCTTGCAATTCCGTCTTTATCGGTAACGACTCTCTTCATCCATCCAAACTGCGTCGTGAAAGTAACCTTTGCGCCGGTGACGGGTCGGCCGTGAAGAAGCACCCTGAATCTCATTTTGTCACCCGTTACCGGACGGGAGTAGAAGGTTTCATCCTTCGGACGCAGCCGAAGTATGTCGAACGGGACTGCATCGACGGTTTTTGCGCGCATCTTTTGGCGGTTGTACTCTTCCCGGCTATGGTCGAACCGCTTGAACTCATATTTTGCGACACGGACGAAGCGCTCTTCCCCCTCTCTCGCTTCATCTACATAGTAGACTTTATAGTAGCCGTTTTTCGGCATCTGGAAAGATACCGCAATACATCCGCGCTTTTTGGGTGAGACCTTTTCGGTCCTGTTTTCCGTATCTACAACATAAAAGGATCCGTGTGCATCGGCAACACAGGCCGGCTGCAGGAGGTCGTTGCCGACGAGGTAGACTTTGCGGGAAGGGATTCCGTTTCGTCCGCGATTCATACCCTGCCGGCCGCCGCGGGCATGTGCCGGGCGCGGCATACGGTCACTCAGCCACACCGTATCGTCTACGCCCACTTCTATTTGAGGAATTTTGGCATCGTGGCGATGTGTCACGGCGCTGTTTCCGCCTTGATGCGAGCCGTGAGCGTGGCGCGCTTTTCGGCCATATGTGTCTATTGCGTGATCCCTGTAGAGATTGACACCGACAAAGAAGAGAATCAACATTGCCGCAAACGGGTATGCCGCCGTTTTACGAATTTTTGAACTCTCTATAAAGGCCATTCGCCGGTAGAGGATATAGAGTGCCCATACGACGGCCAGCCATCGGAACAGGTGGAACACCTGCAGCCACGTATCACCGCGTTTTGCAAGCGGTTCGACGTCGACGTCTATTCCGAACCCCCAGGCCAGGCCTTCGACGATACGTGCCGAGTTGCCGGTGAAGAAGTACTCCCATGCATGTGCCATCGACGCCAGGATAAATAGCGGAGCGAAGGCGTAACCGAGCGTATAGAAGACGCTGTTGAAATCTTTTTTGAGAATTTTCGATGCGATCCACATGCCGGTTACGGCGGCAGAGACGGTGAAGAGCGTTGCATACAGGAAGGCAAAGAGCCCGACGGCATTTATGTGGCCGAAATCGATGAAGCCTTCGAAGAAGTTCGCCGTCTTGACCCAGAGCATATGGTCGGCGATGTTGCTTCGTCCGAGACCGTGGTGAAAGGCCATAGAGATCGGAATGGCGGCAAGAATCAGGATATAGACCCATACTTCCGCCTTTAGCGTTTTGAATTTACGGTATATGGCGTATCCCGGCGGGACGAATTTGAAATTGATCGCTTCACAGGCGTGTGTACACTCCATGCAAAGCGTACAGTCGTCCATAGAGTTTTTCCTGTTGAAGTTGAATGGGCTGAGTCCGTAGGGGCACGATTTGGCGCAGTCGAAGGTTTTGCACTCCCCACAGGCGGAGCCGTACGAGCCGAACCATGTGAACGATAGCTTGCCGTACCCGCGCAGAGCCGTGCCTATGGGGCAGATATATTTACAGTAGCTCATATCTTTGTAGAGATAGTAGAGTACGAATGCAACGAGCGTCATGACGCCGAACAGCAGGGCCGTTCCCAGCGGGGTCCGGTAAACGCCGGGGAAGGCGTAGTAGATGCCCCACCAGCCGAGAAACAGGAGCATGATACCGATAAAACGGTTCTGCATCCATTTGGGCATACTCTTTTTCATTCCGTAGCGGGTGATATACTTGCCCAGAAAACCGTGGGGGCAGATACCGCAGAAGATACGTCCGAATGTAGGCAGGGTAGTTACTATAAAAAAGGGCCAAAAGATACCCCAGAAGAGGGCAGTTGTGAAAATGTTCTCTTTTGAAGTATCGTAAAAGCCCATGAATATGGCGTAGAAAAAGAGGAGTGCGACCATTGTGCGCAGAACGAAAACGAACCGTTTGTTTTTAAAGATGAAACGGAAGAAACGGTTTTTGAAGAGGTCGTTTCCTGCCCGTTTGATATAGTGGACCATTCTATTCTCCTTAAAGTGTCAGATGACCGGTCGCAACCATCATCCCTGCCAGAAGCAGAAGCAGTGATGCAGCGGTTTCTATATAGGTTTTCTGTCTTTTGAACTGAATCAGCAGCTCTTTTGTGATGGAGGCCAGAATGAAGCCGTAGAAAAAGAGCGAGACCAGTACCGTACCGAGGCCGAATGCCAGTCCGAAGATCGCTCCCTTCAGGGTCGATCCACCGGCCGCTGCGACAGATACCAGTGAAAGTAGCGGAGTACAGAGATTTAGCGACAGAAGCATTCCCATCGCAAAAGCTGTGCCCGGCCCTATCTGGCCGAATCGGGCAAAGATGGCCGCCGCACCGCAGCGGTGCCGTGTGCTGTAAAACTGCCGGAATATAAGCCAGAGCGCCGTAACGACCATGACCGTTCCCATCAGAAGTCGGGCGCCTTCGGGATCTGCCAAGGCTGATCGAATACCGGCCGCTGCAAACGATGCCGTCGTTGCGATAAAAATGTATGAGACGATGCGTCCTGTGCTAAATATGGTGACTATTCGCATCGACTCCCCAAGCGATCCGGAATTGTGGACAAGAAGAGGCGCCAATATCGGTGAACAGGAGAGCATACAGGCACTCGACCCGTAAGCTACTCCCATCAAAAAGACGGATACAACCGAAACAGCTTCCAAGCAGCCGCCTCTCTTAGAATCTGTATTTCATACCGACGTAGTAGACGCGACCGGGATCGACCGTAATACTGGCATCTTCCGCATCGAGTTTGCCGTCATTGTTTCTGTCGGAGAAGAGATATACGGTTCTGTAGTACTGCCTGTCGGTAATGTTGTCGCATCGCACGTAAAACTCGAACGGATTGCCGTGAATTTTGGAGTTATAGCGAAGCTGAAGATTCATTATGCCGTAGCCGGGCATCTCGACAAGGTTGGTCTCATCCGCGTAGTATCCAGACTGTCCGTAGTTTTCTGCGACAATCATCCATTCCGGTGCCGTGGGGATGCGGATGTAGGTATAGAGGTCGAACTTATGTTTGGGTGTTCGCGGCAATACGTTGTTGCTGATATCGTATGTTACATCTCCCGTCGATCTGTAGGTCGGAGCCAAATCCACTGTAAAAGGGTCGTGGGAGGTATATTTGGCGTATAGGTAGGTATATGCGAGATCGAAATAGAGATTTTTGTTTCGATCCGTATTTAGAGAGAGTTCTACTCCGCGATTCCTGGCGTTTCCGACATTGTCAAAATAGACATCGCCGTTGCTGTAGTAGGTACCGGCGTTTTTGGCGATTATATCCTTGGTATCCAGCTGATATACGGAAAATTCATAGCGAACGCTATTTTCAAAAATAGTGCGGCTTCCCCTCACGCCTACTTCGTAGTTGTAGGTCTTTTCCGTTTTGATATCGGGGTTGTTCCGGCTATATCGATCCGGATCGAAATCGTATGCATAGAGCTCATAGACACGAGGATTTCTGAATCCGGTCGATACGTTGGTGTAGAGAGTTGTCGTATCGTCGAGTTGATACGCCAAACCGACACGGTACGATCCATTGGTAAAAGAGTCTTCACGAGAGATCGAACCGGTCGACCAGACCGTTCCGTTATAGTCCCTGTTGAGTGAGTCGAGCTGATAGTTTTCATAGTCGTAGCGGCCGTTTAGAATGAAAGCCAACGCATCTGTGACCATCAGTTTGGTTTCGGCGTATAGACCGAAACGATCTTCAGTGGTGTCGTCGCTGCTAGATTCGCCGGCATAATATGTTCCTCTACTTGATGAATAGCTTATGGTTCTTATCCAGTAGTCTTCGAGCTTTCTCTGACCGATATCGAGCCCAAGCATATAACCCAGCTTTTGGTAAACTCCGCGATACTCTGATTTCAAGCCGTACTGATAGATATCTTCATTGTTGTCACGGGTCCAATCGTCATCTGTTCTGTCGCCGTTCAAATCTTGCGGGGAAGATTCGTATGCGTATTTGTCCGCATAGTAGTATCCGTTTACCATCAAATTGTTTGTATCGGAGAGGTCTTTGTTGTAGGTTACAAAGTATTTTTGAATATCAGAGTCGTAGTCGTGATTGTATGGAAGATCGTTGTCGCTGGCTCCCGTGGGGTCTATCTGTGCGTTGGTGACACCGGTGACGCTTCCGCGTGAGCTCTCCTCAAACTTTTTCGTATATTCGGCCCCGAACGTTATATCGCTCGAATCGTCGAGGAACCAGGTAAGCTTACCGTTCCCTGAACCTGTCCAGTTTTCGGTCATGTCCCAGTAACCGTTCGTGTAACGATAGCTTCCGTTGAGTATCAAAGCGTACTGCTCTGTCGCATGATTCAGAGTAGCCATATAGTTTTGATAGGCAAACGTTCCATAGTCTGCACTTACGGTAACGCTCTTACTGCCTTTGGGTTTTTTGGTGGTGATGATCACGGCACCGGCCATAGCGTTGGGACCGAAGAGATAGGAAGCACCCCCCTTTATGACTTTGATGCTTTCGATATTGTCGAGGTTGAATTTCACTTTCCCGCCGTTTTGGAGTACGGGAACCCCGTCGATAACGACGGCTACACCTGTATCTTCCCACATGAACTCCTGCTGGTTGCCCCCGCGTATATGTATCTCTACCGTATCACCGGAGCGTACATCGGCAGTAATGCCCGGTATCGTACGCAGAGCTTCGTCGATGTTTTTCGGATCTATGATCTCGTATGTCTGCTCATCTATGACATTTACCGTCGATACCTCTGTTTTCGGGTTGGAGGCCATATCTTCGATTGTCGAAGACTCCACCTCCACCGTATCGAGTGTGATATCTTCAGCCGCAGCGATCGAAGAAAACAGAGCCAGGCCGGAGAGCAGTAAGACTCTTTTCATTCTTTTACTCCTGAAATTAAAGTTAAACCAGAACTTTAACAGATATCTGTTAACTATTTATTAACTGATACCCATGCCAAGTGCAAAAAGTGCACTGTGGGGCTTCAATTTGAGGGTGTTTCGTCGGGAATTTTTTATGGAGTCTCTATCGTGAAGCGCTTCTGTGGTTTTTGTAGATTATAGAAGTCAAAAGGGTATGGTGTACGACAGGGAGACTCCAAGCGCGGATGGGTCGTTTAGATCATTTCCTCTCAACAGAAGGCGGAGACCGCTGTAGGAGATATCGACTCCTACGCTTTTGAATCGGCTTTCATACGAAATAGCTGTTTTGATCCCGTTTCTAAACAGATGGGAGATCTCTGCGTATGGAAACCATAACCCCTTGACATAGTCACTGCCGGCTGTAAAGAGTGTATTCTCTTTGGTTGTAAGTCTTCCCTCCGCTCTATATTTTGCATATAGCTTTTGGGAGTAGTCTATATATTTCTCTATGCCTGAAACGGTCGGATTGTAGACGACAAAACCGTTTTCGTCATACGATTTGTTGGAAGAGTTCATGACTACATAGCTATATGGAAGTCTTTTCCACTCTATTTCGCTGTATATGTCATTTGCCAGAAGATGCAGGGCGACGTTTTTATGGCGGAAACTCAGGCCCAAATGTGTAGTGTAGCCGAAACCTTCGGCCCTCTCTACATCCAGTTTGTAGAGGTAGTTTTCCGTATAGCGGTAGTCCGATACCGCACTGAAGTCGTAATCTTTCGAAGAGTCGGCCACGGCATACCCGTTTAGGTAGCCATCCTGCATATTGCGGCCTCTAAGAAGCTCTATTCCGACTCCTATCTTCAGCGACTCTTCGGTACCGCTTAGGAGCTCGAAACTTTTGGCGTAGACAATACCGTCGGCTTCGAATCCTTCTATAGAGATATCGAGGTTGTATAGTTTTCCGGTGATGAAGCCTATATCGTTTAGCTGCTGCCATACCAGCTCTACCGTATCTCTGTTGGCAGCCGTGAACGACTGATGCCTATATGTGTAACCCAGGTATCCCCACCTCTTCGAAGATGCACCTATGTCGAATCTCATATCGTCTATAGCCAGATTCGTTCCGCTTTTGGGGTGGAATTCACCGTGCCATTTGTCGATGAGGTCGCCGATTGAAACCGGATCGTCCGCGACGAATGCCTCAACTTTTACCGAAGCTGCAGTGGTCTCGTCCGAGTTTAATGGGTCGAAAAGAGTGAAGAGACCGGCTCCCGCTTCTGTAAGCAGAAGCGGGATACCGAGAATTAGGAGCTTTCGCAAGTTCGCTCTTTTATGGAAGCGATTCGAAAGTGCCGTCTATATACTTGATTCTCGGGATACCTGTCTCATCATCCAGGTAGCCTATCTCTTTGTTGTCTTTGGTAAGAGGAGTGGTCGTATTGTAGTTTATATCGCCGTTGTCGAGTACAACAGTTATCGATAGACCGTTTCCGCTTGTCACAGTAACGTTTCCGTCACCGTAGTCATCTACATGCGAGACGGCGTTTACAGTCATTGTGCCATAGACATACGCCAGACTGCTGTTTGTCGTAATGGTGTCCGGGTTATATTCAACCTCCAGATTCAGGCTCATGTCGTCAAACCCTGCCCGCTTCAGGACTCCGCCTGCGGTCGCTTTCAGATGCGGTTCGTCTACTACATGATCCAGATCGCTCAGATTCATATCTGCCGCATTCATAAGGGTGACGCCGAATGTTCCGTCAAACTCTGTCTGTGTAGTGAGGTTTTTGATAATGCCGTCGAGTGTCATACTCTCAGGAATATATCCGCTGTTTCCACCTTTGATGTCGCCGGTTGTGTTGACCCACAGTTGGTCTATATTCGGAGTGCCGCCGTTGGAGCAGTTGCCGTCGTATGTAATTGCAGCGTTGATGAAGTCATTAAAGTAATACTCTCCGGCTATTGTTTCATAGAAGTTTCCGTTATTGTCCGTATATAGTGTGTAGGTCGAGTTATCATACAGTGTCACTGTTAAAGAGTTGTTGTTGAAGCTGACATAGGTACCATCGTTTGCATTGTAACATCCTACATAGCCGTTGACTTCTGTTGTGAAGACCTCGGTAAATCCGCCGTTCGTAGCGAGAGATGAGTTCATAGCGTAGCCGACTTTGAGAGTGGCTGAAGCCGCATAGTTGCTGTCGAGTGCGCCGTTGAGCGTGATTTCGTTCAGTTTCACGTAGTTCAACTGTAAAGGATCGTTGAGATTGGATGCGTTGTAGTCGTATCCGACATCCGCTTTGAAGCTTTTGATTCCAAGCATAGTACCGTCGGCCGTAGAGAGGTTTATGTCTCCGACCTCTAGTTGAGCCCCGTCGGTCGTCTTTGTAAGAGTAGCATTGGCCTGCAGGGTCTGCTGGGTCTGATTCGCTTCGTAGAGCATCGTTGCAGGAATGGTTCCGTCGAAGGCTGCAGTCATGGTCGTGAAACTACCCGGATCTATGGTTGACGGATCGGCCGCCGGAAGTGTTACGGTTCCGCTACCGGCAGTTGTTGATGCTCCGGTCGCAATGATGGTGTCCGTTATCGTATAGTTCCATAGAGTTGCGTTCAGGTCCGCTCTTTTCAGGTTCGCATCCCTCCTGCTATCCGCAAGTATTACCAGTGTGGTGTTGAGCTCGGTCAGGTTGTTGTCTATTCCGAAGCTTACGGCATTGAGCAGGTTTCCAAGAACCATTCCGGCAAGATCGCCGTTAAGTGTTACATTTACTACGGCTGACTCCATACCTTTCGCTTCAGTGTCGAATAGGCCTCCATCGTTAAAGAGGCTGTCTCCCTGGGTGCGCAGATTCTGGAAAAAATCTTTTGCAGCCTGTACGTCATCGATAGTGCCTACCTCGTCCGCCGTTCCCGGGACAAAAGTCTCATTGTTCTCTGCAGCTACTACAAATGGAGTTATTACACTGTTTTGCAGCATATTCAGTGCAAGAATATCCGTAGCATTGTTATCGTCTCCCAAGATTCCGTCTGCGGCATCTTCGGCTATATCTTCCACAATCTCCTGAATCGAAAGACCGGCCTCATCCGCGGCATCGTGGAACGCTTTGATTACATCGGCATAAATACCTTCGGTCGGGTCGGAAGTTATCGGATCCGTACCGAATATCTGAGCGGCGGCCACGCGTGCCTCCTCAAGCTTCTGCCCGTCGATTTCACTGCTTGGATCTCCCTCTGTAGCCATCATATACATAACATGTGTAGAGGGCGACACATTGACCGTTACATCCACGTCGCCGCTTACATCAGCCGCCGAGTAGAGTTGTGTCTGTGTGGGGCAGGGTGCCGTCGTGTTGGTATCCGGGTAGTAGAGGCTCGAGGTTGCGTCACATGTCACTTTGACTACCGCAACACCCTCGTAACCGTTGAGATCGATCGTATATGTACCGTTGCTGCTGTCGGTTCTGCCGCTGCCTATGACGGCTCCTGCGGCGCTGCCCTTGTGTACTTCGACAACACCGTCGAGAATCAGCTCGTCGACAGCCTTTCCACTTATGGTGACACTCGCGGCTGTAACGGGGGTGCTATCGTCTCCGCCGCCGCATCCGCTGAAGATTATGGAGCCTGCCAGCAGTGCGCTGGCAACTGTACTTATCTGCCATGGTCGTATACTCATTGTTTACTCCTGCTTAATTTTGATTCGCATCACTCCAATTATAGGAGTACATTCTTTAATAATAAATAAAACATATTAATTTTGATATAGACAATAATTAATAATTATGCAATAGAAGGGTATATCTGTTTTAATCGGTTAGTCAGGAGAGTATATTATATAGTGTGCAGCTTCACTTTTGCTTTTAGATGGATATAATCGGCTTTACAGGGTATATGTTTAGCCTGTTTTTGTAATTTTTGCGCACTCTTTTGAAATAGTTTTCTTTCTGTTATGCGAAAAACGCTTCAGTATAGAACTTTTGCGGTACAATTTTAATAAAGGGCACCTCTAAAATAACCCTCTGAGATCCGCATAGGATTATTTTAGAGGTGCCCTAAAAACCAAAGGAAGATACATTGCAGATAAAAGAGATTCAGCAGTACTCCGAGGTACGTCCGAAGGCGAGGGCATATTTATGCTACCTGCTTTCGAGGAATATTCCCAACAAAACGCCGGAAGTTACGCTCGAGACGATAATAGCGGCTCTAAAAAAGATAAAAAAAGAGATCAAAGAGATAGACGCTCTTTATGTTCTGGACCCAAAAGGGCGGCAGATTGTAAACAATGTAAGCCGTATACAGGCCTACCGCACGGGAGAAGGGGAGAACAGGGCGATGAGAGCCTACTACTACAGAGCTGTCAGGGAAAAAAGGTGCATACTGACAGATCCGTACCCATCAAAAATAGGCGGTACCCTGGTGGTCACCGCCGCCTATCCTGTCTATAACGACAGAGGGCAGCTGCAGTATGTCGTCTGTGCGGACATACCGCTGGACAAACTGCTGAAGATGGTTCATCCGGCATCTGCGGAGACGCTTTTCGGCAAATTCTCGAAAATCGGTTATACGATGTTTTCGGTGGCTCTTTTGGCCGTAGCTCTTTTGCTATTTCTCAACGGAATAAAGAGTTTTCTGACATACGGCTTCAACTTTATCCATATAGATATCAAGGAGATGTTCGAAGCTACGATTCTTCTGACACTCTCACTGGCGATATTCGACCTCGTAAAAGCGATATTCGAAGAGGAGGTGCTCGGCGAGCAGAAGAGAGGCGAGCACGACGAGATACACAAGACGATGGTCAGGTTTTTGGGATCCATTATCATAGCGCTGGCAATCGAGGCGTTGATGCTCGTTTTCAAATTCGCTATAATCGACCCCGAAAAACTCGTCTATGCGGTATATCTGATAGGCGGTGTAACGATGCTTCTGCTGGGGCTTTCGTTCTATCTTAGAAGCATAAGGAAAGAGTCTTAATGGTAGCGGTAATCGACTACAACATGGGGAATCTTGCAAGTGTGCGCAATGCGCTTGCGAAAATCGGGGCCGACTCGAAAGTGGTCTCTGATCCGCATGAAGTTGCCGCCTTCGACAGGATACTGCTTCCCGGAGTCGGAGCTTTCGGCGATGCGATGGAGCATCTTCGCGAAAGGGGTATGGATGAAGCGGTGACGGAGTTCGCCGTATCCGGGAAGCCGATGCTTGGAATCTGCCTCGGGATGCAGCTGCTTTTTGAAAGGAGCAGCGAGTTCGGAAAGCATGAGGGTTTGGGGCTCATACCGGGCGAAGTGGTACCGTTCGATCCGAACCTTTTCGAGAGTCCGCACAAGATTCCCCATATGGGCTGGAACGAGCTTTTCGTACAGAAACCGACACCCCTATTTTCGGACCTTCCGAACGAGTTCTACCTCTATTTCGTGCATTCGTACCATGCCGTCACACCAGATGAGTATGCCATAGGAAAGAGTTGGTACGGCTACCGGTTTGTAAGTGCCGTTGAAAACGGTAACATATTCGGGATACAGCCGCATCCGGAGAAGTCGCACGACAACGGTTTGAAAATTTTGAAAAATTTTATCGAGTATAAAGGGTAAATTTTGGAAATACTGCCTGCTATAGACCTAAAAGACGGTAAAGCCGTCCGTCTGACGAAGGGTTTGATGGATAGTGCGAAAATATATAGCGACGAGCCGTGGCAGCTTGCGAAAGCGTTCGAGGAGATGGGCTCGAAATGGCTCCATCTGGTAGATCTCAATGGCGCGTTCGCGGGTGAGCCGAAAAATCTGGAGCAGATCGAAAAGATTCGCAAAAACTGCAATCTGAAAATGGAACTCGGCGGGGGAATCCGTGACGAAGAGACTATAAAACGGTATCTGGACCTTGGAATCGACAGGCTTATTCTGGGTTCCGTTGCCGTAAAAGATCCCGATTTCGTAAAGGATATGGCGGCCAAATATCCGATTGCCGTTGGAATAGATGCCATAGATGGCAATGTGGCCGTAGAGGGGTGGGCAGAGGTCAGCAGCATGAAAGCGACCGATCTTGCAAAAGCTTTCGCTGAATGCGGTGTCGAAGCGATTATCTGTACTGATGTGGGGCGTGACGGTACCTTGAGCGGCGTGAATGTCCCTTTCACCGTCTCTATAGCCAAAGCCTCAGGAGTCGACACGATAGCGAGCGGTGGAGTGCGGGATATGCGTGATATAATGGCGCTTCTTGAGATCGGAAAAGTTGCAGGAGTCATAGTCGGAAAAGCCTTTTACGAGGGAACTCTCGATCTTGCGGAGGCTTTCAGGGCCGTATCGATTTAGGTTCAGGCACGCTTCTGCCCCATGGGTAAATAAATTCTTAATCTTAATTAAATAGTCCAGACGATAAAATGAGCAAAACATATTCTATATTAATGAAGGATACCCATTGAAAATAATGGTAGTAGACGACAGTTCGACAATGCGAAGGATTATAAAAAACACTCTGGGCCGCCTGGGGTACAAAGATCTCCTTGAAGCCGAAGACGGTGCGCAGGCGTGGGAAGTGATGCAGCAGAACAGAGATGATATCGGAGTATTGATTACAGACTGGAACATGCCGAACATGAATGGCCTGGAGCTTGTAAAGAAGGTCCGCTCCGATGCCGCTTTCGAGGATATTCCGATAATAATGGTCACTACGGAAGGCGGAAAGGCCGAGGTGATCACCGCCCTTAAAGCCGGTGTCAACAACTACATCGTCAAGCCTTTCACTCCGCAGGTTCTCAAAGAGAAGCTCGAAGCGGTGCTCGGCCTGAACGACTGATGCAAGAGACCTACCATGAGCTGAAGGTAACCCCTTCCGCGCATCAAGAGCTGTTCCTTGATTTCCTGCAGACTCTGTTCGAGGATTCTATCGAGATAGGCGAAAATAGTCTTGTCCTGCGTTCAAGCGAACCCCTTGACGATATAGCGTGGGGTGCGGAGCAGTTTGCCGCCGCACTTTCGGATAGACTGGAAGATGTGATAGAGGTAGACACGGAGCTTAGCGAAAAGAGGAATGAAGACTGGATAGCCCGGTATAGAGAGTCCATAAAGCCGGTGGAGATAGGCGAATTCTATCTTCATCCGAGCTGGGAGAGCCCGGTGCAGGGTAAAAGGAACATAACGATCGACCCTGCGCTGGCATTCGGCTCCGGACACCATGAGACGACAGCAGGGTGTCTCGAGGCGATCGGCAGGAGGGTGAAGAGGGGAACGACTCTGTTGGATGTCGGCTGCGGCAGCGGTGTGCTCGGCATCGCAGCTTCGATGCTCGGAGCGAGGGTGGATGCGTGCGATACAGACCCGCTGGCGGTGGAGAATGCGATAAAAAATTTCGAACTCAACGGCTGTAGAGTCGAAAATATCTGGGAAGGCTCCATAGCCGGAACGAAAAAGTCCTACGATATAGTCGTCGCCAATATCGTCGCGGATATTCTACGCATGATCGCGGAAGATCTGAAGGCGCGCACCAAAGAGGGCGGTATTTTGATACTATCCGGAATACTTGACAACAAAGAGAGCTCCATAGAGGAGGCCTTCAGCGATATGGAGCTTCTCGAAACGATAGCCAAAAACGAATGGCGTACAAAAATTTATAAAAAGAACAAGGAAAAAAATGGCGGATAAAAATCCAAAAAAAGATCCGAACGATCAGAATTTTTTCAATAAAAACCCACTTCTGACATTCGCTATCTTCTCTCTGCTGATAATTATACTTTTCAAGAGTTTTATCGATACACAGGAGGGGCAGTTCGGAGCACAGAATACGGCCTCCATGGGCAGCGGTTCGGCTATAACCCAGACAAAGACCGTTCCATACAGCGATCTAAAGAAGATGATCAAAGAGGGTCGTATAAAGTATGTCTCGATCGGCCAGACGACAATAAAGGCGATCTCCAATGAGGGCGGGTACAAAACCCTCTTTATAGCAAAGAAAGTGGGCGAAGACAATACCCTCATTCCTCTTTTGGACAAGATGGGTGTCGAGTACAGTGGCTATGTCGAAAGCAACTGGCTGGGCGAGGTGCTCTTCGGATGGGTCCTGCCTATACTTATTTTCTTCGGAATCTGGATGTTTCTGGCCAGCAGAATGCAGAAGAATATGGGCGGCGGCATCCTCGGTATGGGGAGCGCCAAAAAGCTTGTGAACTCCGAAAAGCCGAATATCACCTTCGACGATGTCGCCGGTGTAGAAGAGGCCAAGGAAGAGGTCAAGGAGATCGTGGAGTTTCTAAAGTATCCTGAACGCTATATCCGACTGGGTGCGAAGATTCCCAAAGGTGTTCTCCTGGTTGGACCTCCCGGTACCGGTAAGACGCTGCTGGCAAAAGCCGTAGCCGGCGAGGCGAGTGTCCCTTTCTTCTCTGTGAGCGGGTCGAGCTTCATAGAGATGTTTGTAGGAGTCGGAGCCGCAAGGGTCAGAGACCTTTTCGAACAGGCCAAAAAAGAGGCCCCTGCGATCATCTTCATAGACGAGATAGACGCTATAGGAAAGAGCAGAGCGGCCAGCGGCCAGATAGGCGGCAACGACGAGAGGGAGCAGACTCTGAACCAGCTTCTTGCGGAGATGGACGGCTTCAGCTCCGACACGCCTATTATCGTCCTTGCCGCCACCAACCGCCCGGAAGTTCTGGATCCGGCTCTTTTGCGCCCCGGACGTTTCGACAGGCAGGTACTTGTGGACAAGCCGGACTTCGAAGGGCGTGTCAAAATTCTGAAAGTGCACGTAAAGCATATAAAGATGGCTCCGGATGTCGATCTGGATGAGATAGCACGCCTTACAGCCGGTCTCGCGGGGGCCGATCTTGCGAATATCGTAAATGAAGCGGCACTTCTTGCAGGGCGTAAGAACAAGGAGCATGTCGAGCAGGAGGATTTCCGTGAAGCCGTCGAACGTGCAATTGCCGGTTTGGAGAAAAAATCACGCCGTATCGCTCCGAAAGAGAAGCGTATTGTAGCCTATCATGAGAGCGGTCACGCACTGATAGCGGAGACTACAAAAGGCGCCAGGAAGGTTTCGAAAGTCTCTATCATTCCGCGAGGTCTTGCCGCTTTGGGATATACGTTAAATACTCCTGAAGAGAACAAGTATCTGATGCAAAAGCATGAACTTGTCGCCGAGATTGATACACTGCTCGGCGGAAGGGCGGCCGAAGAGGTCTTTATCAAAGAGATTTCAACAGGTGCCAGCAATGACCTGGAGCGGGCTACCGATATTGTCAAGTCTATGGTGAGTCTGTACGGAATGAGTGATGTCGCCGGTCTTATGGTCCTGGAAAAACAGACAAACATGTTTCTCGGCGGGGGGATGAGCCAGAAAGAGTACAGCGAAAAGACCGCCGAGCAGATGGATGAGTTTGTCCGAAACTTCCTTTCCGAGCGTTACAAGCATGTCGTAAACAGGCTCAAGGAGTATAGCGGGGCGATCGAACAGATGGTTCATGAGCTGTTTAAGTCGGAGACGATAGAGGGGAAAAAGGTACGGGAGATTATACGTGAGTTCGAAAAGGAGCACGGTATAAAATCGCGCCTTGTGGACGATGAGAGTGCTATAGATGAGGATCTGAAAAAAGAGAATAAAAAGGCTCAAAACAGCGAAGAGTACGGAGAGTAGAAATGGGCACAAACGGTACCTTCATGAAAATCGGCTGGCGTTACATACTTCCAGTATGGGGCGTGACACTCTTTGTACTGGTTTTCAGTGATGAAGTGCTGTTTAATCTTTTCCTTATTACTGTCAGCTTTCTGGTGGCGTATCTTTTTTATATACCGGAGCGTGTAGCGCCGGAAACTTCGGAAAGTGCCGTTCTATCTCCGATAGACGGTAAGGTGTTGTCTATAAGCAGCCATGAGAACGGTACCTCCATTATGCTTAGAAAATCTATTTTTGACGGCAGCAGTGCGGTTCGTGCACCGGTCCGTGGGGAACTTTGTGAAAAGAGGGTGGTTCACGGTCTCTTTACGGCCTCTTCGAACCGACTCGCTTTCAAACTCAACGAAAACGGTTCAATCGGCTGGAAGATGACCGGTGGAGAAGTTGTTAGAATGAGAATTGTATGCGGTCTCTATGCGCTCGGGCTTCCCATATTCGTTTCTGAGGGTCCACAGGAAGCTGCGGATGTAGCGGCTCATCTGACAGATGGTACTGTAGAGCTTCTTCTTCCAAAAGGTGTAAAGATGGAGGTGGCACCGGGCGACAAAGTGGTGGGGGGCTTTTCGCTTCTGGCGTACGGGACCGGTTGATGGCAGGCAGAGAGTTCCATCTGATCTACATACTTCCGAATCTCTTTACTGCCGCTTCCATATTTACCGCCGTGGTCTCGATAGTATCTGCTATCAACGGCAATTTTGAAAAATCTGCCTGGTTGATCTTTCTTTCTCTGGTCTTTGACGGGCTCGACGGGCGGATTGCACGCTTGACGCACACGACCAGCAGATTCGGGATAGAGTTCGACTCTCTTGCCGATCTTGTCGCTTTCGGAGTCGCACCCGCGCTTCTACTATACTTCTATATAGGCAACGAGTACGGAAAATTGGGTGTTTTGGTCATGGCCCTTTACATAATTTTCGGGGCCATCCGCCTCGCAAGATTCAATATAATGAGCCCCAATACCGATCCAACAGTTTTTATAGGCGTACCTATACCGTCTGCAGCCATATTCGTATCGATATGGGTATTGATGTTCGTTCAATATGAATCTTTACACTCTTTCAGTGCAATACTGCTTATGGCGACTCTTCTTGTTTCGCTGCTCATGGTGAGCAATATCCGCTATCCGAGTTTCAAAAAGATAAATCTCGAAAAGCCGGCCCTGACCAAAACACTTATCACTCTCATTGTTGCCGCCTCCATGATCTATCTCTACCCTGTTGAGGGTTTTGCTTTAATTATAACTCTCTATGTTGTTTGGGGTGTGGCCAGAGCGGTACGTACGATGATGATGAAAAGAGTGGGTAAAGCAGAGGCTTAAAGAAAAAAATTATCTTATAATAAAAAAGTCTCAGCATTTTCGACCTTCAATATGCTATACTGTCACAATAAAAACCGAAAGGAGAGTCAATGTGCGGTACCGATACCGGCAGAATCAAAGCCATTAAACATTTGCCGAAAATCGAGATAAAAAATACTCTCCTACCCTTCCGCTTCTAATTTTAATAGTATCCGCAAGAGTCTGTTTACACAAACTTCGTAAAAATATCAAGGATTGACAATTATGAAAGATAGAGTATATATATTCGATACGACACTGCGCGACGGAGAGCAGAGCCCCGGTGCGTCTATGAATACGGAAGAGAAGATAAAGATAGCTTCACAGCTTCAAAGACTCGGGGTCGATATCATAGAGGCCGGTTTCGCGGCGGCGAGCCCCGGAGATTTCGATGCTATAAAACGTATATGCGAAGTGGTGGACAGAAGCGTTGTCTGCTCGCTTTCTAGAGCCGTAGAACGCGACATAGTACTTGCAGGGGAGTCACTGCAAGGAGCGCGCCGCAAACGGATACATACATTTATAGCGACAAGTCCCATACATATGGAACACAAGCTCAAGATGAAGCCGGACGAAGTTGTGCGCCGCGCCGTCGATGCGGTAAAACTGGCTAAGAGTTTTACCGATGATGTGGAGTTCAGCTGCGAAGATGCGGGTAGAAGCGAGATACCGTTTCTTAAAGAGATTCTCGATGCTGTTATTGAAGCCGGGGCGACGACACTCAATATACCGGATACAGTTGGCTACAGGCTTCCGCAGGAGATGGGGGCGTTGATCAAAGAGCTTCACGAGCACGTGGGTGAACGGGCGATCATATCTGTACACTGCCACAACGACCTTGGTCTGGCGGTGGCCAACTCGCTCTTTAGTGTAATGAATGGCGCCAGACAGGTGGAGTGCACGATAAACGGGCTCGGTGAGCGTGCTGGAAACGCCGCCCTGGAAGAGATTGTTATGGCTATGAAGACGCGCTACGATGTATTCTATAATGTAGAAACCGGTATCAATACGAAAGAGATATATCCGACAAGCCGCCTCGTTTCGGCGATAACCGGAATCGAGCCGCAGCCGAACAAGGCGATAGTAGGCAAAAACGCCTTTGCGCACGAGAGCGGTATTCACCAAGACGGTATGCTCAAATGCCAGGAGACATACGAGATCATGAGAGCCGAGGATATCGGGCTGGAGCATAACCGTCTGGTGCTTGGAAAACACTCGGGCCGCCACGCTTTCAAGGAGAGGCTCGAAGAGCTTGGATTTGAGCTTACGAAAGAGGAGCTGGAGAAGGCGTTCGAGCGCTTCAAAACTCTTGCCGACAAGAAAAAAGAGATATTCGACGACGATATAAGGATGCTTATCGCGAGCGAGATAACCAATATCCCGCAGGCGTTCGAGCTTGTAGGGCTGCAGATAGCCGACTGCTCGGCGGGAGTTCCGAGCGCGGCCGTGACCATACGCCACAGTGAGCGTACTATTACAGATGCGGGCATCGGTGACGGAACTATCGATGCGATCTTCAAGACAATCGACCGCATAAGCGGCCATGCCGGAGTATTGAAAGATTACAGGGTGGAGGCTGTAAGCCAGGGCAAGGATGCGCTTGCAAAGGTGGTGGTAAATGTACAGTTCGACGGGAGCAAGACGGCCGTTATCGGACACGGGCTCAGTATTGACACCATGCTTGCCAGTGCGAAAGCCTACATAGGGGCACTGAACAGCTATCTTTCGATGCTGCCTTCCGATTGCAAGATAGATAGTTGCGAGGGGGTCTGACACCTACTCACTCTTTGCCGAGTCCCGTGATATAGAAGTCGAAATATTCGGATTTGAATACACCGTTGGGTATCTTGGCGAACTGTATCGCCGCCGCGTCACTGTTTCCCTGCTCCAAGTACAAAAGCCCGAGTGCGTAGCGGCTCTCGAGGTTGTTGGGATCGCTCAGCTTCGCCAGTTCGAGAAGAGCGGAAGCGTTCGCGGGGTGGCCGGCCCCTACCGAAGCCACTGCCGCAAGGAAAAGAGTGCGGCTGTCCTGATGCTTGTACTGGTCCACCAACTGGTTGAAGAGTACATACGCCTCCTCGAACTTTCGAAGGTAGATATCGCTGAGCCCCAGCGATTCTATTATGCCGGCGGGATCTTCCTGCTCCTCGAGGAGCTTTTGCTCACTCAGCTGTTTGAAGCGGTAGAGAGTGCCCGTGATGAAGCGGAAGGCGATGTAGTTTTCTCTTGTAAATGCGCTGCCGTAATAGACCGCGTCGAGATCGAGCGGCCTCTTTTTCAGATAGAGCCTAGCTTTTGAGCTGAAGGCCTTGATGTCCATATCTTTGTATGTTATTTCGAGATATAGCAGGTGGGCCAGCACATCCTGCGGCATCGCGTCCCGCAGTTTGCGCACCTTGCGTTTCGCCTCCCCCCACATCTGCTGGTTCGCTGCGGCAAGAGTGTCGAGCAGCAGATAGATGGGCCTGTTGTCGTGCGGCGTCTGTAGCCACTTGGAGGCTCCGGCGAAGTTGCCTTGGTAGAAATAGAGAAGATATTGGTAGAATTTCTGACGTGTGTCCGGATTTTCGATCTGTTTCAGATCATCTTGCACGAACTTCTCCACCTGCGGGATGGTTTTGCCCGTGAATGTTTCGCACATAAGCGAGAATATGGCCGAAAGATAGTTGGAGGAGTCGAGGTGGTAGCTTCTGAGGAAGTGCTCGTTCGCTTTCGTGAAGTTTCCAAGTTGCGCATAAGTGAGGCCGAGATTGTAGTGGAGGATAGAGTGGTTTGGAAAGCTTTTGAGTGCTCTCTTCAAAAGGTTGTTCGCCTTTTGAAGTCGGTTCTCTATCGCCGCCTTTATGGCTTTCGAGATGAGAAGATTGACGCCCGAAATCTTCGAGCTTCTCGATAAGTATTTCGAGGCTTCGCCCTCTTCGTCCACATAGATGGAAGCGTTTCCTTTTTTGATGTAGTTTATAGTCTGATGAGCATTGAAGACCTTAAACGGGGCGAACTCGAAGATGAGCCTGAATGCGTCGGGAGCCGTTACAAGCCTCTGTGCGGAGAATCGTTTCTGTGCCGCATCTATGTCGTATACGGAGGGGTGCAGACGTGTTTTTATCGGGTAGAGATCGAGCCCCTTGCCTTTGAAGTCTCTTTTGAGTTCGTTCAGGATTTTTGAAGCGCTCTGGGGTCTTTGGTTTTTAAGGTTTACGAGTGCGAGAGCTTTTCTGCTCTTTAGAGGGTATTTTGACTCTTCCGCCGCTTTTTTGAGATACTGGGTTGCGAGTGTATAGTCGCCTACATGGGCATATAGTTGTCCCAGGAAAAGAAAGTCGCGCACCGAAGTGCTTCGCTCGAGCAGATCTATAGAGCTTAAAGGGCGGTCGAAAATCGTGTAGCTTACGGCTCCCAGGTGATCGAGCTCTTTTTTGTAGGCATCGGATGCAGGGTGTTTTATCGCACTTAGAATTTCGAAAAAGTTTCCCCTGTAGTAGTTGACTACGGCGTAGAGGTAGCTGTACAAAGGGGAGTTGAAACTCTCCGGCAGGTAGGCTTCCGCCAGTTGCAGATAGTACTCGAACCGTTTTGGATCTTTGAGGTGCAGCGCACAGGCCGCCGCGTTGAGCGCGCTTATGGTTCGGTTTTCACCGTTTTCTATAGCCTTTTTGAAGGAGCGGATAGCCTCTTCGTAGTTGGACTGTTTCATCTGCGCGACGCCGAGGTTGTAGTTGGATATCGAAGCACTGTAGGTCGCGATCTGCTCGAATAGTTCCAGGGCCTCTTTTTTATCGCCTTTCGCATAGAGAATGTTGGCCTTTTTTATCATCCTCTCGAGCTGCGACTGTGCGGCGAGCGGCTTTATCCTCTGCGCCGACTTGATCTTCTGCGCAAGTTCGGAAGCGTTCATATCTTCACTGCCGTTTGAAGGCTCCTCCTTGAAAAAGAGCATAAGCAGCAGTATCAAAAGAGTCAGTGCACCGCCGAGACCGCCGAGAAGAGCGAAAAGCAGCCTCTTTCTCTTCCTTGAGCGCTCTTTAAGCTCCTTCCGTTCCTCATCCTCCTGTGAAGATGAAGAGGTCTCCTCCACCTCTTCGTCGAGTATGATCACCTCTTCATCTGCCACGAGTCATCTCCTACAGGTAGTCTCTGAGTACTTTCGGGATCAGGATCGACCCATCCTCTTGCTGGTAGTTTTCCATTATGGCGATAAGGGTCCGGCCTACCGCCAGGCTGGAGCCGTTGAGCGTATTTGCCAGCCGGTTTCTCTTATCCTCTTTATAGCGGATCTTTGCCCGGCGTGCTTGAAAATCCCTCGTGTTGGATATGGAGCTGATTTCCCTGTATTTTCCCTGTCCCGGAAGCCAGACCTCCAGATCGACGGTTTTTGCGGCGCTAAACCCCATGTCGCCCGCGCATAGGAGCATCTTTCTGTGGGGAAGACCCAAAGATGTCAGCAGATCGGAGGCGCATGCCACCATCTCTTCGAATATTTCGTCACTCTGCCCCTCGGTCGCGATGCAGACAAGCTCAACCTTGTCGAACTGGTGCTGGCGTATCATCCCTCTGGTATCTCTTCCGGCCGAACCCGCCTCCTTTCTGAAGCACGGAGTATAGGAAGTGAGCCGAATCGGAAGATCTTCGGCTTTAAGAATTTCGTCTCTGAAAAGATTGGTTACAGGAACTTCCGCCGTGGGAATCATGTATAGATCCTCCCCCTCTATTTTAAAGAGGTCGTCGGCAAACTTTGGAAGCTGGCCCGTTCCGAAAAGCGACTCCGAGTTGGCCATGAAGGGGACGCATACCTCTTCGAATCCGCGGCTGCGGTTGAAGTCTAGCATGTAGTTTATCAGGGCTCTTTCGATTCTGGCTCCTTCGTACCTGAGGGCACTGAAACGGCTTTTTGCGATCTTTACACCCCTTTCGAAGTCGATCCACCCGTTTATCTCCGCCAGCTCCCAGTGCTCTTTGGGGGAGAAAGGGAAGTTTTTGGGCTCCAGGATCCGTTCAAGCTCCACATTCTCCTCTTCGCTCTCTCCGTCCGGTACGTCGGGGTCGGGAATGTTCGGAATCGAGGAGGCGAGTTCAAACAGGCGCTCTTCAAGAAGCCTGAGTTCCTCGTTAAGAGTGGATATCCTCTCTTTGTTTTCGGCAACCTCTCTCTGTAACTGCGTAATATCTTTTCCCTCTTTTTTGTACTGACCGAAAAGTCTGCTCATTTTGTTCTGTTCGGCCTGTGACGCTTCCAGCCTTTGTTGAACATCTTTTTTCTCTTCGAAGAGGACTTTCAGCCTCTCCAGACTCTTTTCATCCACTCCGCGCCGTTTCAGCGAGGCGGAGACTCTATCGAAATCTTTTTCAATCTGCCGAAGATCGACCATTTGTTTCCTTGAAGGTTGAGATGGTGTATTGTCAGTTGACCGTTACGGATTAGCCGATATTTTACTCAAAATCTCTTTACGTTCAGATATCGTCGCTCATATTGTATGCCTCAGCCGATACGATGGATGTAAAATAGACCGTCCACATCAAAATCAGGATGAAGAGTGGAAACAGAACAAAAGCAGCGAGTGTAAAGCTCATCAGGATCGCCGCACCGAATAGTACGATCATCCAGATAGAGACCAGCTTGAAATAAGATGCGGTGAAGGATGCTTTCCAAAAAGTTGTGGAGAAGAGCATAAAGACGGCATTTATGGCGTCCGTGAACGAACGCTGCTGCAGGGCGTAACCGTAAACTAAGGGCCACACGTAGCCGAAAAAGAGTGAAGTTATCAGGATGAAGAGTATGGCTGGAGATGAGAACGCAAAAATTTGAGCATAAAATGCATACATCTGCTCAGGTGTGACATTGACTCCAAGTGGTTGCTGCAGCTGAACAACCATTTCAAAACCGCCTGACAGCCAGAATATAGCGAGCGTAATCAGGGCCATCACGATGGAAAAGAGCATAAAGCCTACATAAAAGCCTGCTGCCGGTGTCAGAAACTCGAATATGATCGAACGTTCACTCTCATCTCTCATCCGGCTTCTGAACGACTCTACGTCGCTGCCCCACTTCAGGCGGTCGGCTACCCAGTACCCCATGGAGTAGAGTATGACAGACTGGACGACTCCAAAGATTAATCCCAGAAAAGGTATGATCTGCAAAAGCGAGAGTACCAGTAGTGCCAGGGCTATGACGACGCTGTTTTTCCAGTTTCCGTTTATGGCTGCCCAGCTATAGGCCATAGCGCTGTTTATTGGATGTTTCAAAAGGTTTTCATCCTGATATATCTTCATCTACAGACCCTTTGTTGTGGTGTTTTTTATATGATGCTATAAAACGATTCAACCGTACAGCCGTTTGAAAAGTGCCATTCCCAATATTGTCGCTGTGATACAGAGTGCGGCATTGAGTGTAACGTTGGCTGCAGCCCGCCCCCAAAGACCGCTTTGGAGCATCGTAACCGTCTCCAGAGAGAAGGTGGAAAATGTGGTCAGAGCTCCTAGAAGTCCGGTTATGACCAGCGCTTTTTGGTGAGGTGCCACAACGTTTTCAAAATATAAAACGGCGAACCCTATTATGAAGCTTCCTATTATGTTTACGCTCAGGGTTCCTACCGGAAAGAGCGATGCGGAAAATTTCTGTACCCATCCACTCACAAGATACCGCAAAACCGCGCCGATAAATCCTCCGGCACCGATGGCGAGCAGCAGCGAGATCTGCACTACTTCTTCCCGAATGCGGGATGCTTGTAGGATATAACTTCGACATCGCTCAAAGTCACGAGCCCCTCTTCGATCACTCCGTTTACACTCTCCATAAATCCTGAAATCTTCTCCTCCGTCTCTATAATCTCGACGATCAGCGGCAGTTTCTGCTTCAAGACCCATACGTTGAAAGCGTGTACCTGCGAATGGGCCCCGATGCCGGCAACCGCTTTCATTACCGTCGCACCGGCTATTCCGCTCTCTTTCGCTCTCTGCAAAAGAACCTCCCAAAGAGGTCTGCCTTCGAATGTATCTTCGTTGCCGATATAAATTTTCAGAAGCTTCCGTTTTCCGAGGTAGGGTTTCATAAACTTTTTTCCCTCTTGCCGATATGGCTTTATGGTGTGTTGTGATATAAAGTGTTTTTTGGCAAACGACTATAATTAAGAATTTCTCTATTATAATAAATTTACGAAATTTATTCAAAAGGGTATATAAATGAAAAAAATCATCGGTTGTCTGATCGCTGCAACTTTTTTGTCGCTGCATATTCAGGCTGAGAGCCTTATAGGTGTCGAGGGTAAATATCACGGCATCAGTGCAAAAGAGACCGCTTTGGGGGATAGTTATACCGATTCGTCGGCTGCTGCTGCGCTGCGCATTGGTGCTCAGACAGATGAGTACAGGGTTTTACTCCTTCTCGACGGTATAGCGGACAGCAGCTACAGGGGTGCCACAATATCACAATATATGTTCAACGGAACGCTCGATTACTTTATTCCTACGGATTATGAACGGTTCAAGCCCTTCATAGGGGTTGCAGCAGGTTACGCAAACTACAAAATCGGAACATATGAAGAGAACGGCCTGGTTTACGGTGGAGAAGCCGGTGTTCTGTTTCCGGTGCATAAAAGGTTCGATATAGATATATTTTTCCGCTACATGGTAACCCAGATGGATCGGGTGGACTACTATATTCAGTCGGGTATCGGAATCCAATATAAATTTTAGGATCTAAGAAGAGAAGACTTTCAAGCACGATTTTAGCACTCTTTAGTGAACGAGACGGGTCCTATAGTGTTTCAGAATATGTGAAGTTCGGAGATACCGATAAAGTCGATAATTGTATTGTAGGTTTCGGGAAGATCGGACTCTTCCCGGATAGGTGAAGAGCGGTGTGAACTCTACTCTGTCTCGCAGGCGATCTCAAAAACGGCCCTGTTCACTCTCTCCATCGTCTTGGCCGCCTCTTTCTTAGCCGAAATATTGCCGTTTCGCACTATCTCGTCTATCGTCTCATCGTCGAGTTCGGCTCTTCTCTCTCTGATGGGTTCCAGAACTCTCTCTATACTTGCGGCACATATCTTTTTACACTCTACGCATCCTATCGATCCCGCACGGCAGTCCGCATTGATCTTCTGAACAGTGACATCGTCGGTCAACGCCTTGTGGTAGTCGAACACCAGGCATACATCGGGGTCGCCCGGATCGTTTCTGCGCACCCTTTGGGGGTCGGTTTTGGCTCCTCTGAGTTTCTGCCACACCTCTTCGGGGGTGTCGCTGAGATATATGGCGTTGTTGTAGCTCTTGCTCATCTTTCTTCCGTCAAGGCCCGGAAGCCTGGAGTCTGGGGCCAGAATCTCTTTTGGCTCGGTGAAGATTTCGCAGCCGAAAAGGTGGTGGAAACGGCGGACGATCTCCCTGGCTATCTCCAGATGTGGCCTCTGGTCTTCACCTATGGGAACGGCGTCGGCGTTGTAGATGACGATATCGGCGGCCTGAAGTACGGGGTAGGTCAGAAACCCCGCCGTGTGGATCTCTTTGTGCCGCATCTGCTCGAGCTGGTCTTTGTATGTAGGGTTTCTCTCGAGCCATCCCAGCGGCGTGATCATATTCAGCAGCAGATAGAGTTCCGAATGCTCTTTGACGGCACTCTGTACGAACAGTGTGCAGCGCTGCGGATCGATACCCGCCGCGATCCACTCCTTTACCAGGTCTCGCCCGAGAGCTTTGAGGTTGAGCTTCTCTTCGTAGCTTGTAGAGAGGGCGTGCCAATCCGCCACAAAAAAGAGACAGTCGTTTTTCTGCTGCAGCTCTGTCCAGTTTTTCAAAACTCCGAGGTAGTGGCCCAGATGGAGTTTTCCGGTCGGCCTCATGCCGCTTACGATTCGCATTCTGTCAGTGTCCTTCCCGATTTTTTGGCAATTATACCTGATCATCATTTTAGTGTGGTTTAATCGACATCCTAATACAATTCAGGTAGATTCGGCAGACCGAAAATATTTCAGGCAAAGGCTCTTGGATGAATTTGGAGAAGGTGATTTCGGGATTTTTCATCATATTGGCTCTTACGATGAACTTCGGTTTCTTCTACGGAGACCCTACTGTGCTCGAACAGCACAACCGTTATGAGCTTTTCGTCGCTATAATCGTGAACCTGATAGCTACGATATACAAACTCGGAGACAAAACCCATCTAGGTGCCGTGCTTCTTGCTACAAGTCTGGTCGCCGACATACAGCTTATCGCCGCGGCATCGGTATGGGCGCTCGGAGAGTATGTTACGGGTCTCAATACGGAAGCGGTGACCGCAATAGTCTCACTCTCGGGGGGCGCTCTTTTGGCGAACATCGTCTCGGTTGTTCTATTTACCGGAGATGTGCTGAAGTCGAAGAGGTAGAACAAATTGCGCAACAATTCGCTCTACCTGATTATCAAGCGTATGCGTACGCCGATGTACGTACTGATAGCCACCTTTTCGGTCTCTATTCTGGGTATGGTTCTGATACCCGGGGTTGATGATCAGGGGAGACCCTACCACCTCAGCTTCTTCGACGCTTTCTATTTCGTATCCTACATGGCTACCACCATCGGTTTCGGCGAGAGCCCCTACCAGTTTACATATCCCCAGAAACTGTGGGTAGGCTTTACCATCTACCTTACGGTCATCGGTTGGCTCTACGCCATCGGCTCGATCATAACGCTCGTGCAGGACAAAGTTTTGGCCGCACAGATAGCGCTTGCGCAGTTTCAGAGGAAAATCAAGAAGATGGACGAACCATTTATCATCTTCGTCGGTTACAACTCGATGACAAAAGCGATTATAGACAGGCTCACGAGCGAGGGTGTACGCAGTGTCATCATAGAGAAGAACGAAGAGAAGATAAAGCTGCTCGCACTAGAGAACTACTCCATAGAAGTTCCGGCGCTTGTAGGCGACATAAGAGACCCCAACGTATTCAGAACCGCCGGAATCCACAAGCACAACTGCAAGGCGGTCGTATCTCTTTTCAATGATGACGTGATGAATCTTCATGTCGCTCTGTCGGCCAAACTGATGAACAAACACGTTACGGTTATAGTAGAAGCGACCGAAGAGGAGTATGCGCAGAACCTCAAGACGATCGGTGCGGATATCGTCGAAAACCCGTTCAAGATTATCGCAAAAAGGATATATCTTTCTCTCAAATCGCCATCCCTACTTATGCTCGAGCAGTGGGTATACGGCGATCCGCTGGTTCTTCGAAGGAAGGATAGGCTGCCGAAGGAGGGCAAATATATAGTTTGCGGATACGGAAGGATGGGCACTGCGCTGGAGGTCGGCCTAAAAAGGGCGGGCATCGACTATATCTTCATCGAAGCGAGCCCGAAAAAGGCCGCGAAGGCCAAAAGGGGAGAGAAGGTGATGGTCGGCGACGCAGACGACAAGAAGATACTTCTAAAAGCCGATGTGCAGGAGGCTGCCTGCATAATCGCGGCGACGAAAGACGATCTTCTGAATCTCTCGATAATAATGGCCGCGAAGAGGATAAACCCCGATATTTACACCGTAGCCAGAGAGAACAGGATCAACGATGCCGTAGTCTTCAAGGCGGCGAAGATCGACAGGGTCATAACCATAGAGACTCTGATGGTGAAAAAGACATACAATACGTTAGCCAGACCGCTGGCCGACCGTTTTATACGCCTTATCAACTACCGCGGTGAAGAGTGGGGGAGGCGTGTCGTGGAGGAGATGAAGGAGAATATAGGAAACAATCCGGAAACGTTCGAAACGGTCATAGACGAAAACCACGCCTATGCCCTGGTTCGCCATATGAGGGAGAGCGGTGAAGAGGTTCCCTACGAGGTTTTGAGCAGAAGGAGAGACGACTGGAAAAAGAGCAACCCGCTGCTGATACTCTATGTAAAGAGGGGAGAAGAGGAGATCCTGCTTCCCGAGCCCGACTTTCCGATAAAAATAGGAGACAGAATACTCATGGCGGGAGACAGGGAGTCGTTTGACGATGTCGAGTATATTATGGAGAATATAAACGAATTGTGCTATGTCCTCACCGGAGAGGAGTGCAGCCAGTCTCTGGTCGACAGGTTGTTGTTCGGTCGTAAAAACGGGTAGAGGTCAGCTCCCTTCCTGTCTCTCATCCTCCTCTCTTTCTCCGCGTTTTTTCGGCAGCAGTATCACCGGAGTGCCTTCGAGATCGAAATTTTCCCGCAATCGGTTTGTCAGATAGCGTATGTAACTGAAGTGGATTCCCCCGGGTCTGTTGGATACAAGAGCGATCTTAGGGGGCTTTATCGCGTATTGTGTAGCGAATAGTATGTTGACCGGTCTGCCTTTGAAGCTCGGAATATGGTGTTTTATCGTCGCCTGCTTGATCACCTCGTTCAGCTCTCTTGTAGGTATGTGTCTGGTATAGTTTTCGAAAACCTTCAAAATCGTATCGAAAATTTTATGTACTCTCTTTTTCGATTTTGCCGAAACCGTTATGATCGGGGCCCATGAGAGAAACTTGAATCTGTATCTGAGTTCATCGACAATCTCTTCGTAGCTGCCGAGTGCCTCGTCCCATTTGTTCAAGACGATGATGCAGCCGAGTTTGAACTCATCCACCAGGCCGGCTATCTTTTCATCTAGTTCGCTAAGAGGTGCACTCGCATCGAGTACCAGCAGCGCTATGTCCGCACGTTCGAGCATCTGGCGGGTGCGCCCCAGGGCGTACCGCTCTATCCCCTGTATCTTGCCGCGCCTTCGCAGCCCGGCCGTATCTACAAATGTGACCGTTTTGTCGCCTATGACCATCTTCTCGTCTACCGGGTCTATCGTAGTGCCCGCGACATCGCTTACGACGGCTCTTTCGCTGCCGAGAAGCGCGTTGAGCAGCGAGCTTTTGCCGACATTCGTGCGGCCGATGATAGCCACCCCTATCTCTTTGAGATCCTCCTCCTCTTTCAGGGTTCCGCTCTCGTCGAACATATCGATGAGATTTTCGAGTGCGTCATCCTCTTCGATCCGCAGTCGGGGCATCGGCTCTTCGAGGTGGCTCTTTACCCACTCGATCAACTTCCCGACCCTTCTGTTGTGCGAAACGGAGATAGCGAACATCTCCTTCGCCCCAAACTCTCCGAACTCCCAGGCGCGCTCCTCCTCTTTGTCGTTGTCTATCTTGTTTATTACAAGCGCTATAGGCTTGCCGAGTCTCTGCAGTCTGTAAAAGAGCGCCTTGTCACGTTCGTCAGGAAGTTTTTTGCCATCTACGAGATAGAGTATTATATCGGCCTCTTCTGCGGCTTCTATCGCCTTGTTCTTTACGCTTCTAAAAAGCTCGGTACTCTCGTCAATACCACCGGTATCCAGTATCTCGGCCTCTTTGCCGTCGAAGTCTATAAACTCCTTTTTGACGTCCCTGGTCGTACCCGCCGTCTCGGATGTTATCGCTATGCGTCTTTTGGCAAGACGGTTGAAAAGGGAGCTTTTTCCGACATTCGGCTGCCCCAGAATCGCTATCTTTTTCATATCCCTCTTTGATTCACAATAATTTACTACGATTTTATCGAAAATGTGATTAAATAAGCCAGTGAAAGGATATGGCATGAAGAGAGTGGTGTTTTTGTTCATTATGTTCTCAGGTCTGCTCTTTGCGGAGACGATACATGCGACCTACAAGATCGAGTACGGAATCTTCGGAAAGATGGGTGTGTCGGACGCCTATTTGACCAAAGAGGGCGGAGAGTACGAGATAAAGATGGTAGCCAAAGCTACCGGACTGGCGAAAGTTCTTAGCGGAGGGCGTGTCGAGATATACGGCAGCAAAGGGGTCATCGTAGATGGAAGACTGCTGCCGACTACTTTTACCAAAGATATAAGACGATCCGGAAAACGCCGTATCAAGATTTACACTTTCGACCATGCCGCAAAGAGGGTCGTTTTTCATGAAGAGAACTATCGTGACGGAAAGCTGAAGGACGAGAAGAACGAGACGCTGCCCTATTATGCCGAAAACGATATATTGTCGCTATATTTCAATATAAAAGATATTATAGGCGATTGCAAAGAGCCTTTTGCAAAAGATCTAAAAGCGGTCGGTGCCGAGAAGAGGACGGGGCGAGTCAGAGTACAGACCGTCACGGGAGGCGATAGGCAGAAGCTGAAAAAGAGTCTCGGTGATGAGCCCTGTTATCTCAAAGTGACGATCTACCAGAAACTTTTCGGATCCAAAGGGGGAGAGCTTTACCTCTCTTTGGGCAGAGACTTCATTGCCCGGAAAGCGCTTTTGAAAGATGTAATAATGTTCGGGGATATCCGAGGCAAACTGACACACCTGGAACGGAAGAAATAGCGGGTTTTGAGAGATCGTATCGGCCGGATAGATGCCGGCATAAGATATATGCTTTTTGCCTCCCTCATGTTTGCATTGATGGGAGTCTTCGCAAAAATTCTAAGCCAGAGCATGCCCTCTTTGGAGGTCGTTTTTTTCAGAAACCTCTTCGGTGCGGTTTTGATTGCGGCCACACTAATCAAGAGGCCGATGGAGCACAAAGGAGGGAAAGGGTGGCTCCTCTTCTTTAGAGGGATGATGGGCTTTTTGGCTCTTCTGGCGTTTTTTTACAATATAGCCCATATACCTCTCGGCGATGCGATGACCTACTCCAAAACATCCCCGATTTTTACAGCCCTTTTTGCGTGGCTTTTTCTGAAAGAGAGAATGGGCAGGGTCGGATGGGCAGCTCTCGTGCTGGGGTTTGTCGGGATCGTTTTTATCGCCAAACCTTCCGGGGCGGTGCTGGATAAGACAGCGTGGCTCGGCATATTCAGCGGGGCCGGCGCCGCGCTTGCATACACGGCGGTAAGAGAGCTCAGAAACTACTACGATACGAGAGCCATAGTCCTTTCGTTCACCGTTATAGGTAGTATCGGACCGCTCATTCTCATGGCTGTCAGCCCCTATGTCGATATACCGGAGCTCGATATGCTCTTCGGAGAGTTTGTCGTGCCTTCTGCCGAAACATGGGTTTTTATCGTGCTTATGGGACTCTTCGCGACACTCGCCCAGTTTTATATGACCAAGGCATATGGAGTGACACAGGCGGGAATCGTGGGGGCCGTAAGCTACAGTAATATCCTCTTTTCCATAATTCTCGGCCTTTTTATCGGCGATCCGCTGCCCGATCCGCTTACATGGCTCGGTATCGGCCTGATCGTAACGGCCGGAGTCGCAGTTGCAAGAGCCAAAGAGAAAAGAGCCTGAAAAATTGTGTAAGATGTGTTAACCGATTTTACGCAGAAAGCGTAAAATCGTCTCGAAACTTGGATTTCGAAGCTTCAGGGGGTTGTAGGGCCGTTCAGGCCCTGCCAAATTACGGGCTTTGCCCGGAATTTGCGTAACATCGGGCGTTAAGATAAAATATGGTAAAGTAAGAGCATGTCAAGTGCAGACACTCCTGTGTGGAAAACGGCCGTAACGGCGTTCTTTGCGGTTTTTGGCAGCAGTGTGCTGCTCGGATTGCTTTTGTGGTCGTTGCTTCGAAACGGTATCGGCAGCGACTCGAACCTGGCAACGGCCATAATGAGTGCACTCTAGATCGCGATCTTTTTTCTACTCTTTTTCCTGCTCTTTTATCAAAAAAGCAGACTTGAAAGGGTGCATAGGGAGTGGAAGGAGGAGATATTGCTGGATGAGATCACGAAGCTCTATAAAAGCACCGTTTTTGAAGAGCTGGCAGGCACCCAGATAAAGATCGCCAAACATAACAGATGGCCTGTTGGCCTCGTAGTTATGGATATCGACAGGCTTTCGGAAATCAACGAAAAGTATGGTTATGAAACGGGGGACCTGGTCTTGAAACACTTCTCCTCGATACTGAGATCTTCGATAAGGGAGAGCGATCTTGCAGCCCGCTATGATGACGACCGTTTCGTGCTTCTGCTTCCCGATTGCGATGCGAGAGATGCACAGAGAGTCATACAGAGGATTCAGGCAAAAGTGCTGGAGTCGCCTGCCGTGGCGGAGAGTAGGGAATCTGTAAACATTCCCTTCTCTTCAGGGGTGGTTTCGTTTGCCGGGCAGGTAGTGAGATTCGATACCATTATGAGCAGGGCGGACGAAGCGTTGATGCGTGCCAAGAAAAAAGGAGCCAACCGTATTGAACTCTTTTAAAAGGCGTCATTCGTGAACAATGTTGCTAACAGAGGCCGCTACAAGGTTCTCGGCGGTTTGTTGGGAGGGCTCTTTATCACGAGTGCGGCCGCATGGCTGCCGATACTTGCGGATTTTCTGCAAGCCGGAGGATTTAAGCCCGCAGATGCAAAAATTGCCGCTTATGCCATCTTTTTCTTCGTTGCCGCCGCCGTATCATACCTTTTCATGACAGAGCTGATAAAAGCGCGTATCCAGAAAAGAAGATGCGATGAAGTCCTTAACACCTCCATGCTGTTCGAGCTCCATGACAAACAGATGTTCCACACAATGGGAAAAAAACAGATATATCTTGCGAAACGGAACGGCTGGGATGTCAGTATGGTGGCTATCTTTATTCAGCCGGCAAACCGTCACAAAGGGGTTCCCGATATAAGTGCACATATAAAAGATATAGTTGTAAAAGAGCTGGAGAAGGCTACAAGATGCAGCGATCAGGTGGGAAGCTTCGCCAAAAACGAGTATCTTGTATTTTTGCAGAACTGCAATATGGAAAACGCGAAGGAGATCGCATTGCGCTTCAAAAAACGGCTATCGGACAGATACGTTACTGTGGACGACAAGGTCTACAAGCTGGAGTGCAAATGCGGAATATCGACTCTGAAGCCCTCTTCGGCGGATCTTAAGAGGCTGATGGAGTATGCCTACGAAGCGATGGACCGGGCGGCCGAGAGGCCCGGCAGCGTAATAGAGACGAGTCGGACGGCGAGATGATAAGCGTAGAGATTTTATATGCGATAATCGGTGCGCTTGTGCTGGTGGCGACGGCAGAGGGTGCAATGTGGATACGCTGTAAAAAAGCTCTCAAAAAGAGTCGGGGAGAGATAGATTCGCTCAAAGAAGAGATTCAGAGTGTCCGTTCGCTGGATGAGGCTTCCGGAGCCTACAACTATCCTTTTTTCGTCAAAATGGCAAACCTCCAGATCAAGATGGCCAGACGCCACAAGTGGCCCGTTACACTCATGATCGTAGATGTCGACCAACTGGAGAGTATAAATCTGCGATACAGCTTCAAGACCGGCGATGCGGTGCTCAAACATCTTAACGATGCGATCCGTAGCGTCGTACGTTCGAGTGACGTTCTCGGAAGGTTCGGCGGATCTGGCATTTTTGTGCTGCTTTCAGAGTGCGATACCGAAAATGTGGCCACCGTAAATGAGAGGATAGAGCAGAAGATAGAGAGAGATCCTTTGATGCAGGGTGACAAAAGAGTGGAGTACCGAAGAAGTTATGGAGCTGTAACGATGTACGGCAAGCAGATACATCTGAACAGGATGCTGGGCCTTGCCGAAGATGCACTGACGAGGGCCAAAGAGAAGAAAAAAGAGATAGTGATATTTGACAAAGAAGGATCTGAAGTATGATTTTGATTGCCGGCCCATGCGTTATCGAGAGCAGGGAGAGTGTGATGCGCATAGCGGAAGCGCTTAAAAAGTATGATGAAGACGGGTCGATCGACTTCTACTTCAAAGCCAGTTTTGACAAAGCGAACCGTACCTCCTTGAAGAGCTACAGGGGTCCAGGGCTCGAAGAGGGGATGAAGATTTTCGAAGAGGTAAAAGCTCTTTTCGGATACAGGACACTCACCGATGTTCATGAATCATGGCAGGTTCCGGAAGCGGCAAAAACGGTAGATGTGCTGCAGATACCGGCCTTTTTGTGTCGCCAGACCGATCTGTTGGTAGCGGCGGCAAAAACCGACTCTATAGTCAATATAAAAAAGGGGCAGTTCATGGTCCCTGCGGATATGTACTATTCGGTTCAAAAGGTTCTCAAAACCAGGGGGTTCGAGAGCGTAGATTATGAGACGAGCAGAAAAGCGGGCGTATGGCTTACGGAGAGGGGTTCCACTTTCGGCTACGGCAATCTTGTGGTAGATATGCGCTCTTTGCCGATAATGCGTAAGTTTGCTCCCGTGATATTCGATGCTACACACAGCGTTCAGATGCCGGGACAGGGGGGAAAGACTGGCGGTGACAGTTCTTTTGTGCCGTATCTTGCCAGAGCGGCGGCTGCTGTGGGGGTGGACGGATTTTTTTTCGAGACGCATTTCGACCCTTCAAAGGCTCTTAGCGACGGGCCCAATATGATTAAACTGGAAAATCTCGATAGACTTCTGATACAGATAAAAGCTATCAGAGAGATTGTAGAAAACGAATAGCCGCGAAGCCGGTCCCGTTTTTATTGAGTGGTGCGATAAAATCGCCGCCGCTGCCGTTATGCTAAAATATCATACTTTAATCGACGAGGAACACTATTATGAACGTTATAGAAGGACAGCTCAAGCTGAGAGGCTCCGAGCGTATAGCGATTATCGCGAGCCGTTTCAACCACATCATCACCGACAGACTGGTCGAGGGGGCAAGAGACGCATTTTTGCGCCACGGGGGGATGGACGATAACCTCGACCTTATACTGGTTCCCGGAGCCTTCGAGATTCCGTTTGCACTTCAAAAAGCTCTGGAGAGCGGAAAGTACTCTGCCGTATGCTGCGTGGGTGCGGTCATAAGAGGTTCGACTCCGCATTTTGACTATGTGGCGGCTGAAGCTACCAAAGGTGTTGCAAGCACAACTCTCAAATATGGAAAGCCGGTAGCGTTCGGTGTTTTGACGACCGACACTATAGAGCAGGCTATAGAACGTGCCGGATCGAAAGCCGGAAACAAAGGGTTCGAAGCAATGGCCGGGCTGATAGAGATGCTCGATCTCTATAGAGAGATGGAGGGTTAATGGCCACCCGTCACCAATCCAGAAGCGCAGTCATCGGCCTTCTATACGCCCACGATATAGGCAACCCGGAAGTGGAACGCTTCGCCGAAGAGCTGCTGGAGGAGAAGAAGATAAGAAACAGGCAAAGAGAGTTTGCCATGAGTCTTTACAACGGTGTGCTCGGACACCTCGAAGAGATCGACAAGGAGATAAGAGACCATCTTAAAGATTGGGACTTCGAGAGGCTCGACCATGTAGACAAGTCGATCATGAGGCTGGGAGCCTACGAACTGCTCCATACCGATCTGGATCGTGCCGTAATAATAAACGAAGCGGTGGAGCTGGCCAAAGAGCTCGGCAGCGACCAGTCGCCCAAATTCGTCAACGGGGTCCTCGATGCGATAGAGAAGTCCGCAAAGGGTGCCAAAGTATGAGCCGTATGAGCAAAGAGGAGGCTGTCGAACTCATAAAAAACGGCGACCTCAAAAGCCTCGGAGATATGGCAAGCGACGTAAAAAGAAGACTGCACCCGAAAAAGATTACCACTTTCGTCGTGGATAGAAATATCAACTATACCAACGTATGCTGGGTAGATTGCAACTTCTGCGCCTTCTACAGGCACGGCAAGGATGACGACGCCTATGTGCTCAGCTTCGAAGAGATCGACAGAAAGATCGAAGAGCTACTGGAAATCGGAGGTACGCAGATACTCTTTCAGGGCGGTGTACATCCGAAGCTCAAGATAGAGTGGTATGAGGATCTTGTAGAGCATATCCACAAAAAATTCCCGACCGTTACGATACACGGATTCAGTGCGGTGGAGATCGACTATATCGCCAAAGTCTCCCGCATAAGCGTCGAAGAGGTGCTCAAGAGGCTGGCCGCCAAGGGGCTCAGTTCAATTCCGGGGGCCGGTGCCGAGATACTCAGCGACAGGGTGCGGGACATCATAGCTCCGAAGAAGATAGATGTGAAAGATTGGCTGAATGTCCACAGAGTTGCGCATAAAAACGGAATAAAGTCCACAGCAACGATGATGTTCGGAACGGTAGAGAGTGATGAAGAGATCGTCGAGCATTGGGATCTGATCAGAAACCTCCAGGACGAAACCGGCGGATTCAGGGCGTTTATAATGTGGAGTTTCCAGCCCAACAACACGAAGCTTCAGCGCGAAGGGATTGTTACGCATAAAACAAGCCCAAACCGCTATCTCCGCCTTCTTGCCGTCAGCCGCCTCTTTCTGGACAATGTGAAAAACATTCAAAGCTCGTGGGTGACACAGGGCAGCTACATCGGCCAGATGGCTCTGATGTACGGTGCCAACGACCTTGGAAGCACTATGATGGAAGAGAATGTGGTAAAAGCCGCCGGAGCCGCCAATCGCATGAACCAGGACGAGATGATACGTCTGATAAAAGATATAGGTGAAATACCGGCAAAGCGTAATACGGCCTACGAGATACTGGAGACCTTTTGAGCGCTTCTTTGCGGTCGTACGGCGGCTCTGAAAGCGCATCATGCACCAAGATCGCCGAAGAGGTTCCAAAAAGATGAGAGTATTTAAAAGTATAGTTCTGTTTCTGACGGTTTTTCAAGGAGTTTTAATGAGTGCTTTGCTGGACAAAGTTGAGATAAACGGTGTCGAAGTTCCTCTGATTTTCGAGGAGGAGAGGCTCCTGCCCATAGCCTCCATGCAGGTTGTCTTTAGGTACAGCGGCTCTTTGGCGGACGACGGGCATGCCGGACTGGCGAAATTTTCGGCCAGAATGATGAACGAAGGTACGAAGACCATCGGAAGTACCGGTTTTGCCAAAGCGCTTGAAGAGAGGGCGATAAGCCTTGGCGCACATACAGGAACGGAGACGTTCGTTTTCGAGCTGGGCAGTCTAAAGGAGGAGTTCGGAAAAGGTGTGGAGCTCTTCTCGTCCCTGCTTCAAGATCCCAACCTGACGCAGAAAAGTTTCAAGAAGGTGCAGGCCACCACTATCGGATCTTTGATGCGGAAGGAGAGCGATTACGACTACCAGGCGAGCCTTCTTCTCAAAAAACTCCTCTTCGAAGGGACGCCGCTTGCGAATCCTGCAGACGGAACTGTCGAAGGGATCGAATCTTTGAAACTGGAGCAGGTCGAGAGCTTTTTGAAAGAGCATTTGGTTCTTCGCCGTGCCATTGTGGTGATCGGCGGAGCCATGACCCTTAAAGAGGCGAAGGAGTATGCGAGAGATGCCCTAAAGTGTCTTGATGCTGGAAAGTCGGAGCCGCTTCCATACTTCAAAGCCAGTGATGCCGCAAAAACTGAGAGTGAAAAGAGAGCTACCGACCAGGCCTATATATATTTTGGTGCACCCTTCGATATGCGTGTAGACGACCCCAAGCGCTATAAGGCGAAAGTGGCCGCTTTCATTTTGGGAAGCAGCGGTTTTGGAAGCAGGCTGATGGAGGAGGTGAGGGTAAAGAGAGGACTTGCCTACTCCGCATACGGCAGAATCGTTCTGAATAGAAGCAGCAGCTATTTCAGCGGCTATCTGCAGACAAAGCTCGAGAGTCAGGAAGAGGCCGTAAAGGTTGTCAAAGAGGTGATCGCCGATTTCGTCAAAAACGGAGTGAGCGAAAAGGAGCTGGAGGACGCGAAGATGTTTCTGCTCGGCTCGGAACCTCTTAGAAACGAGACACTTTCGCAGCGTCTCGGAAGGGCCTTCAACGAATATTACAAAGGTCTCGGGCTGGGTTATTCGAAAAAAGAGCTGGAGCTGATAGAGGCTTTGAGAGTAGAAGATCTCAACAGCTTTATAAAATCCCATCCGGAGATACTGAAGCTCTCTTTCGCCATCATCACAGATGACAAAAAGTGAGGGGCTTGCAAAAGCCGGATTCTCGTCGCTGATAGAGCTGGCGATAAACATTCCTCACTCATATAGCGATACCCGACTAAGCGAGAGGGCAGAGATTTCGAAGACAAATACTATAGAGGCGGAGGTTGTCTCCGTCTCCAGACTCCCCAAAAGGCTCCAGGCCAGGGTTAGAACTCCTGCGAGCGAGCGCATGATAGAGATAACTATCTTTCACCCCAAACCTTACCACAATGCACTCTTCAAACCGGGTATGAGGCACTTTCTTCAGGGCAGGATCGAGATGTTCGGCCCGAAACTCAGGATGACAAACCCGAAAATCGTCTCAAAAACCGGTCAAATAGTTCCCCGGTACAGGTGCAAAATAAGGCAGGATATCTACAGGCGGATTGTCGATACTCTGGTAAGTGTCGAAAGCCTGATGGAGGAGGGGCTCGACAGAAATGCGGCAGAGCTGATAGCAAGGGCGCACAGACCGGACGGGAAGTGGCTGGAACTATACGACAGATATGGCGGAATAGGGCCCAAAACCCTCGAGGCTCTGAAGTTTGCCGAGGCGTTCGACTACTTCTCAAGGATGCGCGGCAAGCGTGTAAGGTTCGAGGCCAAAAGAGCCCTGAAAGGGAGTATCGGGCCCTTTTTGGAGAGGCTGCCCTTCGAGTTGACCGAAGGGCAGAAGAGGGCGGTTTCGGATATCGCCGCAGACCTGGGCGGTGCGGCTGCGACACGGCGTATGGTGGTAGGAGATGTCGGATCGGGGAAGACGATGGTGATTCTGGCCGCCGCTATGATGGCCTACCCACACAGGTCGATACTGATGGCACCCACCTCGATACTCGCCAGACAGCTCTACGAAGAGGCCAAAAAGTGGCTTCCCGAATTTATGGATATAGCGCTTGTAACCCAGGGCAGGGAGAGGGGTGAGCCTTCAAACGCACACTTTATCGTAGGAACGCATGCTCTTCTTTACAGGGATCTGCCCGAAGCCGATCTGATTATGGTGGATGAGCAGCACCGTTTCGGTACAGAGCAGCGCAAAATGTTGGAAAAATTCCACTCCGAGGGGAAGAGAAAGCCCCACTACCTGCAGTTTTCGGCTACGCCTATTCCAAGAACCCAGGCTATGCTCGATTCGGCGCTGATAGATATCTCGCTGATAGAGTCCACCCCTTTTGCAAAGGATGTGAAGACCGAAATCGTCGGCAGGCGCGATTTCGGTAAGCTGAAAGAGCATATAGGAAGGGAGATTGCAGAGGGGAGGCAGGTGCTTGTGGTCTATCCTCTCGTGGAGGAAAGCGAACATATCGGCTATCTCTCTCTTGAAGAGAGCGAGGAGTTTTGGAGAAAAAACTTCGATGGAGTCTACGTTACGCACGGCAGAGACAGGCTCAAAGAGGAGGTGCTGCAGGAGTTCGCGCAAAAAGGGAGCATTCTGCTTGCCACTACCGTGATTGAGGTCGGTATCTCCCTCCCCAGGCTCTCCACCATAGTTATAGCCGGAGCCGAAAGAATGGGCCTTTCCACGCTCCATCAGCTGAGAGGACGAGTCGGCAGAACCGGTCTGAAGAGCTACTGCTTTCTGTTTACCAATACCCCGGACAACGACAGGCTGAAAGCTTTTGTCAGGACAAAGGACGGTTTCGAGATTGCCAGGCTCGATCTGAAGTTCAGAAGATCTGGTGATATTCTGGGCGGGAAGATTCAGAGCGGAAAAGAGTTTTTATGGCTCAATATGGCCGAAGATGAAGCGATTGTAAAGAGGGCGAAAGAGGCGGCGGGCAGGCGCTGAACGCCCGCTCTGGTCTCAGTATAGTCCGAAACGTCCGTCTCCGCGTCTGTATAGTACGCGCATCTTTCCGTCTATGTCGTTGAATACGATAAACTGTTTGTCCGGAGACTCTTTTAGCATATTCAGCGCCTCTTCTATCTCGAGCGGCTTATAGAGGTCGAGCTCCATAGGTACGATTTCGTCCGAATCGTCTGCAAGTGCCGCCGCTATCTCCGCTTCGTGGGCAGCCGCCAGTTCGTCCGGGCGAACCGATTTGTGCTCCGTCACTTTGTCGTGGTGGCGTCTGAGAACCTTCTGTGCACGATCGATGGCGAGATCGACGGCGGCGTAGACATCTTTATCTTTCTGGCGGATTACGACCGTATTTTTGTTTGCCATATGAATGACGAACTCGACACTGTAACCCTTTTTTCCGTTTCTCTCATCCGCATCTATTACGACACGCGTGGAGATGATGTCGAGATTGTACTTTTTCAGACCGTCAATAGCGTTTTCGATATGGTCTTTTATGGCATCGGTCAGCTCGAAATGGCGACCAACGATGCTGATATTCATCGTATAACTCCTTTAAATAGTGTGTTCAGCGACATTGTATCAAACAGTGGCTTAAGGCTTTTGTATTGTACGGCGGTGGAATCGTACAGTCTCGTTGGTCTCGGCATCCCTGTAGGTTACGGTCGTGTCTATCAAAACGGTACCGTTGGAGTCTGCGGTTGCGATGTCGTTGACGAGGGTGTTGCACGATGCGGGCATTCCGTTTCCTATGTAGAAGAGCTTCATATTTATATCGTACCCTGTGCCGGTACCATTGTAGGTAAGGTTCATCTCGTTTATGCAGTCTATTTTATTGTTATGGGCCGATATTGCCAGCAGCGCAAGTTCGGTGGAGCTTTTTGCCAGCAGTTGCGCCTGCTCTCTCAGGTAGAGGTCGCTCGTCTGTTTCGTTGTCTGCGAAGAGAGCGAGAGTGTAAGCATCATAAGCACCGCTATTAACACCATCAGGAAAATCGCCGACAGAAGGGTGAATCCACTGCGCATCAGAACACCACCTTCTCTTTGCATACGGAGATGTTGTTATCTACCACTCTTTCGCCCGCACACAGTTTTATGCGCATGACGTCGCCGTCCTGTCTGAATTTGAACGTAGTGACGTTCTCCACGAGAAGGTTTCTGAATACGTTTTGTGCCGTATCGAACCGTTCGCCGCTCCACGGCTGGTAGTTCCAGTAGAGTACAAGGTCGCAACCGTTCGTGCAGTCGATCGGGTCGGGGGCAATGGCGAACGCGGTCCAGACGAGCTTGTAGCGTTCATATATCTCTGCCGGGGTGACGATGGCATCTGTTATCTGGAAACTGGTGTCGTCGATAACTCCTATATCGTAGACGTAATCACTCCGGTTTCCGTACCACCCGTATCTTGAGATGTTGAAATCGCCCCAGGTATCCGGGAATATTATAGCTGCGTCGGCTATGGAGGATAAACCGTTGGAGAGGTCGGTTATTATGGCGTCTACACTGTTCAGTCTGCTACCGGGCGTAGAGAGAGTTGTACTCGTAGAAGCATCAAGATCGATGAAGCCACTCCATCCCGGGGTGAAGTAGTTTCTTGTTGCGTTATATTCGCCCTTGAAGCCGGTTTCGTCGTAGCCAATCCATTCGAGTATCGTGAAACTGTTGTCCATATTCGGGTCTGAGGCCGTTATAAACGAGCTGAAATCCGGCTTTACTCCTATGGCTGAAGACTTTATGCGGTACTGCAGCCTCTTTGCGATCTGCTCGAGGGCCGTCTCCGTCTTTGTCTGAAGGGAGTTCATCGACCTCGTGATCAGATAGTTTTCGTAAATCTTTACGTAGACTTCCGATCCGATGGCGGCGATTATGCCGAAGACCATGATGACGAAAACGAGTTCGACAAGCGTAAATGCCCTTCGCAGTGCTTTCACGGCGCGACCCTTCTTGAGAGATACCCTACTTCGCCTATATTGGCGCTGAATGCTACCAGTCTGATCGTGTCGCCATCTTGTGATGTTACGGTAGAGGTGATCATTTTGATGCTCGTGGGCATATTGGTTATCGGGACTGTGCCTATAGTACCGTTGATCGTAGTGGAAGTGTAGGATGAGGGGTCGAGGTTGTCGGAAATGTAGGAGACGGTTATCGCCGAGGAGTAGGATCTTTTATAGTCTTCGGAGTTGTTGTTTTCGCTGCTTATGAGTACGCTTCCCGCGCTTGTAAGGTCGTCTATATCATCCAGGTCGCCCGAGTCGCTGCCGAGGGCCGCGGGAGAAGTTGCCCATCTTTGGGTATTGTAGCATTTTCTTCTTGCTTTGCCTTTGAAGTTGCCAACTCTCCGCCTTCCATCAGCGTAATCTATGCACTCAAGCGCAGCTGTGAAGTTCGTATCGAGAATTTTTGCGTAGCTTCCGTTGATACTCTCGTTAGTCTCCTGCTCGTCCCACCTGTAGCTCATGATATTGACGATCTGAGTCAGGCCGGCCATGACCGCCTCCTGCCTGAAGGAGGTCTCTACGTTTTTTGTCGTTTCCGTCATTATCAGGGGTATACTCATGAAAGCTATACCGATAACTACGATAGAGACGATAAGCTCTATCATAGAAAAGGCTCTTCTCACCACTCGATCCTTCTATTCGTACTCCTGCTGGCATTCGTCTCTACCGTTTTGCCGAGCTTCCCTATACCGGCCCAGTTGCCCGCAACACCTTCAAACGTTATGTCGTAGTATACCCTTCCGTCTGTAAAATATCTATGATATATGAGCCAAGGCTCAGTTCCGACCATTATTCTGACTTTGTGCGGTTTGGTAGTGCCTGTATACTCAATTTTGGGCGAATAGCTTCCGTTCGGGATGGTGTGTTCACTGTTGTCTCGAATGCTAAAATCGTTAATCTTGATAGCGGTATCGAATGAGGAGAACCTTTTGGTCGCGTTGAGCTCCGTAACGTTACCGTCACTGTTTCCATGGTAGGGGTTTATCCACCAGTTTACGTCGTCTACGCTCTCTCTCCAGCCGTTGGCGGAAGTGATATTGAAGTCTTGACAGTTTACCATTATCGCATCGCAGTAGACTTCTGCATAGATTGGTGTCTTTAAGCTATCTTCTTCCGTTCTGTAATCGGGAGCGTGCAGGCGTCCGTAATATATGAACCTGCTAAACGGTGGGAAGCTTTTGCCCCCTTTGACGGAGCGGTTGCTATCCATATCGGCTTGGTGGTTGCAGACCGTATAGTCGCTGCAGGTTACGTTTACATCCTCTATATCTATCTTTACGGGATCTTTGGTGACGGAGGAGATCCTGTCGATATTTATCGCCAAAGCCACGTTCGATACCCCATCACTGAAGCGATTTGCGGCTATCGTATCTATATCTTTGTTGTTTGTTGTATTGGTCTCGGATGTGTTGATGTCATAGTACCTGAGAAGTGCGGGAGCTGTAAGATTGCTTTCGGCCGGATCGAGCGTCCTTTTGAAAGAGAGGTCGATATCCTGTGCGTAACACTGCGATGAGAAGTTCGTCAAAAGTGCCCCATACTTGCCTTGAGCCTTGACTGGGCCGCTGATCTTGATGGACATACTGTTGTCAACCCTTATGTCGTTCATATATATAAAGCGGTCGTTTGGTGCCGTGATTTTGATACCGCTTATATCAAACTCATAAGGCCTTAAACTCAAATTTATGTCTGTATGGGTCATATCGAGATCGGAAGAGACTATACACCCCACCTTCCCCGAAGATGGCACACTGTAGTAACCGTTGTTTGGATAGTTTATGCAGTCCTGTCCCCATCTTCCGGGGTTGTCGACCTTTGTCCACTCCGAATCTCTCAACATGAATCTGTAGAATCCGACATTGTCGTGGTTAATCCTGTTTTTCCCTTTTCCGTTCCAGAAGATCAGTTTGTAGGTTCTGTTGCTGTCGTTGCTGCAGTTGTAGCTTGCCGGAAACCGGCTTGTCAATCCAAGGGAGGTGGAGTTCTCTTCTACAATTCCTGCGGGGTAACTTTCCGGAAAGCCCTGTATATAGCGTAGGGCCGGGCTCTCGCTTCTGTATTGTGTAGCGTTGTAGTCGACAGTGTAGTTGTAGTCGGCCGCAATGGCGGCATAGGCATTGTAGCTGTTCAGGACGACCTCTTTTTTTACGGGAGAGAGGGAGCTGTTTTCATCCGATATCACGATTCTATAGCTTTCCGGTCTGATCGAGAAGTTATCCCTCGAGCAGAGAGGTTTGCCGTAATATTTCCTCAGACACCTGTAGCACGTTCCCGGAGCTTTCGTGCCATCGCAATCCGTTGTGCAGAGCGTATCGAAAGAGGCGAACTTGTCGTCATAGAGAGTTTTGTAGCAGAGCTCGTCTGTCCTGCTTCCGCATGTATTTATGACAAGGGCGCTTTTGTTATCCTCGAGGTACCATATCCTGAATGCGCTGTTTCTCATCGCCAGCTGAGTCTGCTGGCTTATGGCGTCTGTAAACTCGCTGTTGTCGAATCTGGCAAACAGTGGGCTTGTGATGTTGGAGTCTGGGTTGTTGCATGATGCGTTTGTATCGCTTTTGAAAAAGTTTACGTTGATCAGCTCGACTTCGATATCGGTTGTTATCTTTTTCGGAGTCTCGAAATCTGCATCGTAGAAGACTCCGTAAACGGCGTATGGCCTTCCGGAGACCTCTGTTAGCAGGTTATATGTGGTCGGCTCGTCTTTAGCGCTTATAATATTGAAAACTCCCCACTCGGGAGCGTAGAGTGTGGATGTGGGACATCTGCTTCCCTCGTTCAGCTCCCTGTAAATCGGTACCGGTCCGCTGCCGTAGTCGACAGTGAAGTTTACGTCGAATATGAATGTAGTCTCAAGTCTCGGCTGTGAACTGTTAGTATCGTAATCGAAAAGTATATAGTGGCTTTCATGGGAGTTGAGTGTACCACCCTGCGTGCTCGTCGCACCGTTTCCGAAGTAGAGGCTGAACCCTTCGTCGCTCTCGTTGTGCACCAAAGCTCCAGCAGGCTCGTATTCGTTTATGTTGTCCGGGGCGATTGCGGCACTTCCGCTTGTGTAGGTGAGCATGGAGGTATCTTTGACCGCCGCGGTGAATTCGGCATTTGCAAGCGGGAAGTCTCCTTCGAGGCTTCTTACGAGCAGGTGGGTTCTAAGCGGTTTGTCCGGTGCCTGCAGGTGCAGTGTCGTGTTTACATCGTTCGTGGCGCTGTCGAGTACATATCCGTCGATATCGAAAGTGTAGTCGTAGCAGACTGCAGGTTTGTATAACTCTGCAGAGAAGGCCATCATGCTGGGAGTGATGTAGTCGTTATTGCTGTACATCTGGATATAGACGGAATCGATATACTCGTTTTTGTCCCTGTAGGCTTCCATCAGTTCGGAAATATTGTAGTTGTCGACATCCACACCGACATTGTTTACACTGAGATTGTTGTCGACTCCGTTCACGATATCGTCTCTCAGAATATTGTCGAGTCTCGCATCGAACATGTTGTCCCGGTTGCCTACGAATGTGCCCTCCTCCAGTCCGGGCATATAGTCGTAGCCGGTCGTCTCTTCATCGCTTATCTTCATCCAGTCTTCGGCGTTGTTGTAAGGAGTGCGTCCATATCTATACTCTCCTTCACCTGAAAATACGGAGAGCTGTGCAGCGATTTTACCCGTTTTTGGAAGTCTGAATCCGCTGATCTTGATCGGTGTGTTGTTTGTGCCGATCGAAATGAATCCATTATAGATAGAGATATTTTTGGGAGTACCCTTTTTGTAGTCTTCCGCATAAATTACAACGAGCGACCATCCACCGAAAGCCCCCGGCGAGTTCTCCCTCCCTTCCATCGTGGTAAGGTTCGCTACGGTAAAGGTGTTTTTCCCGGGAGATATCACCCCTCCCGAAAAGAGCGATGTGACATTCGCGAATGCCGCGTAGGTCTGGCCGTTGCTGCTTTCGTAGACGTGAAAAGTATTGGCCTTTACATCGTTGTAGCCGTATCCGTTTATGTCGAGTTTTATATCCGTCGCACCGGTAGCGGTTATGTCGAATTCGTCTATATCTATATTCGTTCCCTCTCCGACCTCTACCAGATCGTATGTAGAGCCGTTTTCTACACCGTAGTGAATGGGGTGGTCTTTATCTACACTGATGCGTCCCTGCCAGAAGAGCCCCGCCCATATTATCCCTGTAGAGGGGTTGTAGCTGTCGGGTATCATAACGTATGAAGATGTGGAGTTCCAGGTGGAGTCGTCGTTGTCTATATCGAGATATTTGGTTACCTGCATGTTGCTCGTAATATCCTGATAGTCGGTATCCCCATGGCATGTCCCCCCGTAGCCGGTGGTCAGGTCGGTCAGACACAAAACGGTGTTTCCCGCAATTTTGTAGTCTCCTACAAGGTTGCGTGAAGCCGGAGGGTTTATTAGGTAAAACGGAAGTTCGATTCCTTCGGTGAAGACGGTGTTGATCTCTATGCTTACCGTAGCCGTATCGGTTTGGTTGTTCTCGTCGGTTATCGTGTAAGTAAAGGTGTCGGTACCTATGTAGCCCGGATTCGGAGTATAGGTGAAGTTTCCGTCGGATGAGATTTGAAGCGTTCCGTTGGTCGGATCGGTATAGGAGGTGACCTGTATACCCGTTCCGGAGTCGTTGTTCATTACATTGTCGGTAAGAGGGTTGTCCGGTGTTCCGAAATAGCTGTCGTCGACTGCGTTGACGATATTGTTAGTGTCGTTAAGGCTTACTACAACATTGTCAATCATGGCATCTTCGATGTCTGGTGCCGAGACGTCGTAAGAAATCTCAAGTGTCAGCTTACCTTCACTGTCCGTAGTCGATGTCAGGGAGTAGCTGTTTTTTACATAATATGTCTGGCCGTCCGCCCCAGGTAGAGTCTCTCCGTTGACGAGGTATTCACCGTTGGCCGTAACGAATATATAGTCCAATATGTTTTTTGGACCACTTTCTTCCCATCCGTTTACACCCCAGAAGTCGAAGGAAATGTATACGGTTTTGTTGGCGTTGGACGGTCCGAAGTCGTATGTTTTATTCACCGGGGTTTTCTCGGTAGCCATAAATAGTACATGTGATTCTACCGAGCTTCCAATATATTCGATAGATGTACCGTCCCCTGCCCATCCGTTTGCCGATGTCTCGAAATCGTCTGTAAATGTAATACCCCAGGATATCGTAGACAAAAGAGTTATAATCACCACTGTTCTAAACAATCTCATTCTCTACTCCTTAGCAAAAAAGACGGATAGGTTCTTATCTTCTCGATCCAGCGCTCCTATATTATTAAATTTTATACCAAAGCAGATGAAAATCAAATTATTTTCCGGATGCGGTATTTCTGTTGAATATTCAACTCTTTTTTGCGAGCTCATACGCTTTGGTTACAGCTTTTATAAATGCATCTCTGGCCGCGCTCTCTTCCAGGGCTGAGAAGCCGGCCGCCGTCGTACCGCCCGGACTCATGACCTCATCTTTTATGAGTGCCGGATGGCTGTGCGAGAGGAGTGGGGCGAAACCTTTGAAAAGACCCTCCACCAGTTTCGTCGCATCACCTCTTTTCAACCCCTCTTTGACGCCACCATCCGCAAGGGCTTCCGCGACGAGAGCCAGAAATGCCGGTCCGCTTCCGGCAATGGCAGTCGCTATGTCGAGCTCCTTTTCGCTCTCTACCCACAGAGTCTCACCGATAGATCCAAAAAGGGCTTCGGCCTCCTCCTTTTTCTTTCTGTTTCCGGTCAGAGTGGTCATCGAAGATCTGTAAGCTGCAGCGAGGTTCGGCATAGCTCTGACATAGTTTTCGGCCTTTATGCCCTTTTTGAGCTCATCTATTCCGGTTCCGGCGAGTACGGAATAGACTGTTGCTGCTTTTCCCTTCAGTTCCGCTGCTGCCTCTTTGAGCGCATGCGGCTTGACACACAAAATCAGTGTCTGCCCCTCTATCTCATACTTTCCAAGAAGCGCCGTCGCGGCATGCTTCGCAAGCTGGTTGGCAAAGTGCAGAAGCTTCTCTCCGTCTCTTCCTACGATTGTCAGATCGTGCTCTTTCTCCAGCCCTCTTGCAAGCGCAAGAGCCATCTTCCCGGGCCCTACTATCGTGATTTTCATGAGACATCCTCTTGTTGACCCATATAACTTTTCAGCGGTGCGGCTATCTCGAAATCGGGGTACTTCTGGTTATCAAGCACTATCTGTCCCATCAACCCCTTGTCCCTGTTGAAAAGCAGCGGAGCCAGAAAATTGACATGGGAGTTTTCCAGCGGAGTGTCCAGTATCATGATATTCAAAACCTCTATCTGTTCGGGGGTTTGAGCCTCAAGGCTCCTTACGGCGCTCTCCGGAAGGTCGAAGATGTAGTCGTTTCTGAGCAGAGAGGGCCTGATCAGTATGAAAGAGGGTGCACTTTTGCCATCTTTGTCGAAAAGTCTGTAGAAGTTCCCGTCGATCGATTCGAGTGTAACCTCTTTGCACGACTCAAATCCCAAAATAGGGAGGGCAGCTTTGAAATCCATTAGAACGCGTCCTTTGCCGGTGTCTCAGAAAGACACCTTTAATGGGTAAGTAATAATATATCGGCTAAAATCTCTCAAAGTTTATCAAAAAGGTCCTGAATGTATAGTATCGTTATAAAAACGATTATTGTTTTCGTACTGTTGCTATCTGTCAGTGGATGCAGCGGTAAGAGCGAACAGGAGTTCGAAAAGCCTGCGCTCTACTGGTACCAGAAGCTGATGCGAAGCGTAGCGGCGGGCAATCTTGAGAAGGCGGACGACTACTTTACCTCTCTCGAGAGCGAGCATGTCGGTTCTCCTCTGATACCGGAGGCGATGCAGATCCTCGTTCAGGCCCATATGGATGAAGAGGAGTATCTTCTGGCAAACTTCTATCTGGACGAGTATCTGAAGCGCTATGGGACATCCAAAAACCGTGATTTTGTCGAGTTCATGAAGATAAAAGCGTCGTTTATGGGGCTGAAATCTCCGCAAAGAGACCAGGAGCTTATAGAAGAGACTCTGCAAAAGGCGAAAGGGTACATTCGCAGCTTCCCGAACAGTGAATTTACACCAATGGTGCAGACGATCGAGGTTCGCCTGGAGCTGACACGGTTTATGATGAACGAAGAGATAGCTTCTCTTTATGAGAGACGCGACAAACCTAAAGCTGCACGGATGTATCGTGAGCGCAATGCAAAAAGCTGGATAGAGAGAGAGGATATGGTGCCTCCTTACAAAGGGTGGCTCGGATGGCTGTTTGAATAGAACGTCGTATGGCCTGTTCCGCTCTTCTTGCAATTGAGAGAGCTTGCAGATTGTCGAGCGTTTTCTCTCCGTTCTCTTGACAAAAGAGAAAAAAATCACTATATTTAAGAAAAATTTAAAAATTTGGAGGTTATATGCAGCTTAGCGACTATGGCGCATTTCCGGCCGATATCCCGGTGATAGTGGAGGATGACCTGTTTCTATACCCTTTCATGATATCGCCGATATTTCTGAATGACGAAAAGAACGTTCAGGCGGCTGTCGAAGCGGTCGAAAGCAACTCCTTGGTACTGGTGTGCCCCACCAAGCCCAACCACGAAGGAGAGCGCACTTTCGATGCAATCTACAATGCGGGAGTCGTAGGTTCGATCATGCGCAAGGTCACGCTTCCCGATGGCCGCATCAAGGTGCTTTTCCAAGGGCTTGCCAGAGGTCGTATAGTAGAAGAGATCTCCTCTTCCCCCCTTGTTGCGAAGGTGGATATAATACGCTCAAAACCGTACAACGAGCTGAAAATAGAGGCTCTAATGGAGGTTTTGCGTGAAAAGCTGCGTACCCTCTCTACCGTATCGAATCAGTTTCCGCCAGATCTGATAAGAACGATCGAGGAGAATCACGAACCCAACCGCATAGCGGACCTGATCTCCAGTACGATAAGAATAAAGAAACCGGAAGCTTACGAACTCTTTATCGAAGAGGATGTGGAGCAGAGGCTGCTGCTGTTGATAGACATAATCAGCGAGGAGATAGAGGCGAGCAAGCTTCAAAAAGAGATCAGGTCCAAGGTTCACAACCGTATAGAGCAGGTAAACAAAGAGTATTTTCTAAAAGAGCAGCTAAAGCAGATTCAGCAGGAGCTCGGTACAGATACCCAGCGTGAAGAGGAGATCGAGGAGTACTACAAGAAGCTGGAGGCCAAAAAGCCCTATATGGGCAAAGACGCATGCAAAGAGGTCAAAAAACAGATAGACCGTTTCGCACGTATGCACCCAGACTCCGCGGATGCGAATATGATCCAGGGCTACCTTGACTGGGTTTTGGAGATACCTTTCGGAAAAGTGGCCAAAAAGCATCTCAGCGTCGAGGATGTACAGAGACAGCTTGACAAGGACCACTACTCTTTGAAGAAGCCAAAAGAGCGGATAGTGGAGTACTTTTCGGTCAGGGAGCTTGCCGAGCTGAGGGGGGTCAAAGACAGAGAGATCAAAGGGGCCATCCTCTGTTTCGCAGGACCTCCGGGCATTGGAAAGACGTCGCTTGCAAACTCGATTTCGAAGGCTCTGAAGAGAAAACTGGTACGTATAGCCCTCGGCGGGCTCGAGGATGTAAACGAACTGCGCGGACACAGAAGAACATATATCGGCGCTATGCCAGGGCGAATAGTCCAGGGTCTCATAGACGCACAGGAGATGAACCCGGTAATGGTCCTCGACGAGATTGACAAGGTCGGCCGCAGTATGAGGGGTGATCCGACATCGGTACTACTGGAGATTCTCGATCCGGAGCAAAACAGCGCCTTCAGAGACTACTATCTCAACTTCAACATAGATCTGAGCCAGGTGATATTCATAGCCACCGCGAACGATGTCGGTGCAATTCCCGGGCCCCTGCGGGATCGTATGGAGTTCATATTTCTAAGTAGCTATACGCCGCAGGAGAAGTACGAAATCGCCAAGCGCTACCTGATTCCGCAGGAGCTGAAAAAGCACGCTCTGAAAAAGAGTGAATTTTCCATTACGAAAGCGGCGCTGGAGGCGGTAATAGAGAACTATACCAGAGAGGCCGGAGTCAGAAATCTTCGAAGACGCATTGCGGATATGATCCGTAAAGTGGCAAAAGAGATACTCGCCAATCCGGAGATAAAAAAGGTCTCCGTAACCGTGAAAAACCTGCAGGAGTTTCTGGATAAACCGGTATTCGAGATAGATATCGCCGAGAGCGTCCCGACGGTGGGGGTAGTCAACGGCCTTGCGTGGACGGCTGTAGGTGGTGATGTGCTGAAGATCGAGACGATCAAGATAAAAGGCAAAGGTGCACTGCAGCTTACGGGAAGTCTGGGCGATGTAATGAAGGAGTCGGCCCGCATAGCGATGAGTGTCGTCAAGACTCTCATAGACCAGGGTAAGCTTCCGATAGACGAGCGCATCATTCCAAAAACGGTAAAAGAGTGCGAGAGCGGGTTCAGGCCGGAGCCGAGCGAAGTCTACAAGCGTTACGATCTGCACATTCATATTCCCGAAGGTGCGACGCCCAAAGATGGCCCGAGTGCCGGCATTACGATGGCGACGGCCATAGCATCTATTCTGGGTGAGTACAAGGTGCATTCGGATGTGGCGATGACGGGCGAGTTGACGCTGACCGGAAAGGTGCTTCCCATAGGAGGGCTGAAAGAGAAGCTGATAGCGGCATACAAAGCCAAAATAAAAAAGGTGCTCATACCTGAAAAAAACTACAAACGGGATCTCGACGATATACCGGACGTAGTAAAAGAGGCGCTTGAAATCGTTCCTGTCGGCAGAATAGAAGAGGTTTTAAAAGAGGCGCTTTTGCTAAAAAAGCGCCAATGATGCCGTCGTAGCCGCCCATGCCTTGCGGCGTAGGCACTATAGCGGCGAGGAGAGTCATAGAGACGAGAGGCGCTCTATCTTTCTCATAATATCGTGCTCTCTGACAGGTTTGGCTATAAAATCATTGGCGCCGCTGTTGAGTGCTTCCGTCTTTTTGGTTTCATCGGTAGTGAGGACGATCACTGGAATATTTTGTAAAATCGGGTCCGAATTCATTATCTGCAAAACCGCTATCCCATCCATTATCGGCATTATGATGTCCAGTAGAACCAGGTCTATGTCGTCAAGGTCACGAAGCAGGGTGATCGCCTCCTGACCGTCGGATGCTTCGACGATCTCTCCGATCATTGGATTCTTTTTCAGCATAGCTGCCATCAGCTTTCTGTTTATCATATCGTCGTCGACAACCAGAACTTTAAGTCCTCTCATCAAATTATCCTTCACTCTTTATAAATTTTTCTACAATTAATCTCACCAGATCGCGGTTTACCAGATTGACGATAACTTCGTCACTCTCTCTTTTCTCCTCTTCCGTAACCTCACTTGCGGGATCTGTCATAAGTACAACGGCGGCATGTGGGGCGTTCATCTTTATTTCACTCCTCAGTGCCGTCATAGTCAAGCCTTCCGCCTCTTTGTCAACAAACACCAGGCCGGTCTCTTCATCGATTTTGCCGATAAGCTCTTTTATATCGGTAGCGATATCTACCTCATATCCGAGTCCATGAAGCATGTTGGCAAAGATTTTTCCTTCGAGCAGGCTCTTTTTTAGAACCAGAATCTTTTTGGCCTCTTTTGCCGGACTCTCTTCGGATTTGGTCTCGCTCTGTTTCGGCTCCTGCTCTGCTGTTTCCGGCTCCATATCGAAGTTGAACTCCTTTTCGCTCTCTTCCACCGTCTCCACCTCTTTTTTAGGCGAGGCAGAGGGTTTGAAACCCCTCTCTTTGGTGTTAATTTTCTCTGCAAGGAACTTTTTCAAAATAGATATTATCTCTTCTCGAATAAGCGGCTTTGTCGTATATTCGTCGAGCCCTTCAGCCAGGAAACGTTCTCTGTCGCCTTTGAGGGCATTTGCCGTCAGAGCCACTATTGGGATGTGTGGCACATTCTCGTCCTCTTCATAGTCCAGAATCTCGTGGGTCGCTTCCACACCATCCATAACCGGCATCGATATATCCATGAAAATGATATCGAAGTCACCGTTTCTGCGCTTTTCGAACGCCTCGAGTCCGTTGTCGGCAAGTTCCACTTTGAGGCCCAGATCTTCAAGAGTTCTTTTTATAAGCTTCTGGTTGATCGTATTGTCTTCGGCGACGAGCGCTTTTGCGTTGAAGCCTATATGTTCGAGATCGAGCAGAGGACGGCGTACCTCTTTGACCACTTCCGATGTAGCGGCTTTGAGTACCGAAACCATTTTTGTCGCATTTATAGGCTCATACAGAATCTTTTCACAGTGCAGTTTCAGCGTTTCGATACGCTTTTGCTGTGTCGACTTTATGATGACATTGCAGTGAAGCGGGGTTTTGCCCATCTTTCTCAGATCGTTGTCCAAAGTGTAGTCACTGTCGATAAGAGCCGATTGGACCTTCTTCTCCGATGCCAGCTTCACAAGCTCTTCCGGTGCCCCGAAAGGTATGAGAGTGGCACCGTAATAGTCGAGATACTCTTTGATATACTCATCCTGCTTTTTATGTATGCTCGGTGATGTATACATAGCGACAGAGACGTTTTCGAAACGCTTGTACATATCTTCGTTCATTTGCGGAAGTTCATCGAACTCGAGCGTGAAGTAGAATTTGGTTCCTTTTCCAAGCTCGCTTTCAAGCTGCAGGTGACCGCCCATCAGTTCGGCATATCTTGCCGATATCGTAAGCCCCAGGCCGGTACCGCCGAATTTTCTTGTGACACTCGTATCCGCCTGAGAGAAGGCTTCGAAAATGTGCGCTTTTTTATCAGGAGAGATTCCTATTCCGGTATCTTCCACACTGAAGCTGATGGCGCATCTGTCGGGATCCTCCGCATGGACTTTTCTTATTTCGACGTTTATGGCACCGCCCTGGTTGGTGAACTTGACCGCATTGCTCAAAAGGTTGATCAGGATCTCTTTGATCTTCGTCGGGTCGCCTTTTATGGGCTGGTTCAGCCTCGGATCGATGAAACATGCGAGGTTGACACTCTTTTCCGCCGCTTTGACGGCATAGATTTCCACGGCACTTTCGAACTCTTCGATCGGATTGAATACGATGTTTTCGATCTCGACCTTGTTGCTCTCGATTTTGGAGAGGTCGAGAATGTTGTTGATGATCTCCAATAGGTTTTCCGAGCTCTTCTCGATAATACTGACGAACTCTTTTTGCTCGCCTTTGAGCTCGGTATTTTTCAAAAGCTCGGTAAATCCGACGATACCGTTCAGCGGAGTTCTGATTTCATGACTCATATTGGCCAGGAATAGGCTTTTCGCTTCACTGGCCTCTTCGGCGCGCTGCTGTTCATGTCTTGCCTCTTCTATGATTGTCTGCAGCAACGCATACGCTTTGGCTGTTCCTTCAGCCGTATCGAGATTGATGTTGATCTGTTTGCTTGTGGATTCGGCCGCGCTTTGCAAAATCGCTTCGAGATTTTTGATGTTCTGTGTAATCTCGCGGCTTACGATATAGCCGAGAGTTGCGAGAATCAGGGTAATGATCCACAACGCGGCGGATGCCACGGCTATAAACATCTGCTCTTCCATAGTTTTGGCGCTCTTCTGCTCAAGAGACTCGAAAATGATCTTCTGTGCTTTCGAGAGGCGGACTATCTTTTCCGTATTTAGTTTGAACCAGTGGAGGGGATCTACCGTATAGTATCCATCATTGATGGAGTGAAGAATCTCGATCCTCGCTTTGGAGAGAGCTTTGAAAACTTTTTCTGCATCCGGTGTCGAAAGAAGAGCGTGTACCCGCTGTTTCAGCTCTTCATCGTTGATGAAGTCATAATCGTATGAGTCTGCCTGTCCTATATAGTGGATCCATTTCTGAAGCTCTTCATCACTCATCTTCGTATATCTGGTAAGAACATAGGACATGAAGCCCCGCTCTATACCGCTGTACTCTTTCGCCTTCGCAAAATTGACATAGGCTTTTGCTTCGTTCGCGATTTCATGTTCAAGACCGATAGTGGTAACTTTGTCTATCTCTTCGAGCAGAGCTTTTATGAGTACAGAGTAGTAGTTGAAAAAGGCTTTGTTGAAGTCGATCTGTAGCGTATCTATCTGTCCACGTTTTTTGTTGAGCATTCCAAGAAGCAGCCTTATCAGTTTTTTCGGCTTCACTTCCGGATGGCTCGAAAGGTATCTGTTGAAAACGGCGATATCTTTGTCCACCTCCGCGCGCTGTTTTTTCAGCTTTTCGATCGCCTTTTTACCGTTGGAGGCGATATATATCGAAGTCAGTCCGCGCTCTTTGGCCAGTTGAGTCGCAACTTTGTTCAGGATGGCGTTATAGCTGATTCGCTCATTGAGTGTCTGGACTTTGAGATAGTTCGTAGCTGACTGGTAAAGAAAAAAGCTGGCGAAAGCCAACAGAAGAACGATTGGAAAAAGAGATATGAGTTTCAGTTTGCTTTGTACGCCTATTTGCATAAGTCACCTCTGGTTATAATGGAATATTGTATTTGGCCGCTATGGCTGCACATTCGCCGGCTCCGTTCTTTTTGCCCTCTTTCAAGAGACCGAGAATCGCTTTTTTGTCTTTGCTCCTGTTTAAAATCTGCGTTTCGGCAAGATAGCATTTTGCCCTGACGTTTCCGAAGCTGACAGCTTTTTGCAGATATTTCCTGGCTTTGAAGAGATCCTTCTTTACCCCTTTGCCTTTGAGATAGAGAAGCCCCAGGAGGAAGTGGGCCTGTTCCGCTCCCTCTTGAGCCACAGCCTTTTCCAGCATCTCTTTGGCTTTGGGGTAGTCTCCGGTTTTGTATGCGCGGATGCCGTCGGAAAAGTAACTGGCAAACACTATTGCCGGAGCTATCAACAGCAGCGCAAGGAGGCCTCTTTTCACGCGTACTCCTTTGCCATCATTTTAGTCAGGGCCGCCAGCTTGTGGTAGAAGTCTATCAGCTCTTTCTCGACTTCCTTTGGATTTTGCGCGTGCTGCACGTTCTCCATAAGTTGTCGCATATCTTCTATTCTAAGGTTCGCAGCTACACCTTTGAGTTTATGGGCAACTTCGTTTATCGTGTTTATATCGCCTTTTTCATAAGCCTTTTCGAAGCTCTTCATATCTTCCCGGGCCTGTTCGATAAAATCGTTGACAAACTCCAGAATCAAAGATTCGGGCAAGCCCAAAGCCTCTGCAGCTTCGTTCGGGTCGAATATTATCGATTCACCTGTATCTTTCTCTTCAAGCTTGAGTTTCGAAGACGGCTCCGAAGCCGATCTGCTATCCTCTTTCTCTGCGGTGTCCGGAGCGGCCGGCTCTTCGGAAACCGTTTCAAAATAGACTTCCTGCTCGATCTGCGGTTTTTTCTTCTTTTCTATAGTCTCCGGTGCATAGAGGGAGGCCAGAGTATGCATGTAGGCATCGATCTCGATCCATACCTCCTCTATACCGTTTTTACCCTCTTTTTTTATAAGAGCTTCGAGCCTATCCGTCAAGGGCTCCATTCTCAGATTCGCGGCGATACCTTTCAGTTTGAAAGCCTCTTTTTTCACAATGTGGATATTGTCTGAAACCATCGCAGCTTTGACCTCGGGCAGATCACTCATGTATGTCGTTACAAACTCTTTTACGAAAGCCTTGACCATCGTCTCGGGCAGCCCTAGAGTAGCAGAGACCTTTCTAATGTCGGGCATTTCGATCGACAGCTCTTTCGCTTCTGTTTCAGGTTCCGATACTCCTGCTGCGGGTTCGACGGTCGAATCCCGCCGTACGGTGGGCTCTTTCCTCTCTTCGGTTTCGAAAAAAAGCGGCTCCTCGCTTTTTCGTGATTCCGTATCCGGCTCGATTTTCAGGCTTATTTCCGGTGCGTAGAGCGGCTCTTCCGGCGTTGCAGTGTTTTCTGAAGTCGTATCCAAGAGCGGCTTTTCGGGCTCCTCCTTTTTCGGCTCTCTTTCACCGAATTCAAAATCGACCATTTCTAGCGGCTTGTCGTTTCGGGGAGGGTTTTCGCTCTTTTGCTCGAACGGTTGGGCGGCTCTTTCGGAAGAGTCTGCAACCAAAGAGAAATCGAACTCCTGCCGCTCTTCCTCTCTCTCCTCTTCCGATTTCAAAAACCGTTCAGGTCCCTTTTCGGGCTCCGTTTCCGGTGATGTACCAAAGCCTGTATCCGTTTTGGTCTCTGCAAACGCATCTTTGAGTATCTTCTCTTCGAAGGCCGCTTCGGCGGGCATATTCTCTTCGAAATCTTCAAAAGCGGAGGCGGTACCGTTTGCCAGTTTCAGATTGACGAATTCGATCTGGTAAAAAAACTCGGGGGTGTTTTCGTCGAACTCGACAGGATAGATCGTCTCCATCGACAGTTCGCACTCGTAGGCCGCATTGTCTTTCGTGGATATTACGACTCTCTTTTGCTCTTTGCCGGCGTTTCGCAAAAAGCTGAGCCAGGAGAAGTTTTCAAAATTGTAGATATATCCGGGGCGCTTGACGAAAAGTTCGCTGTAATCGTTATGTTCGGTGTTGAAGTGCTCTATATCGTGATAGCCGGCAAGCTTTAGAGCCTTTTTGGAGATACTGAACAGTTTGCCATCGTTTCTGTAGATTAGCACGCTTATCCTTTTCTCTTCTCTTCTTCCAGCATCTGAGCGTATGTATGGGCTATCGACTCGATGTCGATACGCTTGGCCGGGTGTCTGGCAGCAATGTATCCAATCTTTTTGCCCTCTTTGTAGACCGGTTTGATAAAAGTGCTGACCCAGTAATATCGGCCATCTTTACGTAAATTTTTAACCAGACCCGTCCACTCTTCATCGGCTTGAATGGTATCCCACATCTGTTTAAAGGCGGCTTTCGGCATATCCGGGTGGCGTATTATACTGTGCGGCTGGCCTACCAGCTCCTCTTTCGTGTAGCCGGAAATCTCCAGGAATTTCCTGTTGGCGTAGGTGATGATACCGTTTAAATCTGTTTCGCTTATTATTACTCCATCGACAAATGTATACTCTTCGTCAATCGGGTTCGGTCGCTTCATCAAGGCTCCATCTCAAGTGTGAATAAAACAGTAAATCTTTTTTAACAAAGTCTGCGAAAACATGGTCCGGCAAGCCGGCCAAAGACCCTCGTGAACCGTGAAATCGAAAGGCTTCACGGTGATGCCGCGCCTTTTGCGCAACAGTTGGAAATTTTATCGAAACTTTTACTTGGGTCATAGAATAATAACACAAACATCTATGAGTTTTGCTTATTCCAAACTCTACGTTGTATATCGGAACTTTCAAACATTTTTCAAGTGGTTGCGGAGTGAAGCCGCATCCTTTTCACTCAATACGGTGCAGAGCTCTTCCATGCCAGCATCTCTTATCGCTTCGAAAGAGCCGAAAAAGTCGAGAAGCCGCTTCACTTTTGCGGGTCCTATCCCTTTCACTTTCAGCAAGGATATCTCTTTCTCCTCTTTGAGACGCTGTCTTTTATGAAACGTTATGGCAAAACGGTGCGCTTCGTCACGAAGACGCTGGAACCACTGAAGTCTGCCGTCTGTCGTCATCAGGCGCAGCTCGCCTTTGGATGTGTGAAGTATATCTTTTGCCGCACCTTTCGCACGGTGAGCCTTGGCGTCTACCTTCTCCTTGGCGATTGCGGCAACCGGCAGGTTGACCCCGGCCTCTTTCAATAGATCGACCGCCAGTCTCCTGAGTGTCTCTCCGCCGTCTATCACCCATAGATCCGGAGGAGGGTTTCTGTCGAACGATTCGATTCTCCTGCTCAGCATCTCTCTCATCTGTCCATACTCGTCTTTCGAGTCGAGATTATAGTGCCTGTAACTCTCTTTTTCCCACTTCTGCCGATGCATCACCACCATGGCTCCAACAGCGGCTTTCCCCATAAGGTGGGAGTTGTCGAAAACCTCTATCCTCTGAGGAGTCGGTATATCCAGCAGCTGGGCGATCTGCTTCGCAATCTCCGGTTCGGGTCTCTGTTTCTGCTGCTTTAAAAGTTCCACGGCATTTTGTCGACCCAGTTCCACGAGCCGTTTCTTGTCTCCTCTTTTCGGTGATACTATAGAGACTCTTTTCCCTACTCTTATACTGAGCAGATCGGAGAGTTCGGCCGCATCCTCAAGAGTGTGGGCCGTCACTATCGTATTTGCCGTAAACGGCGTCTCAGGGCCGTAGAACTCCAATATGGAACGCCTGTAGATCTCTTGAATATCCATATCCTCGTCGATGGCGAAGTGTGTATGGCTGGAAGCTACGATCTTTCCTTCGCGCATGAACATCCTGACTATCACTCCGTCGCTTCCGTCGAAACCCACTGTAAAGATATCGAGGTTTTCGAGTTTCGCGAGATCTGCACTAGAGAACTCTTCGATCTTTCCTATCGCCTCGATCCGGTCGCGAATTTCTGCAGCCTCTTCGAAACGCATGGACTCCGCGTAGAACTCCATCTTGCGTTTCAATGCGCATACGAGTCTCTTTTTGTTATGGATATAACCGAGAGCCTCTTCGATGAGCTTTGAATATCCAGTTTCATCTATTTTTCCTTCACAGGGTGCGGCGCATCGACCGATTTGGTGGAAAAGACACGCTCTTTTCCCTCTGAGGCACCCCCTTTTCTGCACGAGCGGCACAAGCTCGTAGAGTGAAGACAAGATAGCTTTCGCTCCGCTCGGAAACGGGCCGAAATATTTGACCTTTTTGCCTTTGACCACTTTTCTTGTCAGTTCGAATCTCGGAAACGGCAGGCTCAGGTCTATGTAGATATAGGGGTATGTTTTGTCGTCGCGCAGCAGGATGTTGTATTTGGGTTTTAGCTGCTTTATAAGAGAGTTTTCCAGAAGCAGTGCGTCGCTTTCGCTCTGTGTGACGATAGTCTCTATCCTGGCGGTTTGGCTCACCATTCTGTATATTCTCGCCCCCAGATTCGGTGCGGGTGCAACATCGGGCGAAAGCCTGAAATAGCTCTTCACCCGCTTTTTCAGGCTCTTCGCTTTCCCCACATAAAGCAGTCTGCCGTCACGATCGAAATATTGGTACACCCCCGGTCCGTCGGGAAGATTTTTCAGTGTCTGGAGCATTGTATGGTCTCTTTTAACGACTCGAACTCCTTTTTGATTCTTTCGTTTTTGCATTCGATCTTAAAGCTGCCCACAGCTCTCTCTTTGTAGCGGGGAACGCTCTGCAGGCTCTCTTTTGGCTCGGGAGCGAACCTGGAGACGAAAGCTTTGATGTTGCGAATGTCATGTGTACCGCAAGCCTCCCGAAGCGGCGGAAGAGTGCTTAATAGGTTCTTAATTAAAGAGAGCTTATAATCAAATTCCATTTTATAGGCAGGATGCTTCAGAGCGAAAAAGAGTGTCCCGTTTTTTACATAAATAAAAAGGATGCCGTGCCGCAGTGTCGGCGGAAGTGCTTTTTTTATGAGCCTAAAGCACCTCTGTTGCCGCAATACTGCATAAGCCGGCTGTGAGAGCAGATGATCGATAACCGTTTCAACTTTTTTCATACAATAATTATAACATCACTTCTTTCACTGCTTCTTCTCGGTAGTGCCGGATGCGGTTACAAAAAACCTCCCTACTATCCGAAAGAGAAAGAGAGTGTCAGTAAATGAAAAGCAGCACCAAATATGATGTCATCATAATCGGAGCAGGCATAGCCGGTCTCTATGCGGCGCTTCATATACCGAAAGAGAGAGACGTTCTTATTCTGTGCAAAGATATTCCCTGGGAGTGTAACACCTTCTATGCACAAGGGGGCGTTGCGGCCGCGGTGAACGGGGATGACGTGGAGTCTCATATCAAAGATACCCTGAACGCGGGTGCCGGCCTCTGCAGCGAAGAGGCCGTCCGCGTAATGGTGGAAGAGAGTCTGGAGGTGATTCCGGATCTCGTCAGACGCGGCTTCGACTTCGACCGCGACGAGAACGGAAGGCTGCAATATACCAAAGAGGCCGCACACAGCCGTCCGCGCATACTCCATGCAGGCGGTGACGCCACCGGCCGCTACCTTCACCAGTTTCTCATGAAAATCAACCCGCACCCGTTCATATACAACGCGAGGGTGTTCGACCTGATGCGCTCTGGCGACACGTGTTACGGACTTCGGGCCCTGATAAACGATGAGATAAAGGAGCTATACGCAGACAATATAATCATCGCGAGCGGTGGAGTCGGCAGTCTCTACGCCTACCACACCAACTCCCGCACGATAAGCTCCGATATCCACGGTATATGTCTCGAGCGCGGCATAAAGCTCGATATGATGGAGATGATGCAGTTTCATCCGACTGTTTATGTAGACAACCCTTGGGCTAGAAAACAGCTGCTGACAGAAGCGCTCAGGGGCGAAGGTGCCCAGATAGTGGACGAAGAGGGAAGAAGATTTCTCTTCGATTACGACGAACGTGGGGAGCTTGCACCCAGAGATATCGTCAGCAGGGCGGTTTTCGACTATAAAAAGAGAAGCGAGAGCCGTGTTTTTCTGAAGATGGATATGTTCAAAGAGGAGTTTTTCGCCCACAGATTTCCAAACATAAAAAATGCACTTGCCGGTCTAGGGTTCAATCTGCCGCACGACCTTGTTCCCATATCTCCTGCATTCCATTATGCAATCGGCGGAATAGTCTGTGATCTCGACGGCCGTGTACCCGGACTGGAAAATCTCTATGTTGTGGGAGAGGCCGCAAGTACGGGTGTCCACGGTGCCAATAGACTTGCCAGCAACTCTCTGCTGGAGGGGCTGGTCTTTGGAAGGCGCGCGGCACTCAGGCTCAACGCCGAGGCCTTCTCATGGAGCCACAAACCGCCTTTCGCCGAGTTTAAAGGCGCTCTTATCGAAAAGGACGACACAATATTGAAGCAGCGCCTAAGGAGGACGATGTGGCAGGAGGTCGGAATCGTACGTACGCGCTCCGGTCTGAAGCGTGCGCTCGATTTCGTGGATGATGTGCAGCACCTGACGATCGGACGTCTGTTGGCGCTGAGGCTTAAAACGGCACGCAACATCATCGAAAGCGCACTCTATAGAGAAGAGTCGGTAGGCGCCCACTATATACTGAACGAGTAGCTGAGCGATCACCGTTATAGGGAGGTCCGTTTTACAAAAAACCGGAAAATGCTACAAAGTTTTGTCATAGTGACGATATTTAATCCACTATAACGCAAGTCGACTTATATTCAAAAGAGAGCGCATTTAATCGGTGAGCTCTTGGAGATTTTGAGATCAAGGCGGCAGAGCAGCCGCAAAATCGACACTGTTGAAGAAGCCCAATATAAAGGAAAAAAAATGCACGAAGCGACCATGCATCTGACGACCACCTGGGTCGGCCTGATCGACCTTGCTATATTTATAGTAGCGTACTATTTCATCGCGACAGAAGAGAAGTACGAGATAAACAAAGCGAAACCGGCTCTTTTCGCCGGAACCTTCATGTTTATGCTAATAGGCGTATACTTCGCGGTAAACGGCCTGGATCCGGATCCCCTGCATCATGAGATGCAGAAACTCATCCTGGAGATCGCGGAGATATTCTTCTTCCTCTTCGTTGCGATGACATTTATCGAAACGCTGATAGAACGGAGGGTTTTTGATGTACTCAAATACAAACTCGTATCCAAAGGCTACAGTTATAAAAAACTCTTCTGGCTGACCGGCCTTCTGGCCTTTTTCATCTCTCCTGTCGCCGATAACCTGACTACGGCGCTCATTCTCTCTACCGTACTGTTTACGATAGACAAAGAGAATAGACAATTTCTCGTCGCCGGTGCAGTAAATATCGTTGTGGCGGCGAATGCCGGGGGTGCATGGAGCCCGTTTGGAGATATCACGACACTGATGGCATGGACGGCCGGTAAAGGGGAGTTCGTGGACTTCCTCTCACTCTTCGTACCTTCATTGGCCGGCTGGATCCTTACCGCATGGCTTCTGAGCCGTTACGTACCGGAGGGTGAGCCCCATTTCAATGTGGAGACGGAAGAGGTGCCGCAGATGAAGCAGGGAGGCAAAACCGTCATATGGCTCGGCGCTTCTACGATCGCCATCGCGGTATTGGGTCACCAGTTTTTCCACTTTCCGGCGATGTGGGGTATGATGTTCGGTCTATCCTTGTTGAAGCTGCACTCGTTCAAACTCAAACATACAGGCCAGGGTGGTTACGACGTATTCGTAAACATGAAAAAGGTCGAGAACGATACGCTGCTCTTCTTTTTCGGAATCCTCTCCGCGGTAGGCGCTCTGCACTATCTTGGATACCTTGAGTATATACACGATCTATACGGTCTTGTGGGGCCGACCGCAGCGAACATAGGCGTCGGGTTCATCTCGGCAATCGTAGACAACGTACCGGTGATGAGCGCGATACTTAAGGCGAGTCCGGAGATGGGTCTGGATCAGTGGCTTCTTGTAACGTTGACCGCAGGTATCGGAGGAAGTCTCATCAGTTTCGGATCGGCTGCGGGTGTGGGCGTCATGGGTCGCCTTCGCGGTATCTATACGTTCGGGGCGCATATGAGGCTTGCATGGACCGTACTTGCCGGCTACATCCTCTCGATGATTCTCTGGTATATTCAGTTCGAGATACTCGGTATATATTGAAACCGCTCCTCCGCCTCGATGCGGGGGAACTCGAATCCGACACCGAAACCTCCTTCCTAACTTTCAACAATCTTTCGATAAAATAGCGCAACCATTTACTCCAAGGAACAGAACTTGAAAGATGTAAGCATTATAGTGCTCGATTTCGGATCGCAGTATACACAGTTGATAGCCAGGAGACTTCGCGAAGAGAAGGTCTATTGTGAAATAGTCCCGTACTTTACGAAAGTCGACGAGATAAAGGCGAAAAACCCGAAAGGGATCATCCTCAGCGGTGGTCCCGCGTCAGTCTATGACGAGGGAGCTTTTGAAGTAGACAGAGCTGTTTACGATCTGGGGCTTCCGGTTCTGGGAATCTGCTACGGAATGCAGCGGATCGCTGTAGATTTCGGCGGCAGAGTGGTACGCTCTACTCACCACGAGTACGGTAAGGCGGAGCTCCACTTCCATGAGGAGCACGGCCATACCTCACCGCTTTTTGAGGGGTGCCACGACGGTACGGTCGTATGGATGAGCCACAGCGACCGCGTAGAGACGCTTCCGGAAGGTTTCAAACCGATAGCCTACAGCGACAACTCTCCGTATGCCGCCATTGCAGACGAGAGCCGCAAAATATACGCTCTGCAGTTCCACCCGGAAGTCCACCACTCCGAAGAGGGGCATATAATGCTCAGAAACTTCGCACGAAAAATCTGCGGTGTTGAAGATAAGTGGGATATGGGCCATTTCCTGAAAGAGCAGATAAAGAAGATACGTGCGCAGGTAGGAGACGGAAAAGTTCTTTGCGCGCTAAGCGGCGGCGTGGACTCTTCTGTAGTCGCCGCTCTGCTCTACGAGGCTATAGGCGACCAGCTGATCCCCGTTTTCGTAGACAACGGGCTCCTCAGAAAAGGTGAGAGGGAGCAGGTCGAAAGCGTATTCAAAGTACACCTCAAAGTTCCGCTCATAACCGTGGATGCGAGCGAACATTTTCTGGTAAAGCTGGCCGGTGTAACCGATCCGGAGCAGAAGCGCAAAATCATCGGCCACACCTTCATAGAGGTTTTTGAAGAGGAGGCCAAAAAGCACGAAGGTATCCGGTTCCTGGCACAGGGTACGCTCTACCCGGACGTAATAGAGTCCGTTTCGGTGAAGGGGCCGAGTGAAACGATAAAGTCGCACCACAATGTCGGCGGTCTGCCCGACTGGATGGATTTCGAACTGATCGAACCGCTTCGAGAGCTTTTTAAGGATGAGGTGCGCAGACTGGGGCTGGAGCTGGGACTACCGGAGTCGTTGGTTTACCGGCACCCCTTCCCCGGACCGGGACTGGCCATACGTATCATGGGGGAGGTCAACATATACGATCTCGACATTCTTCGGGAAGCGGATGTGATACTGCTCGAGGAGCTCAAAGCGAGCGGCTACTACAACAAGACATGGCAGGCGTTTGCTGTGCTGCTGAATGTCAAGAGTGTAGGTGTCATGGGTGACAACCGTACCTACGACAATACGGTCTGTATCAGGGTCGTCGAGGCGGTCGACGGAATGACAGCCACATTCGCGCACCTGCCGCACGATCTTCTGGAGCGTATAAGCCGCCGTATAATCAACGAAGTGGACGGTATAAACCGTGTAGTCTACGACATAAGCTCCAAACCGCCGGCGACGATAGAATGGGAATAGAGCGATCCGTCTACCTCCTTTCGCCCACGCCCGCCGAGGGGGTGAGGCACCTTCCGATGATAGAGTTCGTGACTATGCCGCAAAAGATCGATTTCACCCTCTATGACGGACTCATATTCACTTCCAAGCAGGGCGTCGCGGCGCTCGACGAGATAAGTGACGGAAGCTGGAAAGAGATACCGGCGGCGGCTATAGGCAAGATGACGGCCGAAGAGGTAGAGAAGAGGGGAGGAGAGGTGATCTTCGTCGCTTCGAAGGCTTACGGTGATGTATGGCCAAAGAGCTTTCCGAGAGGTTCGGATCGTTCAAATGGCTATATCCACGTCCCAGGGTGGTCGCCTCCAAAATCGCCGCCGACCTCCGCTTGGCCGGAATTTCAGTGGAGGAGAGGGTTGTCTACGAGACGCACTGCAAAGAGTACGATACCGGATCGAAGCCGGAAGAGGGAGCCGTTTTGATCTTCACGTCCCCCTCTATTGTGAAATGTTTTCTGAAACGGTTCGGGTGGAATGAAAGCTATACCGCCGTTGCCATAGGCAAGAAGACCGCAGAAGCTTTCGAAGATGGGATGGAGTACCGGGTTTCTCCTTATCAGACGATAGAGGATACGATAGCTTTTGCCCGGAGTTTAGCGACCGCTTAAGTAATTTGGAGTATAATTAAATTGACTGAGCGGTGCGCTATCCGCATTACGGGGGTCCAACACTTTGATATTGCGGGACAGCGTAGATGCGCCGTGTGTCGGTAACTTCGTCTGAGCCGGTGCTCCCGGCGAGAAGCTGCCGCCTAAAGTGTATCTCCCTCCTGCATCGTTGGTCTGCTTTGGACCACACTTGAGCGTGAACGCCCGCTCGGTCCTTGCAATAGCCTTGAAATTGATGTTGCGCAGTACACATATTCTCCTCACCTGTATGCCATGTACATATTACGATGTCGAAGCGATGTAGAAGATGTGTATACTGCGAAATATCAACCGATGATCGGTCAATAAAAATTAAGGCAGTCATATGAGAGTTATGGTAGTTGGAAGCGGGGGGCGCGAATATGCCATAGGGCGCGCTCTGCACAAAGACGGTACGGTAGAAAAGATATATTTTGCACCCGGAAACGGGGCAACACCCCAGCTTGGTGAAAATGTCGATATAAGCGATTATGAAGAGCTTGCCGACTATGTTGAAAAAGAGGGGATCGATCTGACCATAGTCGGTCCGGAAGCCCCTCTCGTCGGCGGAATAGTAGATACTTTCAAGGCGCGCGGCCTCAAGGTATTCGGCCCGAGCAAAGAGGCGGCGCAGCTCGAGGGAAGCAAGATCTTCATGAAAAACTTCCTCTCCCGCCACAATATCCCTACGGCAAGATATATAGAGACCGAGAGTGTGGAAGAGGCTTTCAGGTTTATCGAAACCCTCAATCCACCCATCGTCGTCAAGGCCGACGGGCTTTGTGCAGGCAAGGGAGTCATTATCGCGCAATCTTACGACGATGCGAAAAAAGCGGCTTCGCAGATGCTCAGCGGCAAATCGTTTGGAGATGCCGGTACGAAGATAGTGGTTGAGGAGTTCCTCGACGGCTACGAGTTGTCGCTTTTTGCGATCTGCGACGGGAAAGATTATGTGCTTCTGCCTGCGGCACAGGATCACAAACGACTTCTCGACAACGACGAAGGGCCCAATACGGGCGGGATGGGGGCATACGCCCCGACACCGCTTATCGACGACGAGCTCTACAAAAAGATAGAAGAGAGAATCATCCGCCCGACCGTAGATGGAATGGCCGCGGAGGGTATACCGTTTGAGGGCGTGCTTTTTGCGGGGCTGATGATAGTAAATGGCGAACCGTACACACTTGAGTTCAATGTACGTTTCGGCGATCCGGAGTGTGAAGTGCTGATGCCGCTTCTTAAAACTCCTGCAGGAGAACTTTTCGATAAGGCGGCATCGGGGCGTCTGAACGAGCTCAAAGTGGAGTTTATAGACAAATACGCCGTCGGCGTGGTCATGGCGAGCAAGAACTATCCGTACAAGAGCAGTGAGCCGTCAGAGATCATCGTAGACAAAATCGTTCATACCGAACTTGCCGACAAGGCCCATATAGATTATGCCGGAGTTTCGCTGATCGACGGCAAGCTTATGGCAACTGGAGGACGCGTTCTGGTCTGCGTCGGTCTGGGAGATACGATAAAAGAGGCCAGAGACTACGCATACATGCTCTGCGGGCAGGTCCATTTCGCCGGCAAGCAGTGCCGCAGTGACATCGCCTACCAGGCGTTGCGGGAAGCGTAGTGGAAAAAGGTCCGCAGGGGTACTTCCGGCAGGAAGAGTCGGATCTGGCACCGATCAGCAGGCGTGCTGTTGCATATGCGATAGATGATATCCTTATAAGTCTTATTTTTGTAATTCTGCTTTGGGAGCCTATCTCCAGAGCCCATGGAGCGGAGCAGATAGCGGAGATAATCAACAGCGTATGGCTCTGGATGGCTGCGACCCAGATTATTTACCATACGTGGTTCGTATGGGAGTACGGTGCATCGCTCGGAAAGATGGCGATGGGTATAAGAGTGGCTGATGCCGCTACTCTCGGGAAGCCCGGTTTTCAGGCTTCGTTCAACAGGGCCGTATTTCGCGTCATCAGCGGGATGCTCTTCTATCTCGGGTTCGTCTGGGCCCTTTTCGACCCTATGAGACAGGCTTGGCACGATAAAACCGCCTCTACGCTGGTAGTAAATGTATAGACTTCTTCTCTTTCTGCTTGGCGCGGTAATGCTCTTTGCAGCTTCGGAGCAGAAAAATATACAGATTATGGCATCCTCAGTAGAGAGAAACGGCTCCGTTATAACCGCTACGGGCAGTGTGGTGGTCTACTACGACGACAAAATCCTGCAGGCACAGAGAGCGAGATACGACACGAACGGTTCGATACTGGAGCTTTACGGCAGAGTCGAGATGATGGAGGGGGTGGAGTACGGCTCTTTGAGTGACTATGTTAGGCTCGATCTCGAAAATGACAAAAACAGCTTTTCCGATATCTTCATGATCGATCTTCAGAACACCCTCTGGATGCGTGGAGAGAGGGCCGAAAAGATCCGTGACAGAGTAAAGCTGGCAAAAGCGTTTGTATCGAGCTGTGATACGGCATGTCCCGACTGGCATCTGGAGTTTACATCTTTGGACTTCAATACAAGCACGAAATGGATCAATGTATGGAATCCGGTTCTTTATATGAAAGAGACGCCGCTGCTTTACCTTCCATATCTTGGGTTTTCTGCGGACAAGGAGCGTAGAAGTGGCCTGTTGCGTCCATATTTGGGAGTATCTTCAAGGGACGGCTTTTTCTATACCCAACCTATATATTACGCTCCGGATCCACAGTGGGATCTGGAGATAGACCCGCAAATAAGGGCTTCAAGGGGGAAAGGTATATATGCCACACTAAGATTTGTTGATACACCGCGCTCCCGCGGCAAGATCACCACCGGCTATTTCATAGATAAAGATAGTTTTGTGGAAGAGTACAACCTCAGAAACAGGTCGCACTACGGAATTCAGATAAATTACGAATCACCCATGGTTTTCACTTCGTCTGGAAGCGACAGCCACGATGGATTCTATGCCGATATTACATACCTGAAAGATCCGGATTACAAAAACCTCCAGGCGTTTACTACGTCCGAGCTCGCAAACAGTTCGCAGGTGCAGTCGAGGATAAACTACTACTTCAACACACCCGATTACTTCACCGGTGTATATGCCAAGTATTTTATCGATACATCTTTGGCATCGAATAAAAACACGGTACAGAGCATTCCGGTCATTCAGCTGCACAGATACCAGAACAAACTTCTGGGGCTCGATGAGCTCCACTACTCTGCCGACTACAGAGTAAGCAGCTTCTTTACCGCGGCCGGAAAACATATGCAACTGCAGGAGATCAACGCCCCTCTCATCTTCTATACCGACTTTTTAGATGGCTATCTGAACCTTTCAATTTCGGAAAATCTCTACTACTCGTATATAGGTTACCAGAATCTGCCCTCGTCCACGCCGGGCAGCTACTATACATTTTTCAGAAACTATCACAAAATCGACATATACACCGATCTCGCCAGAAAGTTTTCGGAACGTTTTCATACCATGCAGTTAAGACTCACATACAACCGGCCCAGTTTCAGCAACGAAAAGGGTTACATAGACCCGAGTATATCGGTTCTTCGCTCTCCCAACGAAAATATGGCATTGAGCGCTATAAACTACCTCTACGATTCAAACGGCAAGGAGTTTCTCTACTACCGTGTTTCACAGCCGGTTCTGTATGAAAAGAGCGATCACAAATACGGTGATATAGAGCATGAGTTCAGAATAAAATTTCTTGAAAATTATCAATTATATAGCGATATCTTCTACTCCTACTATATGAAATCTATCTCCGGCGCAACTTCCCACATCAAATATAGAGAACCCGCCTATGATATAATGTTAACCCATTTCTTCAAGATTGTACAAAACGAGAGACGTTCGGACTTTTTTACCGTTTCGGGAGCGTACAGAAGCGAATCGGGAAACAACTGGACAGCGAAGATCTTTTACGACAATCTCGACCAGAAGATAAGAAGGTGGGAAGCGGGTGTACACTTTTTCAGACACTGCTGGGATCTGAGTCTCGGCATCAAAGATGAAAAAAGGCCCATTCTCACCTCTGCCGGAGCACAGTCGATAGACAACCTGGTTCTCTATTTTCAGATTAACCTGGTGCCACTGGGCGGTTTCGAGCAGAGATTCGAGCAGGAGTTTTAAAGGATGACGAAATGAAAACGGAAGCGAAAGTCGGCCTCTTCGTAGCGATAGGTCTGATCTTTCTCTTTTTGCTGAGTACACAGGTAAACAAGTTCCAGGGATTCGGCAAAAAGGGCTATGACGTTCAGGCAGTCATCAACGATGCGAGCGGTCTCGAGCCTCATGCCAAAGTGAGGATGAAAGGTGTGGAGATCGGGTACGTAAAAAAGATATCTCTCTCCGGGACCAAAGTGGTCGTAACACTCTTTATATATAAAAACGCGAAAATTCCGAGCGATTCGGAGGTGCTGCTTACGCAAGAGAGCCTGCTTGGAAGCAAATATATAAATATCATCCCGGGAAGCGCACATGAGTATTTGAAGAAAGAGGGCAAACTCACGAAACAGAAGGCTATGGCCTCGATGGACGAGATGGCCTCGAGCATGGCGGATGCTGCCGATGAGCTGCGCGGCTTCATAAGTGAAATGCGCCAGACTCTCGATACCGGAAGCAGGGAGCATCTTAAAAAGACATTCTCCAATCTCGATACCCTTACGTCCGATCTGAAAGAGCTTATAGCCGACAACAAAGAGGGTGTCGACTCTCTGGTAAAAAAGATCAACGATGCGGCAGAGAAGTTTGCCCAAATGTCTTCGAAATTCTCTACGAGTGCCGATACGATCAACTCGGACCTGCCGGATATAATGGCGAAGCTCGAAGATACGCTCGACTCTTTCAAGGGCGTCGGAGGCACTTTAAACGACAGGCTCCCGGCCCTGGCGGATAAATTCGAATCTCTCGAAGATCGTCTCAACGGTCTGATAGATGAGAACAGGAAGCCCCTTCACAGCGCTTTGACCTCTTTCGACGGCTTCTTCAAAAAAGGTACCGGCACGATTGACAAACTCGAAGATTATCTCGACTCGGTCACCCAGAGCCGCCTGAATCTTGGACTGCAGAGCTACTACCTCGCGAATGACGCCAAAATGAAAGGGGGGCTGCATATAGACTATATGCCTACATATACCCGCCACTATATGATCGATATCGTCTCCGCACCGGACTACTCCGAAAAGGTGGGAGGTCAATACGCCGCCGAACTCGACCATGCGAAAGGGAAGTTTTACGCTTCCGCCCAGATCGGAAAGCGATATGAAGATATAATGTTCAGAGGCGGCCTGATAGAGAGTACCGCCGGTTTCGGTTTGGACTATTTCACATATTACGACAAGCTCAAGCTCTCGCTCGACGCTTTCGACTTCAATGCCGTAAACGATCTTAGAGGCAGCAGCCCACGTCTGCGTACCACCATGCGCTACAGGTTTTTCAAACATCTGGATGCCTATATGGGAGCCGACAATATACTCAACTCCGAAGCGTTCAACCTCTTTTTCGGGCTGGGTGTTCACTTTGAGGATGACCGGATCAAGTATCTTCTCGGTAGCGGAGCGAGCGCAGGAGCTTCGGCTTCGAAATGAGCCGTGCTTACGAAGAGGTGCATGAAGCGCTCGAAGTGCTTGGACTGCCGACGCATGTAAGTCTAAAGGATATTACGCAAAGGTACAGGTATCTGGCATCGAAGAAACACCCGGACAGGGGCGGGGACAACGAGGAGATGGCGCGCATTAACGAGGCTTACGAACTGCTGAAGAGATATGTAGAGAACTATCGCTTCTCTTTCAGCGAAGAGGAGATCGCGAAACAGTTTCCGCAGGAGACTCACGCGAAACGATTTAGATTTTAAAAAAGGAACGTAACAGCATGGGATGCAGATTTGAATTTGAGATGAACAACAAAAAGATGGTCTTCGAGACCGGAAAAGTGGCAAGGCAGGCCAACGGCTCGGTACTGCTAAAAAGCGGAAAAACCGTACTGCTCGCTACTGCCGTTATGGATGACAAGCCGATAGAAGAGCATTTTCTGCCGCTGACGGTACAGTACATAGAGAAGAGTTACGCAGCCGGTAAGATACCCGGAGGCTTCGTCAAGCGGGAAACGAAACCGGGAGATTTTGAAACGCTCACCTCCCGGCTCATAGACCGCTCTTTGCGCCCTCTCTTTCCGAAAGGTTTTTACAACCCCGTGCAGATTACGGTGATGCTGTTGAGTGTCGATGAAAATGCCGATCTTCAATCTCTTGCTCTGGATGCCGCATCGGCCGCTCTTTTTGTCTCAGATATTCCGGTGGCAAGAAGCGTTGCAGGCGTGCGAATAGGACGTAAAGATGGAAGTTTCATTTTAAATCCAACCCTCGAAGAGCTCGAAGAGGGAACGCTCGATCTGTTCGTTTCCGGTACCAAAGAGGAGCTCCTTATGATAGAGATGAGGGCGATAGGAAGTGTGGATGTAGAGATAGAGCCCACAGTCGCGGTAGATCCTATGATCGACCCTATGCTCGCCGACGATATCGTTCAGATTCCCTATGTGAACGAGCTGAAGGAGGAGGAGCTTATAGAGGCGATAGAGCTGGCGCAAAAAGCGATCAAAACAGCCGCCTCTGAGTACGAGAAGGTTTTCGTCGAAGCTGCGAAACCGAAAAAAGATGTACCTCTGTTCGACGAGAAGGCCGACCCCTCCATCGTCACCTACATTAAAGAGTTCTATTCCGACGACATCGACAGGGCGCTTGGCGGTATGGCCAAAAGTGAGCGCGGCATGGAGATAAAAGCGATAATAGAGCAGGTTTTGGGCGACGATACAGCTGTAAAGGAAGAGTGGAGTGAAGATCAGGTCAAAGCCGCTGTTGGGCAGGTGAAGCGTGAGCGTGTAAGGTCCATGATCCTCGATGAAGGTCGAAGAGCCGACGGAAGAGGGCTCAAGGATGTGCGCCCCATCTCTATAGAGACCAACCTTCTTCCGAGCGTACACGGCTCCTGTCTCTTTACCCGCGGCGAAACGCAGGCACTCGTTACATGTACCCTCGGAAGCCGCCAGGATGCTCAGATGTTCGAACGCATAACCGGCAAAAACGCCAGCTACGAAGAGTTTATGGTGCACTACAACTTCCCCGGTTTCAGCGTAGGCGAGGCTTCTCGCATAGGACCTCCCGGCCGTCGCGAGCTCGGTCACGGCAATCTGGCCAAAAGGGCGCTCGAGCCGGCTCTGGATAAGACGAGGCTCGACTCGATAATCCGTCTTGTGTCGGAGATTCTCGAATCGAATGGTTCATCCTCGATGGCGACTGTCTGCGGCGGTTCTTTGGCACTGAAGGCTGCAGATGTTCCGCTTCTAAAACTGATAGCGGGCGTCGCCATGGGACTTGTCGCTGAAGGTGGAAAGTATGCGATCCTTACGGATATCATGGGCCTCGAAGATCATGACGGAGATATGGATTTCAAAGTGGCTGGCAGCGAAGAAGGGATAACCGCACTGCAGATGGATATAAAACTCGGGGGCATAAGCCTCGATCTGCTCAAAGAGGCACTCGATCAAGCGAAAGATGCCAGGCTGCATATCTTAAGCATAATGGAGGAGGCCGCGGCCGAGATAGAGGTGAACGAAGAGGTTCTTCCGAGCAGCGAAGTCTTCCATGTGGAGCCGCACAAGATCGTAGACATCATCGGGCAGGCTGGAAAGACGATAAAAGAGATTATCGAAAAGTTCGAAGTGAGTGTGGATCTTGACCGCAAAGAGGGAGAGGTTAGGGTCGCGGGACCGAGCAAAGCCAAAGTCAAAGCGGCGTGCGACCACATAAAGACTTTGACCGAAGGCGGCGGAGCCAAAAGAGAGATACCTCAGTTCGAGATAGACAAGCCGCTGAAGGGAAAAGTGAAAAAATTGGTCGACTTCGGTGCGTTCATAGAGCTGCCGGGAGGAGTGGACGGACTGCTGCATATATCTAAAATCTCCAGAAAACGGATCGGGCATCCGAGCGAAGTGCTGCATGAAGGGCAGGAGGTCGAAGTGGTCGTCAAGTCTCAGAAAGGGCACAAGATAGAGCTTGCGCTCGCAGAGCCAATGGATTAATGGAGATTTTACATTTTAGCTTGTATAATTCGCCTGCAAAGTGATAAGTAGGGATACGCAAGCCGAACGGACTTTGCAGCGCAACCGGGCGCATATCCGGAATATTTAAGGAGTTTTCCATGAAAAAGTTTTTTCTTCTGATGGCGGCATTTGCAGGTTTTGCATTTGCGGGCGAAGGTGAGTCAATAATCCAGGCGTACAGCGTCGTAGCGGCAGGTGTGGGTCTCGGCCTTGCAGCGCTCGGCGGTGCTATAGGTATGGGTAACACTGCGGCGGCGACAATCGCAGGAACCGCAAGAAACCCGGGTCTCGGCGGTAAACTGATGACTACGATGTTCATCGCACTCGCGATGATCGAAGCACAGGTTATCTATACACTGGTTATCGCTCTGATCGCCCTTTATGCAAACCCGTTCCTCGGATAATCTGCATAATATTTGAATTTCGGTCGGAAGCGCTTGCTTCCGACCATTTTTTTTGCTATAATTTCGGCCTCATAACGAACATAAGTGCGACGGTGGTGGAATCGGTAGACACGCTGTCTTGAGGGGGCAGTGGGCTTTGCCCGTGCGAGTTCAAGTCTCGCCCGTCGCACCATTAAGTTTTATTTAAGCTCCAAAATATTCACAGATCGATCGATCTTATTGCGTTCACTCTCTATAAATCCTGCATAAACCTGAAAAAGCATCTGATTGGAAGTATGACCTAGTAGCATAGATACCTGGTTCTTTGTAAATTTGTCAGAATTGAGAAGCAAAGTAGCAAATGTATGCCGGGTATTATACAAACGCCTATAAGGTATATGAAGTTTTTTCAGTAAAGATTTCCAGGTTCGATCAAGACATGAATTTGTATCTCTGTACGGCTTATCACCATTTAAAAAAACGTAACTATTTTTTGAGCCTGTAATCTCAAATTGATTTTCAAGATATGGCAACAAAACATCAAAAATTGGTATAACTCTGATTGAAGTTTGAGTTTTAGGAGTAGTCTCGACGCCTTTACGTCTGGAACGCTGAACATAAATCTCTCTTCGTAAAAAATCTATATCAGACCATTTAAGAGCTATAATCTCGCCAGAACGCATACCGGTAAAAAATGCTATTGCATAATAGTTTTTTCTCCAGCCGGTAGAATTCTCAAGTATCCTCTTTACTTCTGAAGGATCGAAAGGCTGTATGCGCTTTGTATGCAATTTAGGTAAGCGGATAACATCAACTGGATTTCGTGTAATTATCTCATCATAAAAAGCTTCTTGAAATACTCCACGAAGAACAATAAGATAATCACGACGAGTTTTGGGCGAACGGTGATTGTACTTCGAGAACCAAAGTCGAATATCGAGAGGTTTAATTTCATCAATGTTTTTATCGCCGAACTCGGGAAGTATCACTTTTTCAAGTATATTAATATATTTTTCGATCGAAGAAGTTTTAAGCTCGGATCGTTTGATCTGAATATATATTTTTGAATACTCACTAAACAGTCTCACATTCAAGCTCCATTTCAATGCGATCGAGCATGATCAAACGATCCTCTATTTCGTTAAGTTCATTCAGTTCGTTAAATGGGTTATCGAGTTCAGAATAGAGATAGTTGCGATAATTTTCTCGTTCTAAAATAGACATTCGCTTAATTGACTTTCGAATTTTATCAGCTGAAACAAACTTCATAGAGAATTTATTGATATAACCTTGAATACCATTTAATTGTGCAGGAATCATATGAGACTCAGGATTTTTATATTCAGGTATCTCTTTGAGATCCCGAATCTGTTCGGCAATTTCAGGATCGGGCAAATATATACGGCTATCTTCGACTACATAGTTAGTAAGAGTTTTGGAAAAAGGTTTCTTTGAATAGATTACATAATCGTTATTGTAGATCATAACAGGCTTACGAGTATCCATATCGAGCAATACAGATATTTCGTTATTACGCATCATTTTAGTGACTTGTAACAGATCATGAGAACCGCGGAACTTTCTGTATATTTCAAGACTTACGAGGGTGCGGGAAGTGTAAAAACGATTGATACCATGAACTATATACCATAGAGTGAGATCAGATAGATTGTTTTTATCTTTTCGTAGATCATCGAAAGTTTTGAGTATGTATTTCATCAGATAGGCAACAGGATTTTTTATATCAATCTCTATCTTGATCTGAGCCTTTTTTAAAACATTTTTTTTAGCCCAGCTTTTTACACTCGAGACAAATGAATCTACATTATCAGCAGGTATAAATATCGAAGCATGTAAATGCGGCGTACCATCTTTATGTGGTTCGAAAACCCTAAAATAGACTCGATCATCTTTAGGTATGTTTCGATAAGCTCGAAGAAACTGTATTCTTGTAAACAGTCTTGAAAGCTCTTTAGAACCATTTTTAGGATTATGATCCTCGTCATTTATGTATCGAGGATTATCGATAACCTTTACAAGTCGGCCATTTTTGATTATCGACTTTTTGGGATGATATTCCGAAGGAAGTGTTATAGTCAGAAATACATTTGATAAATTGCGTTCACAAGCATATTTGTAAAGACTGGCTACACGATTATTGACTTCTGCAATATATCGATCTGCATTTATATAGCTATTTTTAAAAAAATCGGATAAACGATACTGTTTCGATCCAAAAGAGAGTGCATGAGACGACAAGAAGATTTTATGTCGTCGAATTTTTTCAAGAGCTTTGTCACGAAGAGATTCGGTTAATCCATACATTTTTACCCCTTTTTAGATCAGGCTTACGCCTGACAAAAACTTTTTATAATTAGCCAAGGGCCCAACACCCACAACCTCATTCGGCTGGCGCCTCACTCGGTTGTATGTGTTGTGCAGAGGGCTACGCCCTTATTCACATTGACCATAAGGATTAAGACATCCAAGATCTAAGCCAAGAGCGTTAAATCCAGAAGAACGTCGAATTTTAGAATCAATATCTTCTTTAAAAAAGGTAACTGGTACGCCTCTTATTTCAGATACTTTATTTTCTAGTTTACGGATTCTTTGAATTGCCCAAGGCTCAAGTAAACCAATTTCAGATTGTTTTGCAAATATACAAGGGTAGCAACCTACACGACTCCAACCTTTATCATAAAGTGGATTATGCTTTATGTTGTGTTTTTTGTGTATTGCAAATACCTCTTCAACAGTCCAATAAGCTATTGGCTGCAAGATTTTGACACCATTATATATTCTATGAGACTGATAATTTTTTCGTGATGGTGATTCGGCTCTACGTACACCTGTTACAACTATAGGATTAAAACCAGCAGCTATATATTTTTTAATTTCTGCATCACTTTTCTCATGCTTCAAAATTCGAGTGCAAAATCGAGCAGTATAATTGGGTATATATCTTTCTTTAATACAAAGCTCTTCGAAAGTTATGCCACCTATACGGTTAATAGTAATTTTCAAGGATGTTTCCAGATAATCTAAATAACTATAAACAGATGGATGCTCCCAACCTGTATCAAAGTAATTAAAAACAAGATCACTTTTATCACGTCTCTCAAGCATAAAAAGTGCTACCGCTGTACTATCTTTACCACCTGAAAGGCTAATAAGATATTTCTTTTTCATTTATAACTCCTCCTATAATAAATTTACAGTCTATATCACCCAAAGGAGATATAGAATGTAAATAAGTTTGTATAAGAATAAAGACAGTCGACGATTAAAATTTAATAAGCCCCGCACGCTAGGATAATAGGCGTCCGGGCATGTATTATCACGGTTAGCCCCTACACCGCAAGCGGTGCAGGGAACCCCTCGCTAACCGTACGCCCTACCGCCTCCCCCTAAGTAGCGGCGCGCGGCGGGCTTATTCATATGATTCGATTAAGATAGATAGTACCTGTCTCTTTACCTGTTTTGTGGTGCTTTTAAATAAAGGGCTTATGTAAGGCAGATCGGCTAAAATTGGTATTCTCTGCTTCGATATATGAGTCTGGGATACATTGAGACCGGTAAGGAATAACGCTTGATACTTTTTGAGTTTGAAGCTATTTGAATAGTAAAGTTTATTTGTAATGGGAGTGTCCGTAATATCGTCTACTGTTTCGGATGTGATGTTAAGATCGATTATCATAGAGTCGTTATATATCTGTGGAACGAGATTTATTTTAAGACCGATATCGCGATACTGGATACGGTTTTGAGTGGTGACCTTATTATCATCAATAGAAGTGTTACTAACAAGAACTGGAATATTTTTTACTACGTCAAATGTTGTAGGCTTTCCGTCAGTTAGATGTATAATAGGATTTTGCACTATATCGATTATCTTCTCTTTTTGTAAGAGATCGAGAACACCCTTTAATTCTAAAAGATTGACGGTTTTAAAATCGATGCCAAGGTGAGAGACTTCGAGTAATCCTGTAAAGTCGAAACCAAGCTTTGAAAAATCAATACCACTGCTCTCTAACTTATCGATATCTGTAACAAAAATAGTAAGTTGAATATCACTAGAAAGATATGGTAGATCGAGATCCCTACATATTTTTTTTATCTTAGCATGATCGGAATAGGTAGATTGATAATAGAGTGTATTGCTGTTCTCAAAAAACTGGAACATAATGTTAGGAAATATGTTTTTGAGAAATTTTACGTCAGATATGTTGAGATAACGAAATTTAAAAGAATATAACTTTTTAGGCTCTTTGTAGGGTAGAGTTACATAGTAGTAATTTTTACGTTCAATTAATCTAAGTTGACAATCTTTCAAAAGGTCTCTAAAAGTCTGGAGATAGTCTTTACGATCGATTCGAGCAGGAACGAAAAAATATATCTCTTTAGCAGGAACTTTATTATCGATGAGAATGTTTATATGCGCGGCATTTGATACGATTTCAGCGTATTGATACAGATTCACTTTGTAGATACTATTCTGATCGGCCAGAAGTAGAGAACAAATTAGCAATAACAGAATCTTTTTCATTGTTAACCCCTTTAAAAAGATTGAAGAAAGCGTTATTGGCGACAAGATAGATAGTCGCCTTTTTTTGCATATGAGAACGATCGATATGCAGAATCCGAACATTGGTCTCTTTGATAATCTGCGTGAAAGACTCGAGCGGAACCGGATAACTGTTTACGTAGCAGTAATCGTTTATGCAGGTAACTACGGTATAGATAGATTCAGAATCGATGTTATTTGATTGGATAGGTGCGCCAATAGGTTCAGCTTTACGATGTTGTGTTGCAGAATGGCTTTTTTCAGATTCGGCCCTGGAGCGCATTTCACTGATTATGTAGTAGAAAAAGAGCAAAAGAACGATTAAACCGATAACTGAAAAATAGATGTACTTGTAGATTAGGTTTTTGCTGTTTACTTTACCACCTGAGACATATAGATCGAATACCTCTTTTTTTTGCGGAAGTTTCTCGATGCCGGCTCTTGATTTCATACTCATTCTTGAATCAATGAATAATTTGTAGGTAAATGTTTTAGAAAGGATACCGAGCGATCTGGGAGTAGCTCTTATGAAATATTCCGCAAAAGCTTTATATTTAGAGTCGATCAGAGAGAGATTTTGGGTGATAAGATCAATATCTTGATACAAGTGCCTGTGATAAGAGAGCCACCAAATTAGAGCAGGTTTTCGAACATCAAAGTATAGATGTGCTTCGTCGATTACGAAATAGGACTTGTAAAGTTTCAGCTTTTTGGCCATAGATATGAGAAAAGAATCGTTTTTCTTTTTTTTGAAGTATTTATGGAGAAGTTCTATACACTTACAAGTTTTTTCGTGGTCGTAGGGTCTGAGCTTTTCGGATAGTTTGTAGTTGAACTGATTGATGTTCGTGTAGATATAGAGATGTTTTTCAGACTGATTTTTATCGGTAATGCTCTTGTGAATATTGTAGACGGTATAGTATGTTTTGCCTGATCCTGGAACACCGACTATGAAGCGGATCATTTAACAACATCCACGATAAGCACTCTGAATCGTGCATAGAATTTGAGAGAGATTTGATGGAATACAGAAAGTAATAGAGTAGTAAGAGATGTAGTTATTAAAGGTAAACTTTGATAAAGAGCATCTGTAAAGCCTATACAGCTAAGCAAACCAAACATTTTGTCGAGTACATCACCACCGGAACTATTACCAACAGATTCAATAAGAGTAGTAATAAGATTATGGAACTGTATCATTACAAAGATGAAGTAAGTAAAAATAACAACATATGCAGCAAGAACCAGACCATTTACTACAGCGATTACGACCGTACGAGTAAGCTTCGATGCAAGCCAACCACCGATAAGACCTACAAGATAGTGCATGTCAAACCCCCATAGATATGATTTTTATAGCCGCCCATACGATACGTATGGACAAGATCAAGAAAATTAGATTGAAAATAAACATGATAATAGGACGAAACACCCTAAAAGAGGCGCAAAGATCGAGATTAAGAGTCTTTCCGAAAACAGTAGTCGTAAACGTAGGTTCAGATCCAGTATTTATCTGTGGTGTAGGCAATTCACCGGATAAAATAGATTTAGCATCTTCGAAAGAGGATTGTAGAGAAGTGAACTGATCTTGAAAGTTTTCTATAAACGCATCTATCTCTGAATCGTCGGGCATTTCTGGGCCGGAAACATTAAGATCGTTATGAATCTTTTCGAGATTGTCGTTAACAGTATCGAGCCTATCTTCAACACCGGACATATCAACGTTTAGGCCGCCGCCATCGGTGTTATTATTATCGACGCTTGTATTGTTATCACCTTTTAAAAGAT
>WFYC01000075.1 GCA_015490295.1 Hydrogenimonas sp. | reverse complement strand
TAAACCTTTGCGGTACTGAAGCCCATATGCGGTCTCCCCTTCGGAGGCAACCGCATATAGGCTGAACTCTCCCGGGAGGGAGAGTGGAAAAATCAGCGGGCTATTCTCTGTCCGCCGAAAGAGTGTTTCTTGATCAGATCAGCCGCAAGCTGCTGTGCACCGCTACATACAGAGTTGGTGGTTGCAGTCCCGTTTGTGTCGATCGTCATGTTACCGTCAGCTGTTGTGATAATTTTGAAACAATCGCTGTTTGCAGATCCACCCGGTTCGGCAACAATATATACTGTGTTGGGAGCCACTTGTTGTGTTTTTGCAGAGGTAGTTCCTGTCTGATCTGTATAGAGCTCCACATTTGTAACATCCTGCCATTTTGTATTGGCGTTAGACCATCCTGTCTGCCCCTGAGAGGTATAGTATGCCGCCGCATCGCTTACAAGCGTACTTACATTTGCTGACAGTTTCGAGATTTTCGCATCATCTCTCGTAGCAGCCAGTTTTGGAATGGCGACCGCCGCCAGAATTCCCAGAATAACGATCACGAAGATCAACTCAATCATTGTAAAACCACGTCGCATAGCAACTCCTTTAAAAGTAGTTTGTCCTTTGTCGCTACAAAGGCTCGAAGCTATTATCGGCAAATTTCTGTAAATGTTTACTTAATTTCAAAAAGAATCTATTCGGGGAGTTTTTTCAGAAGCTCGTCCAGTTTCTGCTCCAGCTCCAAAAACTCTATCTGCTTTGTCAAAAAAGCCTGAAGAAGCCTCTTTGTATCGTTGTCGTTTGCAGGATCGAAGAGCTCCGTCAGCTCCTTTTCGACCTCGTCGGCGAAAGGCTCTTCGAGTGTAATCGTATACCGTTTTCCACCGATTACGAGAGAGATCTTTTTCATTATTCAGTCTACTCTCCCAGCATCGCTTCTATTTTTCCGATAACCTCTTCTATCTCGAGATCTTTCATCGCCAACTCTTCGGTGAGCTTGACTATCTGTGCATCTTTCGCTTCGCTTTGGGCTTTGACCGCTACAAGCTCGTTGCGAAGACGGCTGTTCTCCTCTTCAAGGCGCTTGAGCCTGGCCACGACTTCGTCTATCTTTTTGGCGAGCTGTTCGATCACCGGAATCTTTTCCATGCGGAGTTCCTTCAATGTTTGAATAATGGTTGTATAATTATAGACTAATTCAGATAAATTGTTACCGAAACGGTAACGGACAAAGGGGTATCTTGCTTTTCGAACTAAAAAGCGACTTCGAACCTGCCGGCGACCAGCCGCAGGCGATTAAACTTCTTACAAATTCAATAGAAGCGGGCCACCGCTACCAGACACTGCTCGGGGTCACGGGCAGCGGTAAAACCTTCACGATGGCCCAGATCATCCAGCGACTGCAGATCCCCACACTGATAATGACGCACAACAAGACGCTGGCGGCGCAGCTTTACAGCGAATTCAAAGGCTTTTTCCCGAACAACCATGTAGAGTACTTCATAAGCTACTACGACTACTACCAGCCCGAAGCCTATATACCGAGGCAGGATCTTTTTATCGAAAAGGACAGCTCGATAAACGAAGAGCTCGAACGCCTGAGACTCAGCGCTACGGCGAGCCTGCTTACTTACGATGATGTGATCGTGGTCGCCTCCGTCTCGGCGAACTACGGCCTCGGAAACCCGATAGAGTACAAAAAGATGGTCCAAAAACTGGAAATAGGCGATGAGATAGAGCAGCGAACGCTCCTTCTGCGCCTCGTGGAGATGGGCTACAAAAGAAACGACAACTTCTTCGACAGGGGCGACTTTCGTCTAAGCGGTGACGTTGTCGACATCTACCCGGCATACAGTGAAGAGGAGGCTCTGCGGGTGGAGTTTTTCGGCGACGAGATCGAGGCGATATATACCTTCGACCCTCTTACTAACCGAAAGATTTCGGACCTCAAAACCACCACGGTCTACGCGGCGAGCAACTTCATTGTAGGGGGCGACAGGCTGCGGCATGCGATAAAGAGCATAGAGGAGGAGCTTGCCGAAAGGCTTGCGTGGTTCAAAAAAGAGGATAGGCTTCTCGAGTACCAGCGGCTCAAACAGCGCACCGAGTTCGACCTCGAGATGCTCGAGACCACAGGTATCTGCAAAGGGATAGAGAACTACGCCCGCCACCTGACCGGCAAAAAGCCTGGAGAGACTCCCTATTCGCTTTTGGACTATTTCGAGATCAAAGGCAGGCCGTATCTCGTCATAGTGGATGAGTCGCATGTCAGCCTGCCGCAGTTCAGGGGAATGTATGCGGGCGACAGGAGCAGAAAAGAGGTGCTTGTAGAGTACGGTTTCAGGCTTCCGAGTGCTCTCGACAACCGCCCTTTGAAATTCGAGGAGTTCATAGAAAAAGCTCCGCACTACCTCTTTGTCTCGGCCACCCCGGCGGAGCTCGAGGTAGGGCTCAGCGCCGTTGTAGCGGAGCAGATAATCCGGCCGACAGGGCTTCTGGACCCCGAAGTGTATGTTGTCGACAGCAAGTACCAGGTGGAGCACCTCTACGACGAGATAAAGAAGGTTGTCTCCCGCAAGGAGAGGGTGCTCGTTACGGTACTTACGAAAAAGATGGCCGAAGAGCTGACCACCTACTACAACGACCTCGGCCTAAGGGTGAAATATATGCACTCTGAGATAGACGCCATAGAGCGAAACCAGATTATAAGAAGTCTTAGAATGGGCGAATTCGACGTCCTTGTAGGCATAAACCTGCTCCGTGAGGGGCTCGATCTTCCAGAAGTGAGCCTCGTGGCGATACTCGACGCCGACAAAGAGGGTTTTCTGCGCTCGGAGACCGCCCTCATCCAGACTATGGGAAGGGCGGCCAGGAACCTCAACGGCAGGGTTATAATGTACGCCCAGAAGATGACCGACTCGATGAAGAGGGCTATAGATATAACCCTCGATCGTAGAGAGAGGCAGAAGCTATTCAATAAAGAGCACGACATAACTCCCAAATCGGTAGGCAGGCGGCTCGATGAAAACCTGAAACTCGAAGATCACGGCATTTTGTACGAAAAAAAGAGCAAGATAGAGAAGATGCCCGCAAAGGAGCGCCAGAAGATCGTCAAAGAGCTCACCAAGAAGATGAAGGAGGCGGCCAAGAGGCTCGAATTCGAAGAGGCGGCCCGCCTGCGAGACGAGATAGAGAAGATCAAAAAACTCTGATCACTCTTCGCCGAAAAAGATTCCTATCATATATATGACGATGTAGATGACTATGATAACAGGGATCCAGTTGACCGGATCGTTCCAGTCGGCATGTGCAACAAATTTCAGAAAATCCATTATTAATAGTATAACTGATTTTACGAAGAATGCGTAAAATCATCTCGAAATCTATGATTTCGAAGCTTTAGGGGGTTGTAGGGCCGCACAGGCCCAGCCAAATTGCGGGCTCGGCCCGGAATTTGCGTGGCGTTAGAGTATAATTTCGCCAAAAAGGGGATTCGATGCTTTTAAGATACAGAGAGTGGTTTCCGAAACTCGGGAGAGGCACATGGGTGGCACCCGACTCCACGATAATAGGAAACTTCGAATGCGGCGAAGAGTGCTCCATATGGTTCGGCTGCGTCATCAGGGCCGACGTTCACAAGATCCGCATAGGCGACAGAACAAACATTCAAGACCTCTCGATGATCCATGTGACCCACTACAAAAAACCCGATATGAGCGACGGCCATCCCACTATAATAGGCAGTGACGTAACGGTCGGCCACAGGGTCATGCTTCACGGCTGCACAGTCGAAGATGGCTGCCTGATAGGGATGAACGCCACCATTCTCGACGGTGCCGTTATAGGGAAGGAGTCGATCGTAGGCGCGGGCGCGCTCGTTACGGGCGGAAAGAGGTTCCCCCCAAGAAGCCTCATAATCGGCTCCCCTGCCAAAGCGGTGCGGCAGCTCAGCGATTCGGAGGTCGAAGAGCTCTACGCTTCGGCACGCCGCTATGTGGAGTTCAAAAACGACTATATCGACCACATCTCATGACTATCTTTGCGGTTGCGGACGCACTGGGACTGGCAAGCTTCGCGATAAGCGGCTACCTGATGGGGGTCAGAAAGGGGCTCGATCTTCTCGGCATCCTGATCGCCGCTTTTCTCACGGCCCTGGGCGGAGGGGTGATCCGCGACGTGATTGTGGGCCGTATGCCGGTAGCCTTTACCGAAACGGAAGTTCTCCTATACGTCACGGCGGCCGTGGCCCTTGCCTACACCTTCAGGCTGCATGCGAAAAAGCGGCCCGAGAGGTTCGCGATCTTCATACTGATGGACAGCATGGGCCTGGTGGCGTTCGCACTCACCGGCGCACTGGTAGGCATAGAGTCCGGCTTCAACATATTCGGCGTCATGCTTCTTGCTTTCGTCACCGCCGTAGGGGGCGGTATGATACGCGACATAATGGTAAACGAGGTCCCTATGGTGCTTACGAGCGATTTTTACGGTACAATCGCACTGCTTATAGCGGTATCGGTATTCATATGCGACCGCATCGGATGCCTCGGAAACTTTACACTCGTAACTATAGCGGCTGCGGCTCTCGCACTTAGGCTCATAGCCTACAAAAGAGGCTGGCGGCTGCCGAAACTTGGGGGAGAGAGATGAAAAAGTACCTTTCGACGGAGACTCTGACGCTGGCGGCGATCTTTCTGGGAATCGCCTGCGGTGTCTGGCTGCCGGACGCGATGCTCGCGTTCAAGTGGATGGGCGATCTGTTCCTGATGCTCCTTAAGATGCTTATAGTCCCTCTGGTCTTCGCATCGGTCTTTGTGGCCATAGTATCGCTCGGAAGCGGGGAGGCCCTTAAAAATCTCGGCCTCAAAGCGTTCGGATACTACTTTCTTACGACCGCCTTGGCCGTTACCGCCGGGCTGCTCGTGGTTAACATAATCGAACCGGGCAGCGCCCATCAGCTTGCGGGCAGCGCACCGGTCTCTCAGCCGAAAGAGCACTCCCTATCCTCCCTGCTCCTCTCGTTCGTCCCGGCAAACATCTTCGCCTCGCTCTCGGAGGGGAGGATCGTGCAGGTTCTCGTTTTCGTCATATTTTTTGCCGTAGCCGCACTCCACCTCGAAGAGAAGAAGAGAGATACGCTAAGCGGCTTTTTCGACGCCCTCAACGACGCGATGGGAAAGATCGCCGGCTGGGTGATAAAGCTGACTCCACTCGGGGTCTTTTCGCTCATAGGCTATGTCATAGCGAAAGAGGGGCTCGAGACGCTATATCAGCTCAAAGATTACGTTATAGCGGTACTGGTCGCCCTCTTTCTGCACGCACTGGCAGTTCTGCCACTGGTCGCCTACCTGATCGGCCGCTTCAACCCCTACACCTACTTTCTAAAGGTGCGCGAAGCAGTGCTTGTCGCATTTTCTACCGCCTCCAGCTCCGCCACCCTTCCGGTCTCTATAGAGGTGAGCGAAACGAAAGGGGGAGTCAAAAAGGAGAGCGCCGGCTTCATTCTGCCGCTCGGTGCCACCGTAAATATGGACGGCACGGCGCTCTACGAGGCAATAGCGGTGATGTTCATAGCGAACAGCTTCGGCGTGGAGCTTGGTTTCAGCGAACAGATCGTAATATTCGTCACCGCCACCTTCGCATCGATAGGGGCCGCCGGAATCCCCGGCGCCGGACTTGTGATGATGACGATGATTCTAAGCGCGGTCGGGCTTCCGCTCGAAGCGATAGGGCTCATAGCCGCGGTAGACAGGATTTTGGATATGTTCAGAACATCCATCAACGTCTGGGGGGACCTGCTGGCGACAAAGGTTTTGAACAGGTTTATAAAGACAGGTACAGGCTCCGAAGCCTCGGAGCACGATCTCAGCGGGCGGCGAGCTCCTTAGCCTTTTTGACGGGGAGCTTCGTAAAGTCTATAAGATCCTCCACCGTAACTACCGACTCGGGGAGGTTTCTAAAGCCTATCTCCATCACTTTGGCAGCCGTTACGGCATCGGCGTAGGCGCGGTGATGGACAAGCGTGTTTATATCGAGCGCGATATTGAGATGGCCCAGCCCGTAACGCTCCGCCTCTATCGTCCTCCTGGCCAGATCTATGGTGCAGAGCCTCCTGTTGCCCAAAACCCCCAGACCGAAACGCTCGAACGACGATGAGACGAAGTTGTAGTCAAAGGTGGCATTGTGCGCGACGAATACTGAATCGCCCAGAAACTCCTTGAATTTCGGCAGCAGCTTCTGAAGAGTAGGCGCACCCTCGAGATCTTCGGGGTTTATTCCGGTTATCTCGCTTATCTGGTACGGCAGGTAGCTGCACTCCACGAAAGATTCGAACCTATCTATGACCTCCCCGTTTCTCCACTTCAAAGCACCTATCTCTATTATCTGGGAGCGGTTTGGCTTGCTCCCGTTGGTCTCCACATCCACTACGCAGAAACTCTCTTCACGCCAAGGCATGAAAGCGGTTTTAAGAACGACCTTGTCACCGACCACCTCTATCGGGACACCGGAGGCGATGAAAAGCTCCATAAGCGTATCTACACTCTCGAAAAGGGAGTCCCTCGTCTTCTGTATAAGCTCTTTGAAACTCTCCAGATCCATCGTTCCGCCCCTCTTTTTCACGGCGGCCACGATATTGTCTATCAGCGGGCGCATCGCCCCCCTTTCACAGCCTCTACAAAGGCACGTACCTTCGCCGCATCCTTTTTCCCTTTTCTCTCCTCCACTCCGCTGCTTACATCGAAACCGTAAAAACCGTACGGCAAGGCTTCGTGTACGTTTTCAGGGGTCAAGCCTCCGGCCAGGATGATATTCGAACACTCCACGCCGTCGAACCATTCGAGATTGAGACGCTTTCCGGCTCCGCCGTAGCTCTCGCAGAATGCGTCTACAAGCCTGTAACGCGGTCCGAACTTCGATACATCTTCAGCCGATGCGGCCCTGACTACCGGCAGGGCTTTTATACGCAGAGATTCGAAATAATCCTCCTGCACATCGAAATGTATCTGGGCCAGGCTCATACCGCTCTCGGCACAGATCATATCCGTCTCGAGCGGCGTTTTGTTTACGAAAAGCCCAACCCTCTCCACAAACGGGGGTAGAGATTCCGTTATAAGGCGGGCCTCTTTTACCCCTATATACCTGGGCGACTTTTCATAAAAGACGAATCCGATGGCATCGGCTCCGGCCTCTATGGCCATTAGGGCGTCATCAAGAGAGGTGATTCCGCAGATCTTGACCTTCGGCACAGGAAACCTTTCGCTTTTGGATTCTCGAGAAGGGGCTATTTCCAATCCTTTCTTCAGACCTTCAGGCTCTCTATGGCACGGGCGATATTCTCGTGCCTGAATATATAACTTCCGGCCACTACGACGTCCACACCCGCCGCTTTCAGCTCATGGACGTTTCTGTCGTTTACGCCGCCGTCCACCTCTATCAGGCACTTGGGGTTTCTCTTCTCTATCATCTCCTTCAGGCGCCTCGCCTTTTCCAGGACGCTTGGAATGAACTTCTGCCCGCCAAAGCCCGGATTCACGCTCATCAGCAGAACCATATCGAGATCTTCGAGCAGATACTCTATGCACTGCGGAGGGGTATGCGGGTTGAGCACGATAGACGGGGAGATTCCGAGACTCCTTATCTTTTGAATCAATCTGTGGGGGTGCTTCTCCTCTTCTATATGAAACGAGATGTAACCGGGTTTCAGCGGGGCGAAGAGATCGACGAAAAAGGTGTTGTTTTCCACCATCAGGTGTATATCGAGAGGCTTTGTCGCCGCTTTGGCCACCGCGTCGACCACGACAGGACCTATCGTCAGGTTGGGAACGAAGTGTCCATCCATCACATCTACATGAACCAGGTCGCACCCGCCGTCGCAGGTCGCCTCTACGTCGCGTGCCAGGTGGCCGAAATCTGCCGAAAGAATACTCGGCGCTACAAGCATCTACACTCCTTCTTTATAATGTACAGTATACCGGGCCGATCAGACAGCACCGGCCCCCATATCCGATACCCCCACATCCTATATCCTACAGGCTACGGGCTCAAATAGAATGTGAAAGGATATTGATCGAAACTGAAATTGACCTGAACTCCTTGAAGCCCATTGAGGGTAGCACTCAGATCGTCCATAGAGGTGTAGCTTCGAGGAAGGGTTATGTTGATGTTCACCCCCGCTTCCTGCAGTACCGTTTTCGACTTTCCGGCTACGATATTCACCAGCTCGCTCAAAGCATCACTCAATACTTCATCGTCGTCGCTCTCTTCGCCGACGAGAAGCATACACGACTTTTGTACCAGTTTTTTCGGCATGGCAAGCGTAACCATACCCTCTATATCTCCGTAAAACGCGACCGAACTGGCCATGAGATCTTCGCCGGCAGCGACAAAAGGCTGTATCTTCATATCTCCTTTGATAGCTACCATATTCGTCATCATCTGCAGCGTCCCCATAGCCGCCTCCACAAATACCGGCAGCTTTGCCACGACCGGCTTCGTAAGCTTGTTTCTCTCCTTCTTCACGCTCGATCCGCCGCCTGTCATGGACTGGACTATCTCGTCAGTGAAAAAGTCGGTTTCCGTATCGAAAAACATTATTCCTGCATCTTCGAGCTCTTCCACGAAAGCTTTAGGGGTCTTCTCCATATCGAGCCCCACTATCGCTATGAGCGCCCCGTATTCGGCCCCGGCGGTAGAGAGTCTGGAGAAGAAGTTGGCGGCATGGATATTGAGTGAACTCACCCTTGTAGCGTCGAACATGAATAGCTGAAAACCCACTTTCAGAGAGTTTTGATGGTACATGACATCAAACTGCTCTGTGACGGAGCCGTCCAGAAACCCCTTTAGGTAGTAGACTACGCAATTTCCTCTCGTTTTCGCAGCAATCTTGCTTCCCATAAAACCAAGATATGTGTTGTCTACCTTTTCTACGAATTTGTCGCACTCCTGCGCACGCTGATTGAACTCCTCCCGCGTCTGCACCACGACAGGATTGTAGCCCCGATCGTATATCTCGATAGCCTGCATACTTCTTTGGGTCGAGTCTTCGTTGAAAACCAGCACGTTCTCTTCGCCATCTTTTTTCGAATCTGTTCCACCGGCAAAGAGCATCGCCACATCCAGCGTCTTGAAGAGGCTGAAGGGAATTTCACCTTCGAAAAGATTGAAAAAAGCCTCATACTGTTTTCTGTTGTAGTCGCAGAAGCCTATGGTAGCCTTCATCTCTTTTTGCAGTTTCATCAGGGTATCCAACAGGATGGTGATTCCGTTTTTGTTGAAAAAGACCACCTTCTTCATCGACACGAGGATCATCTGTACACCTGTCGATCTCGTCATCTCCATATCCTGCATCGTTATCAGTCCGGTGGCGCTGCTGCCGTCGAGAAAACCTTGCGGCGTAAAAACGGCTATTCGCTGCTTTTTGACTATAGGTCTCATTCCACTCCCACTATCTCTTCGAATCTCTCGAGCACGGGCATCGAAAACTCCGGGTTGAACGAGATGAACGAGTTTGCACCCGCATCGAGCATCGCGGGACGGCTAAGCTCGTAAAAGAGAAGAAGATGCAAAAAACGCGCAGGCGTACAAAGATCGTCCCCCTCACACTCCTCTTTGCCGAATGCCAGCGAAACGAGTTTTATCACATCGCTCTCTACATCCCACTTTTTGGCTATGGTGGCTACCAGCTGTTCAAATCTAAGACGGCTGACACGCTCCAAAATAGTGTCCAGATCGAAATCTCCGCTCCCTTTTATCAGGGCCACGTCGGAAGCGCGGTCTGCAAATATGGCATCGGCAACGATGAGACCCGCACTCATTATCGCAGCCGCACTCATAAACTTTTCATCTATCTCCAGGGTCGATACCACCCTCTCCCATCTCTGCATAAAAGAGAGCTGGAACTTTCCGAATCCATCCTTATCGAGTGCAAAGTAGCCCCACTTCTGCGGAGCCACAGAGTGGACCATATATGCGTAGAGAAGCTGCTTCGCACGCTGGGTACCAAGAGCGGAAAATATCTGCATCGGATCTTTAAGCTCCTGTTTGAAGCCGTATGCGGCACTGTTTACGATCTGTTTTAGATAATGAATCAGTGCAGGATCGGCCGAAGCGGCTTTGGCGGCAGTGGCCAACTCCCCTTGCGCGAGATAGTTCAATGAGCTGCCGATGGCTTCCGGCAGAGGGGGTACGCGCTTTAGATATTCACCAATCTGTTGCGGTGTGACCATGGTTCGATAGCCTTATAGCTGTTTTGATACAATTTTATCGTAAATGTTTTCATAAAAGCAAAATCGGCCGATTCGAGATATCATGAATGATAAATTGTTCCTTAATTTAAGCGTAATCTATGGTTTGTTTCTATAGAATTAGCCAACTTTTTCACTATCAACTCTTTTAAAAGGCAAAATTATGGCACGAAAATGCTCAATAACCGGCAAAGGCCCTATGACCGGCAACAACGTCAGCCACGCACACAATAAAACAAAGCGACGTTTCCTGCCGAATCTTCGTACGGTTCGCATCACACTCGAAGACGGTACACGCAAAAAGATAAAAGTCGCGGCTTCGACACTCCGCACAATGAAAAAAAAGGGAGCGTAAGCTCGCTTTCGTCAAAGGCTCCGCCTTTGGCCCTCCCCGCTCCACCGCCTTCTTTGCAACCGCAACGTACAGATTTTCAGCTTCATCAACAGATATCAGGAGTCTATTATGTTTACACTTCTATCAATTGACGGCGGTATATGCGCACCGGACGGTTTTTATGCAGACGGCATCAGCGCAGGTCTGAAACCGGACGATCAGAAAGATCTCGCTTTCATATACTCGGACACTCTTTGCAATGTGGATGCACTCTTTACCGCAAACAGATTTCAGGCGGCCCCTATACAGCACTTCAAAAAAGGGGGTATCTACACCACCAACTTCGTGCTGATAAATTCCAAAAACGCCAATGCAATGACGGCAGAAGCGGGCATTGAGGATATAGATGAAATACTAAAACATGCAAAGAGCCGTTTTAAAAATATCAATAATCCGGTAATGAGTTCGACCGGGGTAATCGGAGTACGCCTGCCCAAAGAGAAGATCATAAAAGGTATAGACTCTTTCGATCTGGGCAAAAAGTCTCCCGATGCGGCGGCGAAAGCTATCATGACAACAGACAGTTACGAGAAGCAGGTGGCGTTCGAAGTCAAACTGCAAAGCGGTGAAAGCTTTAAAATAGGTGCCATGGCCAAAGGGGCCGGTATGATCAATCCGGCTCTGGCTACGATGCTCTGTTTTATCACAACCGATGCCGCCGTGCCCGCAGATGAGATGGGAGTGCTGCTGCGTGAGTGTGCGGAAACCACTTTCAACGCGATCAGCGTCGACGGTGACACCTCGACCAACGATACGGTGATGCTTCTTTGTAATCAGAAGTCCGGTATCTACAATCGCGAAGCGTTCTTTTTCGCTCTTCAGAAGGTTATGCACGAACTGGCTCTCAAAATAGTTGCGGACGGAGAGGGGGCCTCCAAGTGTGTAGCCTTTAAGGTAACGGGTGCCGCAAACAGTGAAGAGGCCGCCGTAGCCGCGAAAGCTCTTAGCAACTCCCTTCTGGTAAAAACGGCACTATACGGAGAAGATCCAAACTGGGGACGCATAGCATCGACGATCGGTGCGAGCGGAGTCGAATGCGATCCGAAAACCCTTACAATAACTTTCGGAAATATAACGGTCTACAAAAAGGGGGATATCCTTTTCGATACCGAAACGGAGGCGAAAGCGGCAGAGGTTATGAAAAAAAGCTCTTTTTCGATTCACTGCGATCTTGGCATTTCAGACGGCTCCTTCACAACTTACGGATGCGATCTCGGATATGAATATGTCAAGATAAATGCAGACTACAGGACCTGATAAGCAATAATTGAATATAATCAGAAAAATTTCACAGGAGAGTAATACAATGCTTCATGAATACCGCGACATCATCAGTAAACTGAAGGTCGAAAATGCCCATTTCGCAAAAATATTCGAACGGCACAACGAACTGGACAAAACAGTTACGGAAGTGGAAGAGGGACGACAGCACATGGACGACCTGGAGCTCGAGAAGCTCAAAAAAGAGAAGCTTCGCCTAAAAGATGAAGCCTATAGAATGATTCTCGATTACAAGAAAAAACACAACCTCTAACAGAGATCGCGGTCCGGCTCTTTACGGCCGCGCATGCGGGTCTAAAGAAGATCCGGACTAACTCTTGCCTTCGCTCTTCTCCTCAAAAGCGCCGAAACTCATCATCCTCTCATAGCGCTGCTGCATACGCTCGTCTCTGCCCAACTCCCTTAACGCTTCGACCTGCGACAGAAAGTAGTCTCTGACAGCCTGAGCCGCCCCCTCTTTGTCTCTATGCGCTCCTATCATCGGCTCGTCGATGATATCGTCGATCAGCTTCATCTTCAAAAGCTCGTCGGGCGTGATTTTAAGCGCTTTGGTTGCCTGCTCCACTTTGGATGGATCGTTCCACAATATGGCGGCACACCCCTCAGGCGAGATGACGCTGAAGATAGAGTAGCGCATCATGGCGAGCCTGTCGGCAACCCCTATGGCCAGCGCACCTCCACTTCCTCCCTCTCCTATTACAATAGATACTGTTATCGTATCGAGACGACTCAGCTCAAGAAGGTTTCTGGCTATCGCTTCACTCTGGCCCCGCTCTTCGGCTCCAAGACCGGGGTAGGCGCCGGGGGTGTCTATAAGCATCAGGATCGGGAGCCCGAACTTCTCGGCTATCTTTGCCGTTCGCAGAGCTTTTCTGTACCCTTCAGGGTTCGGCATACCGAAATTTCTCTTCAGCTTGTTTTTTGTACCACGCCCCTTCTGTTCGCCGATCACCAGGCACTTTTCGTCACCTATGTAGCCGAGGTAGCATATTACCGCAGGGTCGTCACGAAATGTTCTGTCGCCGTGGATCTCGACCGCATCGCGCATAAGAGAGCGTATATAGTCGAGTGCATAGGGACGGTCAGGGTGTCGTGCAAGTTGAAGCTTCTGAAAATCGGAGAGGTTTTTGTATATCTTCGAGAGCTCTTTTTCGAGATCCTTTTCAAGAATAATTATGGCATCGGTGTCGCCGCGCACCTTCGCCGCCGCGATTTCATTCTCGATCTCTTTGAGCTTCTCTTCGAACGGAAGGTACGTCGCCACATCAGACCTTTTTGAAGATTACAACGCCGTTGGTTCCGCCGAATCCGAACGAGTTGCTCATCACCACATCGAGGTCCGCTTCCCTTGCACTGTTCGGAACATAATCCAGATCGCAGTCAGGATCCGGTGTCTCGTAATTTATCGTAGGCGGGATGACTCCGTCTCGCATCGCGAGCAGAGATACGATCGCTTCGATCGCACCGGCCGCACCCAAACAGTGTGCGGTCTGCCCTTTCGTGGAGCTTACCGGCGGGCAGTTCTCTTTGCCGCCGAACGCTTTTTTGATTGCCATGGTTTCGTACCAGTCGTTATATTTGGTGCTGGTACCGTGCGCGTTGATATAGTCCACTTTCGGATTTCCCGCCATATCCAGAGCCGCTCTCATCGCACGGTATGCACCTTCACCCTCGGGCGCGGGAGTGGTTATATGGTTTGCGTCTCCGCTCTCTCCGAATCCTACGATCTCTCCGTATATTCTTGCACCGCGAGCAACCGCGGCTTCGTACTCTTCGAGTACCAGAGAGCCAGCACCTTCACCCATTACAAATCCGCCGCGATCGGCATCGAATGGACGTGAAGCCTTTTTCGGCTCGTCGTTTCTGGTAGAGAGAGCCTTCATTGCGGCAAAACCGCCTATGCCTACAGGGCAGATCGCGGCTTCCGCTCCGACAACCAGCATTCTGTCGGCACCGCCCAGCATGATCGTCTTGACCGCTTCGCTTATGGCATGGGTTCCGGCCGCACACGCCGTAACACTTGAGAGGTTCGGCCCCTTGAGCCCGTGCTCGATAGAGACGAAGCCGCCCAGCATGTTCACCAGAGCCGAGGGGATGAAAAAAGGAGAAATTCGGCGCGGACCGCGTGTATCGCATATTACCGAGTTTCGCTCGATATTCGTCAGCCCGCCGATGCCGGAAGCGGATGATATGCCGAAACGCTCACGCTCTACGCTCTCGTCGATACCCGCATCTTTCATAGCCTCATCGGCAGCCTTCATACCGAGCTGAATGAAACGGTCCGCCTTTTTGACCTCTTTGGGATCCATAACGACGGTCGGATCGAAATCTTTCACCTCCGCCGCTATCTGCACGCTGTGCTTCTCTGCGTCGAACAAAGTAATTCTTTCAATGCCACATTGTCCTTCAAGTATGGCTTTAAAAGAACTCTCTTTATCATGCCCTACTGCGTTGATCATCCCAAGTCCGGTTACGACTACCCGTCTCACATACTCTCCTTCATCTCGTCAATAAATAGGCCGGGGAGTACCCGGCCCGCACCAGTTTACAAAAGCGGTATCTACTTGTTCTCTTCGATGAACTTCACCGCATCGCCAACCGTCTGTATCTTTTCCGCCTGGTCATCGGGAATTTCGATATTGAATTTCTCTTCAAGGGCCATTACCAGTTCAACAACGTCGAGGCTGTCCGCACCGAGATCTTCGACGAATTTGGACTCCATCTTTACTTCGTCGGGGCTGACGTTTAGTTGCTCCACAACTACCTCTTTTACATCGTCAAAAATTGCCATTGCATTCTCCTTTTAAAATGAATCGTATTATGGTAGCAAAATTTTCTTTAAATGAACTACTGCTTTTGCGCAAAACAGGCCGTTTTTTCGTCAAAATAGAATCACTGTCTGCAGTTGCCGGGCTGCAACGGACCAAACCTCTTACTGCCTTGCGGCTGCAAGTATGCAGACCGCAAGCTCGCATAACGCTAAAAACGACACGCAGGTGTCGTTTTCTTAACGCTTGACGCTCTCTGCTACTCCTCTCTTTGTCGAGTCAGCTCTCACTCTCCTGGCACTTCGGGCCCGGCTCATGCTGTCCGGACCTTGCGGCTGCAAGTATGCAGACCGCAAGCTCGCATAACGCTAAAAACGACACGCAGGTGTCGTTTTCTTAACGCGTTATGCCATATTCATTCCGCCATTTACTTTTAGGGTTTCGCCTGTTATGTAGCTCGCATGATCACTCAGCAAAAAGGCGATAGACTCCGCCACCTCTTTGGGGTCCCCGAATCGTGAAAGAGGAATGCGGTCGATAAACGCCTGCTTTATCTCCTCTTTCAGCTCGTCCGTCATATCGGTCTTTATGAAGCCGGGTGTAACCGTGTTGAAACGTATGTTGCGGGCCGCTCCCTCGAGGGCAAAGCTTTTGGTCATAGCTATCAGCCCCCCTTTTGAAGCGCTGTAGTTGGTCTGCCCCGCGTTTCCTGTCTCGCCCACGATGGAAGCTACGTTGACGACAGCACCGAAACGCTTCTTGCCCATCACCTTTATAGCCTCGCGGCAGCCTATGAAAGCCGATGTGAGATTTGCGCGAATAACGGCTTCGAACTCCTCCACCTTCATGCGCATCGCAAGTTTGTCTTTGGTGATCCCGGCATTGTTAACGATGTAGGAGAGTTCGCCGTCGGCATCGACGATGGTCTTTACCGCATCTACATACGCGGCCTCGTCGCCTACGTCAAATCCGATCACCGCCGCTTCGCCGCCGGCCGCCTCTATCTCCGCTTTGACCCCGTCGGCCGCCTCGGCGCCGCTGCGGTAGTTGATCCAGACCTTCAGGCCGTAACCGGCCAGTGTTTTGGCGATCTCCGCGCCGATCCCGCGGCTCGCACCGGTGACCAGGACGTTTTTTCCCGTAAATTTCATTGAAACTCCTTCTTTTATATTGATGTTACGCAAACTCCGGGCAAAGCCCGCAATTTGGCATGGCCTGACCGGCCCTACAACCCCCTGAAGCTTCGAAATCCAAGATTTCGAGATGATTTTACGCATTTTGCGTAAACC
>WFYC01000074.1 GCA_015490295.1 Hydrogenimonas sp. | reverse complement strand
TAAGTAGTTCCGGCATTGATGGCATTCCCATGCTGTCTCCTTAGATGTTTTAAGCGATATTATATCCCTCGTTGGCTGTTGCATGCCTTATGAGTATCGTTGCACTGAAAGAGCCCTTTGATAGACTCATGCTCCGCGCCAGTGGTTTATAAAAGCTAGGGCCTGCTTACGCCCCTTTTTGAGTCTCGCCGCTTTCGCCACCGCTATGAACGAATCGAGAGCTCTTTCGAAGTCGTCGTTGACGATCAGAAAGTCGTATGCACTGATATACTCGATCTCCACGAGAGCGTTCTGTATACGCTTTTTTATTATATCATCTCCATCGGTGCCCCTGCTTCTAAGCCGGTGTTCGAGCTCCGCAAGTGTCGGCGTAGTCACAAATACGGATGTTATAAGATCTCCCATCCTCTCTCTAGCGATCGCATGACCCTGTACGTCGATATCGAAAATAACCAGCTTTCCCTCCTCCAGAGCCTTGCGTACCGGTTTCAACGAGGTTCCGTAGTAGTTTCCGTGCACCTGAGCATACTCCAGAAACTCGCCGGCCTTTATATCGGCTTCGAAACTCTCCTGATCCGTAAAGAAGTAATCTACTCCCTCTCTTTCGCCCTCTCTCGGCTCTCTCGTGGTCGTCGATATGGAGAAGTAGAAGTCACCGATCTGCTCTTTCGCCGCCTTTATTAGCGAACTCTTCCCGGCACCGCTCGGGCCGGAGACGATAAGGATGGCTCCAAACTCATGCACCTTCTACACCTCTTTCGGGAATGTGATCTTTATCGTGACCTCCGCTCCCGCAAGCAGTTTTTTCAAAGATTCCGGATCGAGTCCGGCGAGTTTGGCCAGAAGCTCTTCCCCTTCGGTAGACACACTCTCGCTCTTTGGTGCCCGCTTCTCCTCTTCGGCAGCGGCCGGAGCTCTCTCTCCGAGTACCGCCGCAAGCTCCTCTTCGCTTATAAGATCGAGTTCATCACCCTGTTCCGTTTGGGCAGCCGGCTCCTCTACTTCTCTCTCGGCCTGCGAAAGAGCCTCCTCTTCCTCGGCTTCCTCCTCCATTTTGGGCAGAGGAGTCTCCTCTTCCCCGGCCTCTGTGACGAAGATCTCTTCACCCACTTCGGCATCCTCTTCGATCTCGGCGGCCGTTTCACTCTCCTCTTCACCCGCTGCAGTCTCTTCAAGCAGCTCTTTTACCGCATTTACCTGCTCTTCATCCAACACTCCGCCTTCGGCTTCGTCAAGCTCCGCCAACTCCTCGAGCCCTTCTATCTCTTCGAGCCCTTCCAGTTCTCCGATATCCGTATCTTCGGAAACGGCTTCGGTATCCTCTTCCGTTTGGGGAATTTCGATCCCTTCCAGAAGGGCTTCGATATCCTCATCTTCCGGGGCTTCGCCAAGAGCCTCCCGGGGCTGCGTATCTTCAACCTCTTCGATCAGGGTATCAAAGTCGATCTCTTCGGCCGGCTCGGGTATATCCTCTTCGTCCGATACCGGCTCTGCGGCTTCAGGCCCCTCTTTCTCTTCCGCCGCCTCCCCGGCCGCTTCCGCGCCCAGGGCTTCGGACTCTTCAAGCTGCTCGAGCAGTGCGTCGAAATCCTCCTCACCCGTTTCGGTCAAGGGCTCTTCGGCTTCGGCCATCTCCGTCGCCTCTTCATGTGCCGGAGGCTCCGGGACCTCCTCCTCTGTCGACTCCTCTTCGGAAAGCTCCGCAGGCCGCTCTTCCTCTGCCGACCCTTCAGCCTCTTCCGGGGAGTGCTCTTCGAGACTCTCCTCCTCGATTTCAGGAAGCAGCATATCATCCTTTATCTCGGAGAGCAAATCGACCATCTCGGTAGGAAGGAACGGTTTTTTAAGATAGTAGTCGAACCCTTCCGGTCTACTCTCTTCATCCGAGTAGATAAGAGCTATCCTTTTCGCTCCGCTTCTACTCTTGACATCGTCAATATCGATTTCGTCCAGCTTCGCATCGTCGATGAAAAGAACCTCGTAAGGCCCCTCTTCCATCTCTTCTAGAAATGGTGTCTCGACAACTTCAAATCCGGACTTTTGGGCACTTAGTCCGGAAAGCTTTGAAACCACCGGATTCTGGTTTATCAGGAGCATGCGCATACTTGAGCCTTTTATATATGGATGTCAGGGCCGGTCTCCTGAGCGCCGACCGGCTGAATGTTTTATTGTATAATCAAGATCATTTATTTTTGCTTTAGGAGAGTTCCATGCGTCCGCAGAGAGCTTTCGTTCTCTTTTTTCTTCTTGCCGCCGCACTTATCGGTGCCGATACGAAACTCAAAATCTACACTCTGCCGGAAGAGGCCAGACCCGCGCTTAAACAGATGCTGCACCGTATAGATACTGCAAAACATAGAATCGATGCCGCCATATACAGCTTCACCCACAAAGCCATCGCCAAGAGGCTGGCCAATGCTGCTCGCCGCGGCGTAAAAGTCAGAGTCATATTCGACCGGGAGGCCAATTTGGGAAACAGAAGAAGCCAGATTGGCTACCTCTCCAAATTCCGAAACATCAATACATACCTGCTCGAAGGAGAGAGAGGCAGAAAGGGAAACAGAAAAGGGCTAATGCACATGAAACTGATGGTTATAGACAACACTCATCTGATTTTCGGCTCAGCAAACTGGACCTACTCCGCTTTCGGCCTGAACCGCGAGATTGTCGTATTTACCCGCGACTATGCAAAAGCGGCAAAAATCGAACGCACTTTTGAAAGGATGCTCTCAAAAGCCATCCCCTACTGAAGCCACTGCACCAGAACTCTCATCGCCGCAAGAAACTCGTTTTTGAAAATCAGCATCATAGAGCCCAAAACAGCGATCCAGACAGCCATGGAGAGGGCGATCTTTATAGGAAAACCAACCACAAGAAGGTTGAACTGCGGCATAGTCTTCATCAGCATGCCGAATATGATGTCGGAGAGCAGAGACAGCGCGATTATCGGGAAAGCCAGCGAAAATCCCATAATAAAAAGATTGGCCATCGCATTGATTACGTAGTCGAATATCTCGTGGCTGAGTACGAATCCTCCGAGCGGTGCGGCTTTGATTGCATCCACCATCCAGATCAGAATGATATGGTGGCCGTTGAAGGCCAGAAGTATCACCATGGCCAACAGAAGCAGAAACTGGCTAACGAGAGGCGACTGTATCTGACTCTGCGGATCGATAACGCTTGCAAGAGAAAAGCCCATCACGAACGCTATCTGCTCCCCTGCATAAGATAGTATGCCGAACACTATACTGAGTATTACCCCTGCGATCAATCCCATTATAACTTCCGAAAATATCGCCGCAAAGAGCGTCGCATAGTTTTCAGGCTCGGGAGTGACCGGTATTATCGGATATAGAACCAGTGTCAGGTAGAAAGCGAAAGCCGCCTTTATCTGTGGCGAAATTGACATATGGTTAAAAAAGGGGAGAAAGACGAAAAGCGTCGAAAGACGGACAAAAAGGAGCAGGAAAGTATATATGTGGTCAGGCTGAAGCAAGCTGTACCAGCTCACCTTACAGGCTCCAGCCTTGCATGGTCCAGCCGGTAGATTCGGTCGCAACTTTTCGCGATCCTCTCGTCATGGGTGACGAGAAAAAGAGCCCCGCATACCTTTTCGATATGCTCGAAGACCGCATCCATAGCGACATGCGCCGTCTCGTCGTCGAGATTTCCGGTAGGCTCGTCGGCAAAAATGATCCTCGGGTTTTTCGAAAGTACTCTGGCGATGGAGACCCTCTGCTGCTGCCCCCCGGAGAGTTCGGTAACGCGCTTTTGCATCAGATCTTTTATGCCGAGCCTGACCAACAGGGAATCATCCGGCTCGGTTTCGCTCAGCAGTGTTGCGATCTCTATATTTTCTGCTCCGCTCATCCCTTTGAAGAGATAGTGAAACTGAAAAATGATCCCGATTTCGTAGCGTCTTATAGCGAGTCTCTGCCTGTCATTAAGTGAATATATGTCGGAGCCCAGAAGATTCACATTGCCGCTTTGGGGCTCAAGAAGTGTCGCAAGTATATGAAGAAGCGTAGATTTACCGCTGCCGCTCACACCTATGACGGCTACCTTTTCGCCCTCTTCTATCTGCAGAGATATATTTTGAAAAAGCGGATAGTCGAATGCGTGGGAGAGGTTTTCCGCCTTGAGCAGCCCGGTGCCTCCACCTGAAGGAGGTACCGAGCGGTCGATAGTAAGCATGAAGTATCAGCTGCCCATCTGAGCCGCGACTTCCGCAGCGAAATCTTCCTCTTTCTTTTCGATTCCTTCGCCGAGCTCGAAGCGTATGAACTCTACGATTTTTGCACTGCCGCCGGCGGCTTTGGCAGCCTCTTCGAGAACCTGTCCGACACTCTTCTTGTCGTCCATAACAAAGGGCTGGTTTACCAGCGTATTGTCTTTGAGGTAGCGCTTGATCTTACCAGGGATGATTTTATCCCAGATAGCCTCCGGCTTACCCTCTTTTTTGAGCTGCTCCTTCGCTATCTCCTCCTCTTTCGCGAGTACCTCCGATGGTACGGCATCTTCATCGAGGAATGCAGGATTCATGGCCGCTATGTGCATCGCTATATTTTTAAGCGTGGGTCTGACCGCTTCGCATGTCTTGTCACTGTCGCATTTGGCAGCGACAAGAACGCCGACCTTTCCGTTTCCGTGGATGTACCCTTCGACGGTGCCGTTCTCTCCTGCATCGACGGTAACGAAACGGCGCATGACGATATTTTCACCGATTTTGGCTATTTCGCCCTTCAGGTACTCTTCGAAAGTGCTCCCGTCGATCTCTGTTTGAAGAAGATCTTCGACAGTGGTGGCCGTAGAGCAGTGAACATGGCGGGTAGCTTTTTTTAGAAGTGCCTTGAAGTTGTCGTTTTGCGCTACGAAATCGGTTTCGCTGTTGATCTCGGCGATCGTCCCTTTTCGATGATCGTCTGAAATCTCTATGCTGATAGCTCCTTCGCTCGCTATTCTGCCCGCTTTTTTGGCCGCACTCGAAAGACCCTTTTTCCTAAGCCACTCTACGGCTTTATCCATATCGCCACCGCTTTCGGTAAGCGCTTTTTTGCAATCCATCATACCTGCGCCGCTTATTTGGCGCAGTTCTTTTACCATTGCTGCGGTTACTGCCATGGTTACTCTCCTTTTGTCTCTGCTGCCGCTTCGGCAGGCTCTTTTTCCTCTTCAGCTTCACCTTCCGCTACCGCCTCTTCGGTTACGGCTGTCATCTCCTCTTCGGTTACGGGCTCCTCCTCTTCGGCCTCCTGTGCAGCGAGCTCACGCCCTTCGATGATCGCATCCGCCATCTCTCGACAGAAGAGCTGAATGGAGCGAATAGCGTCGTCGTTACCCGGTATCGGGTAGTCGATGAGATCGGGATCGCAGTTCGTGTCGAGCGGTGCTATAACCGGGATGCCGAGGCGCCTTGCCTCTTTGATCGCTATACGCTCTTTAACGGCGTCAACGACAAAAAGGTAGTCAGGAAGGTTTTTCATATTACGAATACCGCCGAGATAGTTCTCGAGTTTCTCTTTTTTGCGCATTAGCATAAGGGCCTCTTTTTTGGTCAGAAGATCCATCTTGCCCGTCTCTTGCATCTCTTCGATCACCTCGAGCTTGCGGATAGATTTGCGGATGGTCTGGTAATTCGTAAGCATACCTCCGAGCCAGCGTGTCTGAACATAAGGCATACCGCAGCGCTGAGCGTGCTCCACTATTGCGTTTCTTGCCTGTTTCTTGGTTCCTACAAACATTACGGTCTTGCCTTCGGCTGCGGCATCTCGTACCACATTGTATGTGTAGCGGAAGTAACGAAGCGTCTTTTGCAGATCGATAATGTGAATATTTTTTCTTACTCCGAAAATGAACTTCTTCATCTTCGGATTCCAACGACGTGTCTGGTGTCCAAAGTGCATACCGCACTCGAGAAGGTCTTTCATAGTGACCATGGGTTCTCCTTGAGAAAATTTTTTTACTGTGGCATATGCCCAGGTTTGATCCTCTGTGCCCATCAACGCTAATTTTGCGCAACCTGTCAAGGATTGACACATGTGAGGTTTCCCCTCTATTTTATGTAGAAAGGGAGTGCAATTTTACTAAATAGGAGCTGAATTTCAGCTTTGTTTAAATGGGGAGTCGTTGGTCGTTGGTCGTTCGGATGTCGTTTTGCTTTTTGCTTAACGACATCCGAAACCTCTAAACGTCACTCTCTGCCTCTTAGCTCTTCGAGTCTCTGTTTGACGGCTTCTACGTGACCTTTGACTCTCACTTTCGGCCAGACTGCGGCTATTTTGCCTTCCGGGTCTATAATAAAGGTAGAGCGTATAACCCCTTCGTACTCTTTGCCGTAGAGTTTTTTCGGCCCCCACGCTCCATACGCTTTTAGAACCTCCTTATCCTCATCACTTAGAAGCGTGATTTTAAGATCTTTTTTCTCTATAAACTTCTGATGTTTCTGCACAGAGTCGGGGCTGACTCCCAGGATAATCGCATCGAGCCCCTCAAAATCGGGCAGAGCCTCGGTAAATTCGCACGCTTCAGTGGTGCAGCCTGGTGTAAGATCTTTTGGGTAGAAGTATAGAACCACCCATTTTCCTTTCAGATCCCTTAGGCATATTTCGATGTTATCCTGATTCGGCAAACAGAACTCCGGTGCTTTTTGACCCACTTCAATCATAATCATATCCTCCTTTTTTGAACTCGTTCTCTTCGTTCACTGCTTCGGTAACCTGACCTTTTGGATGCTCGTCGCATACCAAAAGCTCGTAAAACGGTAAAAAAGCAAAACAGTTTGCTTTTTCTTAACCCGTTTTACCCTGATTCGGCAAACAGAACTCCGGTGCTTTTTGACCCACTTCAATCATAATCTATCCTCCTGAAATATTTTTTTGATAGTATATCATCTATGGAAAAGAGTGAACTGCTACAAAAGATAGAAGAGCTACTGAGTTTTGACGGCAACGAGACGAAGATTGATCCGGCCTATCTCGACTATTTCACGCTCGAAGAGCTCGAAAGCCTTCTAAAAAAACTGCTGAACAGGCACGAAAATATGGTCGAGGAGAATCGTGAGTGGATGCAGAGATTCGTGTCCAAGAAAAATAAAGAGCTCCAACCCCCCATCTTGTTCGGTTCAGGACGAATTGTAACGTTTCGCGCCCCTATATTTTGGCTTTCTAAAATTTAAGCTATCGGTAAACTTAAAACATATAGACTCGATATATACATAAATATCTCATTAAAAAAGAGATCAATAGCCAAAAAGTGAAACATATATGGATGAAAAGATCCTTAAAGCGGCATCATCGGAGAGCAAGGCGGCGATAGAGGAGCTCGAAATAGTGACACCGCCGGTATACTCGGCCATATTTTACGATATAGCGAGAAAGTACGGCCTCGACGAAGAGATGCTCAAAGAGGCTACACTTGAACTGATAGAGGAGAAAGTCGCCAGACTCATCGACCTGAGCTCAAAAAGCAACAGCCACATCGAAAGCCTCAATGGCGCCTCGAAAAAGGCACTGCAGGCGATGAAAGAGAAAGACGAGGCCCTCCTGAAAGAGAGCATATCCGAAACGGAAGTGCTGCGTCGGGAAATCGAAAAACTCAAAGAGAGCGTCTACAGAGACTCGCTGACTCAAACATGGAACAGAGAGTGGCTAAATGCCAACTGCCTCGATGAGAACGGAAATTTCAAAAAAGCCTATACTCTTGCGATTGTAGATCTGAACTACTTCAAAGAGATAAACGACAATCTCGGCCACATCGCGGGAGACAAGGTGCTCAAATATATCAGTTCTCATCTCAAATCGCTCGGCGCACCGGTTGTCCGCTACGGCGGAGACGAATTCCTGATTCTCTTCGACTCCGCAAATGATGCTCTACAAATAGATGAGTGCCGTGAGTCTATCATAAACAAAAAACTCAAATACAACGAGCACACATTCATCATCAGCTTCTCTTACGGAACGTACGACTGCAAAGAGGGTGAGCACTTCAACGAAGCGTTAAAAGAGGCGGATAGGAATATGTATATAGATAAGGAGCGGATCAAAAAGAGGCTTCCGCCGCCGTTTCGTTAGAGCGCTATCTTAAAACAGAGTCCGACAGATCTTCGTCGTCGACCGCTTCGATATTTCTGGCTTTGGCCTCGGCGGCCATGATTCCGGCCTCTCTTTCGCTTATGAGATTTCCGCCTTCGTCATACAGCAGAGCTGTAGATACTCCGCAGCTCGGGCTGCGTGCCTTGCCTACGAACAGATCTATTTCCGGGTTTTCGTCGAAAAATTTTGCTGCATACTCCGCTATCGGGGCGCTTCTATCCTCTTTGGAAAATTTGGTCAGCGCCTTGACACCCTCATCGGTAATTACAAGATCCATCGCCTCTCTCGGAGTTCCGAAGCAGCTCTCTTCCGGGCAGAAAAGAACAATCTCACACCCACTCTTTTCAAGCTTTTCGATAACTTCCGGATTAGCTTTCAACTCACCGTTGTAGCGGCAGTTTCTACCGGCCAGACAGGCGCTAAGAGCAACTCGTTTGGCCATCTAAAAGATCACCACCGACTGGATTTCGGTAAACTCTTCGATGGCGAACTGCGGCCCCTCCCGTCCTACACCGCTTAGTTTCATGCCTCCATAAGGCTGAATGTCGAACCGTACAGTCGGAACGTCGTTTACCACTATTCCACCGCACTCGAACTCGTCGAGCGCCCTTCTCGTCAGCTTCAGATCGTTGGTGAAGATGGAAAACTGCAGGCCGTACGGGGAGTCGTTCATCCTCCTTGCCGCCTCCTCGAAACCGTCCACCTTCACAAGGCTCACGATCGGGGCGAAGACCTCTTCGCAGACAATCTCCATATCGTCCGTCACATCCACCATGACCGTTGGGGCGAATATACCGTCGATCCTCTCGCCTCCGGCAACTATGCGCGCACCTTCACTTTTCGCACTCTCTATCCATCTAAAAGCGCGCTCGTTCGCCTCCTCGTCTATAAGCGGTCCCATGAAGGTATCTTCATCGTACGGACTTCCCACCTTCAGCTTTTTCGTCTCTTCGGCGATCGCTTCGGCAAACTCGTCGTATATAGGGGAGTCTACATAAATACGCTGCAAAGAGATGCAGACCTGGCCGGAGTTGACAAACGCCCCGAAGGCGCAGCGCGCCGCGGCATGGGCTATATCGGCACTGCTTTGAACGAATGTGGCCGCATTTCCTCCAAGCTCCAGGCTCACCTTTTTGATACCTGCACTCTTGGTGATTATGTTACCGACCGGAACACTTCCGGTAAAACTTATGACCCTAGGAATCGGGCTGGAGACGAGTGCACCTCCTACTTCGGCGTCGCCGTATACGACACTCAAGGCATTCTCAACAGCGTATTCGCTCTCTATGAAGAGTTTCGCGAAGAGGTAGGCCGTAGCCGGCGCTTCGGGCGTAGGCTTCAAAACCACGCTGCACCCGGCACCGAGTGCGGGTGCCAGTTTGTGGGCCGTGAGATTCAGCGGAAAGTTGAATGGGGTTATGGCAACGACGACTCCGGCGGGCACGCGGCGCCAAAAGGCCGTCGATACCTTGCCGCTCGGGGTCGCATCTGTCGGTATTGTCTCACCCCTGAGGTGCGTAAGCGCATCGGCCGTAAGCTCCACCGTCTCTATGCAGCGCTCTACCTCTATTCGGCTGAACATCAGCGGCTTGCCTATCTCGTCCGTAATGGTCCGGGCGAAAAGCTCCTTTTGCTCCTTCAATCTATCTGCTACATCCCTGAGCCACGCAATCCGCTGTGAAAGGGGAGCCCTTTTACTCTTTTCAAAAGCGGCCGATGCAGTCTCTAAGGCCTCTTTTGCATCATCCGCACTGCAGACGGGATGTGTCGAGACCCTCCTTCCGTCATACGGGGATCTGCGCTCCGATTTTCTCTCCCTCGTCAGCTCCGTCGAACCCATGAAAATTTTCGCCTCTACCATGATCGTAACCCCCTATTGCCGTTTTGAAAACTGCTTTTAATCTATTATAAGATAAAATCTATCAATTTTTTACCGAAACATCCCTTTTGGAGAACTGAATGAAAAAATCTGATACCATCTGGATGAACGGCAGACTCGTTCCGTGGGACGAGGCCAAAGTCCATATACTTACACATACACTCCACTACGGCAACGGAGTATTCGAAGGTACGCGCGCTTATAAAACGGAGAAGGGGCTGGCGATCTTCCGCCTCAGAGACCATACGAAAAGGCTGCTCAACTCGGCCAAGATCACAATGATAAAGTGCCCGTATACCCTTGAAGAGCTGGAGGCGGCGCAGATAGAGCTGCTGAGAGAAAACCATTTTGAGAGCAATGTTTATATACGCCCCATCATATATCTCGGCTACGGCGTGATGGGTGTCTACCACGTAAAAGCGCCGGTAGAGACGGCTATAGCCGCATGGGAGTGGGGAAGCTACCTCGGAGATGAGGGGCTCGAAAAGGGTATACGCGTCAAGATATCCTCTTTCACCAGAAACTCCATAAAATCGACAATGGGCAAAGCGAAGGCAGTAGCCAACTACCTCAATTCGCAGATGGCCAAATTCGAAGCTATAGAGGCCGGGTACGAAGAGGCGCTTCTTCTCGACGAAGAGGGATTCGTAGCTGAAGGGAGCGGCGAGTGTTTCTTCATCGTCCGTGACGGCGTCATCATCACCCCGCCGCACGACAACAGCCTCGAGTCGATTACCCAGGCTACAGTCATAGAGTTGGCTGAAAAATTGGGTTACACCGTAGAATTCAGGCGCATCACAAGGGATGAGGTATATATTTGCGACGAAGCTTTCTTTACCGGTACGGCCGCCGAGGTCACGCCTGTAAGAGAAGTAGACGCGAGAGTGATCGGCGAAGGGAGACGAGGGCCCATTACAGAGCGGCTGCAGCGGGAGTATTTCGATGTCGTTTACGGACGCAACAGAGATTTCGAACACTATTTGACCTACATCTGACACCGGTGCCAAACGGCCAACAGATCCTGCAGGAGCCCAGCTTGTGCGGGAATATACAAAAAATTCGGAAAACAAAGGATTTTCATGCCAGCAGACATGAATGACTACTTCAACAAGAAAAACGGCGGAGGCGGTGAAAACCGTCCTCCAAAACCTCCGCAATTCATACAGGACTTCGGCAAGAAAGCGACACTTCTGTATGTCGTCGTCATAGTTGCGGCCCTGCTTATATTTTTCAAGCCTTTCGTCGTCATCAATTCCGGTGAAGTCGGAATCTTGAAAACGGCGGGTAAATTCGACCCCAAACCCCTCACACCCGGTTTCCACCTCTTCATACCGGCCATTCAGGATGTAATAGTCGTTGACACCAAGGTGCGTATAGTTAACTATAAAACGACTGCAGGAGAGGGAGACTTCAACCGCAGGGGAGGAGTTTTGATAAAACCTGCCATAGAGGTACTCGATGCCAGGGGGCTGCCGGTAAACATAGAACTGACGGTACAGTATAGGCTGAACCCGGAGAATGCGCCGCAGACGATCGCGGAGTGGGGCCTCAACTGGGAAGAGAAGATTATCAACCCGGTTGTTCGTGACGTTGTCAGAAACGTAATAGGCCGGTACAAGGCCGAGGAGCTCCCGGTAAAACGTAACGAAATAGCGATCAAGATTCAAAACGACGTAGCCAAGGAGATCAACAAACTCGAACACGATCCGGTCGAACTCGTAGCGGTTCAGTTGAGGTCGATAATTCTTCCTTCGAAAATCAAAGATCAGATAGAGAGGGTGCAGATAGCCAAGCAGGAGGCCGAAAGGGTGAAATACGAGGTCCTTCGTGCACAGCAGGAGGCCGAGAAGAAGGCTGCTCTCGCGAAAGGTACGGCGGAGGCGAAGAAGATTCAGGCCCAGGGTGAGGCGGACAAAATTCGAATCGAAGCTGAAGCGCAGGCCAAAGCCAACAAGCTTATAAGCGACTCGCTTTCCAACGAGCTTCTTCAGCTTCGCCAGATAGAGGTGCAGGGCAAGTTCAACGAGGCGCTGAAGACAAACAGTGATGCAAAGATTTTCCTTACTCCCGGAGGTGCGGTTCCGAATATCTGGATCGACAGCAAGGATAAGCAGAAGACCACGTCAATGGAGAGATAGGCGCTCACGTGCAGCCGATAGAGGGAATAGAGTATGATTGAGATCGACTGGCAGAAGAACCCGCTCGTTCCGGTAGTGGTACAGGATGCCGACACAAAAGATGTTCTAATGCTCGCCTACATGAACAAAGAGGCGTTCGACCTAAGCCGCAGCACCGGCTACGCACACTACTACTCCAGAAGCCGCAAACGGCTCTGGAAAAAGGGGGAGAGCAGCGGCCATACCCAGGAGATCGTGCAGATGCTTCTGGACTGCGATGCAGATACGGTGCTTCTGCAGGTGCACCAGAAAGGTGTCGCCTGCCACACTGGACGCAAAAGCTGCTTTTTCAACGATGTAAACTCGCAAGAGCCAACTACGACGAAGTCGGAAGTAGACCCATCTTCGGTTTACGGTGTGGCAGATACCCTATACCACACAATACTCGAAAGAAGAAATAGCGATCCTAAAAGCTCCTACACCGCCAAGCTGATTCAGGGGAGTGAAAACGGCATGCTCAAAAAGGTTGTCGAAGAGGCGGGAGAGTTCTGTTTCGCCTTCAAAGACGACAACGAAGATGAGATCGTCTATGAGTGCGCCGATCTTGTCTATCACGTTCTTGTCGCGCTCGGCAAAAAGGAGATATCTCCCGACCGCATACGGCAGGAGCTCGCCCGCCGGTTCGGTATGAGCGGCATTGAAGAGAAAAACAGCAGAGACGATGGCTGAATATCTTCGCAGCTTTATCTACTACACCTTCGATTCACTTACAAAATATGACTATATGGCGATCGGCTGGATTCTCTTTCTGGCCCTTTTGCTTCTGATTCTGGCCGCCATAGTAAAAAAAAGAGCACTCTCCTACCTCTCTCTCTTCATGGGAGTTCTACTGCTCTTTGCGGGTCCTGCAGCGGTCAAGAGCATTATGGACAGCTACCTCAGAAAAGCCGATATTCAAGTGGAGAGTACAAAACGGCTAAACTACAGCAGCTCTCTAATTATAGAGGGGAAAATAAAAAACGACAGTGAGCTGGATTTCAGCCGCTGCGATCTCGCCGTTTCGATATACAGGCCGGCATACAACTTTTTGGATCGTGCGGCTGCGGTTTTGAAGCCGATAGCCGTTAAAATAGAGCGTACAGATTTTCCGATTGCGCGCAACGAGACTAAACCCTTCAGGATAATCGTCGATCATTTCAGTACGCAGGAGTTCAATCTTACAGTGCAACCGAGGTGCTACCCATGACCTATATGACGATTCTACACTGGCTGGTGCTTATATTTTTCGTAGCGCTCTTCGCCCTTCTTGTCGTAGTGTCAAAAAGAGAGTCCCGCCCGAACGTCTTCTGGTCCATGGTTTTCGCCTCTTTCCTGGTCACATCGACGGCTGCCGTATTCAGCATGTTCGTTCTGGACAAATATACCAAAAAGGCCAAGCTGGTCTCCATAAAAAACTACAGAGTGCTAAGATCGGAAGAGATCGTTTTCAAAGGAAAAGTACAAAACGTGGGCAAATTCAAGATAGGGCAGTGCAAATTGACAATCAAGATGATAAACAACCCTCTGGAAGCCGGGAAACTTAGCGGTGGACAGGTTTTCAAGCCCTCGGGCCTGGGCGATTTCTTTTCCATAAAAGATTCAAAAAGCGAGCGTCCAAATACATTGGAACGGGAGTTTGTAGTTGCCAAGAGTCTGGAACCCAAAGAGATTCGTCCATTTACGATACATATGAAATATCCACCATACTTCAGAAAAACACGCCTTATCTACAAACTATACTGCCATTAGGCGATGAAGCCGCCATACTATCTCGTCAGTAGATATATCCCGCCTCTTTCAGAGCCTCTCTTATATGTTTCATCTGAAGATGTTTGTTCCTGCACCACTGCGGAGCGAGCAGAGAGCCGTCCCCTATGCCAGCGGTAAGCCTCTGAACACTTATTGACGGAGGAAGCATCTTTATAGACTCCACAAGAAGTCTTATATATCTCTCTTCATCTATGGGTACGAACTTTCCTTTCAGATAGTCGACCGCCAGCGCCGTATTTTTGACTACATAAAGCGGGTGTATCTTGATCGAATCTATCCCCCACGATATAGACTCCCTTACGGTATCTAGCATCATTGCATCGCACTCTGCAGGAAGCCCGAATATGACGTGCCCGCAGACATTCAACCCCTTTTTCTTGGAGCGCTCTATCCACTCCTTTACATTCGCACTGTCGTGCCCGCGGTTGATCGCTTCGAGAGTCTCGTCGTAGATCGACTGTATACCGTACTCTATCCATATTTCATACCTGCCGGAGAGATCCGCCAGGTAGTCGAGTATCTCGTCGGTGACGCTATCGCTGCGCGTACCGATGCTGAGTCCGATACACCCCGGCTGGCGCAGAGCCTCTTCGTAGAGGGCCTTGAGGGTATCTATGGGGGCGTAGGTATTTGTGAAAGATTGAAAATAGGCTATGAACTTTTTCACCCCATACTTGCCGGCCAGGCGTGAAGAGGTGGCTCCGTACTGGATCCGAACCTGCTCCAGCTGCTTCTGCAGCAAAGGGTTGCTCCGACTGTTGGGGCTCAGGTAGAACTTTTTGGACGGCTTAGCCAGATTTGGGCTGAACGACTCGTTAAGACAGAATGTACATCCTCCCTTTGCTACCGTCCCGTCGATATTCGGACATGTAAACCCCTGTATGCTGAGCGGCACTTTGTAGACATCTTCGCCGAATTTTTTGCGAAAATAGCGCCCTATTGTATAGACTTTTTTCAAACTCCCCCTTTGAGCGAGCGAAAAGAGGAGGGTGCAGGCAAGATATGCCGGCCTCCGTCAATTCGCGATTTATACGATATAGTTCCCGTCGAAACAGGCTTTACAGTAGTTTTTGTCATTCCCTACACTTCTGACGAGCCCCTCTATGGAGATAAAAGCCAATGAGTCGGCCCCTATGAACTCACATAACTCTTCGGTACCCATCCTGGCGCTTATGAGCTTATCTTTCTCCGGCGTATCGACGCCGTAGTAGCACGGATCGGTAGTGGGGGGTGACGATATTCTCATATGCACCTCTTTCGCTCCGGCCTCTTTGAGCATCGAGACTATCTGCCTGCTCGTCGTGCCTCTGACTATGGAGTCGTCTATAACCACCAGCCTTTTACCGTCAATCACCTCGCGGATCGGGCTCAGTTTCATCTTCACCTTCAGATTGCGAAGCTCCTGTGTAGGCTCTATGAACGTTCGCCCCACATAGTGGTTTCTCATGATCCCCAGCTCAAACGGTATTCCGCTGCGCTGTGAATAACCCAGAGCGGCAGCTACCCCGCTATCGGGAACGGGGACCACCATATCCGCCTCTACAGGCAGCTCTTCGGCGAGCTCCTCGCCCATCCTCTTTCGGAGGTTGTAGACGTTTTTGCCGAAAACGACACTATCAGGGCGCGCAAAATAGATATATTCGAAAATACACTTGTGCGGATCGGGTTCGAAAACCTGTATCGATTTCGGCGTCTTGCCCTTTTCGAAAACTATCATCTCACCCGGCTTTACGTCACGTATGAACTCGGCGCCCACCAGATCGAACGCACATGTTTCGCTCGCAACCATATAGCCGTCGCCGAGCTTCGCAAGAGAGAGCGGTCTGAAGCCGAAACGGTCCCTTATCGCATACATCTTGCTTCTGCTCTGTATGACGAAAGAGTATGCCCCTTCTACCCTGTGAAGAGCGTCGACAATCCTGTCTATGAGCCTATCTTTTTCGCTCTTGGCTATCAGGTGGATCATATTTTCCGTATCCATGAAGGTCTGGAAAATCGCACCACGCCTGATCAGCTGGTCGCGTACCTCTTTCGCGTTCGTCAGGTTTCCGTTGTGCACGATTGCCAGCTCTCCGAGGTCGTAGCGGGCATATACCGGCTGCGCATCGAGTATCGAGTCGTCGCCTGCCGTGGAGTAGCGTGTATGGCCTATCGCCATGTCACCTTTGAGCTTTTTTATCTTCTTTTCGCTGAATACCCGCGTCACGAGGCCGCGGTCTTTTATCATATGGAATCTGCCGTCTTTGTTCGAGCATATTCCTGCAGCCTCCTGACCGCGGTGCTGAAGGGCAAAAAGGCCGAAATATGCGATCTGAGACGCACCTTTAACTCCGAAAACGCCTACAACGGCGCACTTTTCGTTCATATCGTTCATTTTACAGTCCCAAACAGTCACTGATATCGTAAAGGCCGGCCGGCTGTCCGGCAAGCCATTTGCAGGCGCGCACGGCGCCCTTGGAGAATGTCTCCCTGCTTGTGGCGGTATGGTTCAACTCTATAAATTCGCCGTCATTGTAAAAACCGACCGTGTGGCGTCCCACCACATCACCGCCGCGAACGGCCATTACGCCGATCTCATCTTTCGTGCGCTCGCCGGTGATTCCGTCCCTGCAGCTTACACGCACCTTCTCAAGATCGAGCTCCCGGCCTTTTGCTGCGAACTCCGCCAGTGTCAGCGCCGTACCGCTGGGCGCATCTTTCTTGTAGCGGTGGTGCTGCTCTACGATCTCTATATCGAAATCTCCGAGCTTCTGTGCCGTCATCTGCACGAGCCTCTTGAGCAGGGCTATACCGGCGGACATGTTCGTCGCATAGAGAATAGGCATGATTTCGCTCGCCTCTTCCAAAAGAGCCTGCTGTGCGCTATTCAATCCTGTCGTCCCTATTACCAGAGGCCGCGGCCTCTGCATAGCCACCCTCAAAAGCGCCTCCGTAGCTTCGGGCACGGTAAAGTCGATCGCCGCATCGCAGCTGTCGAGAAATATTTTGGCATCGTTGGTTACAAGCGACCCTTCGGGTGCATGGTAATCGATACGATCGCGCTCGCAAAGTGCGGCGACTTCGGTATCGGGATCCTCAAGAATATTTTTTACCAGCAGCTGCCCTACGCGGCCGTTGGCTCCATAGACTCCGACTTTCAGCATATATTCTCCCGTTTAAGATGTTCAACATAGGCTATCGCCCCTATAGCGGCATTTGCACCGTCCCCGGCGGCGCAGACCACCTGTTTGGGGGCCATTATCCTCACGTCTCCGGCTGCAAACAGCCCCTCCTCGCTCGTTCTCATGGCAAGGTCCACGACCACCTCTCCCCACTCGTTAACTTCACACAAAAAGCTTCCGTCTTCCTGCTTCAGCACGTCGTTGTTTACGATATTTCCTACAAATACGAAGACTCCCGGAACGGGGATGTCGACTGTCTCTGCACTATCCCTCTTTTTTACCTTCAGCCCCTGCACGCCCATATTGTCACCGTAGACCTCTTCGGGCACGGCGTTGAGTACGAGCTCTATCTTCCCGTTCTCTTCTACCCGCTTCACGGTAGAGGGCGCCGCCCTGAACTCGTCGCGCCTGTGGACGAGGTAGACCTTGGAGCATATATTGGCCAAAAAGAGGGCCTCTTCGAGGGCGGTATCGCCGCCGCCTATGACCGCTACCTCTTTGTCTCGGTAGAAAAAGCCGTCGCAGGTCGCACACGTGCTCACACCTCTACCGAAAAACTCATCTTCACCCTTGAAGCCGGCACGTTTCGGTGTGCTTCCGGTGGCTACGATCACGCTTTTTGCGGTTATGACACTGCCGTCGCCAAGGGAGACCTTGAAGCAGGGACCTTCCGGTCTGCTTACACGTACCACTTCCGCCATATCGTGCTTCAGGCCGAAACGCATGCACTGCTCCGGCCAATCCTGCATAAGCTCCATTCCGGTTACGACTTCGGTGATTCCAGGGTAGTTCTCCACCTCGCTGCTCTGCGTGATCTGCCCGCCGGGCATCCCCTTTTCGTACATAACCACATTTTCCAATCCGCCGCGTGTCGCGTAGAGTCCGGCCGTAAGTCCAGCCGGTCCTCCTCCTATGATCGCCAAATCGAGCATCCTCTCTCCTTTTTTCAAATCCTCTACAGCTCTTTGAGCGCGGTATCGAGCAGATAGATACGGCTGTCCTGCTTATAGAGCCCTTCATCGTTCTGCTTCTTGATCATAAAGTAGCTGGGAACCTCCCGTATATGAAACCTGTGGATGATCTTCAAAAGCGTATTTGTACCTGCCGTCGCATAAACAACTCCCGGCTCGCTCTTTTTCCGCTTCTGGTAAAGATCGATAGCCAGTACGCTGTTTTTTCGTTTCAATTTCCTGATAGAAGGAGTGATATCTCCCATATGGGAACTGTAGACAACGACAATGTAACTATCTTCATCGGGCACGAATAATTGGGACTTAGTATAGAGTATCATCTCTTTGAAATTGATAAATTTGTACTGGGAGTATTTATAGTTGAAGTATGCGAAAGCGGCGGCTATCATGGCCGCGCCGAAGAACGACGCGAATACGTAGGAGAAGGAGAACAGGGATCTCCTTCTACCCACTGCCATAAGACGGAATCAGCCGATGAGAGCGTCGAGTTTTTCGGCGAACGCCTGCTTGGAAGCGGCGCCTACCATCTGGTCGACGACCTGGCCGTCTTTGAAGAATAAAATGCTGGGAATAGAGCGGATACCGAACTTGATAGCCAGATCCTGCTCTTCGTCGGTGTTGACTTTGGCGATTTTCGCCTTTCCTTCATACTCGTCAGCAAGCTCTTCGATGACCGGTGCGATCATACGGCACGGTCCGCACCACGGCGCCCAGAAATCTACCAGTGTCACACCCTCTTTTACCGTATCGTCGAAGTTGCTGCTTGTGAGTTCGATATATTTGCCCATTACGGATCTCCTTGGAAAAAATAGATGCTTCGATTATACCCTTTAAATCTTTAAAAGTTTTTAGTCTCTGTTGCTGCTTCGGTTAACAAATTCGCAAAAAACTGGATAGTAACCGATTTTACGCAATTTGCGTAAAATCATCTCGAAATCTTGGATTTCGAAGCTTTAGGTGGTTGTAGGGCCGCACAGGCCCTGCCAAATTACAGGCTTTGCCTGGAATTTGCGTAACATCAGATAGTAATATTCTCGATCCAGTCGCACTCGGAGCCCTTGACGACAAGCGCATCCAGCTGATACGGCATATCTATCCCGTTTTTTAGGATATACCAGTCGATCGTACGAAGAAGTTTCGAGAGCTTTGCCGGGGTGATGTTGTAGATCGGTTCAAAACCTCTGCCGCTTTTTACTTCGACAAAATGCAAAACGCCCTCTTTTTCGGCGATAATGTCGATCTCGCCGAAGCGGCAGGAGACGTTGCGGGCCACGATTCTGCAGCCGCTCGAGGCGAGAAAAGCTACGGCGACCGCCTCCGCGATATCGCCGGTCGCACGGCTCATGCGGGAAGCACCTCCACCTTGACCGACTTGAACGCCGCCGTCAGGATCAGCTCGTCGCTCTCGTCGCCGAAAAGGTAGTTGATCTTCGATTTCGCGTGGTGGAACGTTACAAAAAGGGTATCGGGCTTCACTTTCGGAGTGAGCTTGAGCCGCAGTGGAGCACTTTCACCGTATTCGCTCTTCAAGATCACATATTCGCTATTCGGCAGGCGGCCCGCATCCTCTTCGCTCGCCAAAAGTATATCTTCGTCGTAGCGGTTGTCGAGTTTTTCGCATCTGTGCGTCTGGGCCGCATTGTTGTATTGTGCGAGTGTTCTGCCCGTGGTTAGATAGAAGCCCGATTTCACGCCTCCCGTCCTGAGCTCCTTTACCATACCACGCTCTTTGTATGGGTTGTAGATGAATCTGCCGAGTCCATCCTCCGTTCTGAAATCGAGCAGATGAAGAACCGGTGTATCCTCAGTGTATACTGGCCACTGAAGACCGCGCTTTCGGTGACGCTTCAGGCGAAGATAGGTAGCCTGGCTGAAACGCCTGTGGGCCACCTCTCTAACCTCGTTCCACACCTCCTCCGCACTCGAGTAGCTGTAGCTTCCCCGCATCTCGTTTTCGAGCATCACTAGCACCTCCCAGTCGTCGGGAAGATCACTTTTAACCAGCGGCTGCGAAAGGTGCAGGCGTCTCATCGCGTTTACATAGACCCCCTCTTTTTCATAGGCCGATTTGACCCCGACGACTATATCGGCACGCTTCGCGATTTCGGTCATGAAGAGCTCCTGAACCATGATGAACTCCAGCTTTTCGAGCGCCTTTTCTATCTTGTTCTGGTTCGGGTGTATATGGGCGACATCTTCACCCATATTGAGCATCGCCTTTATCTCTCCATTCAGCATAGCATCGATCAGCTGAGGAGTCATAAGACCCTCTTTTTCGGGTTTCTGGTAATCGGGAGCGAAATATGGCAGGCACCCCATATCGCACGCGCCCTGCACGTTGTTCTGACCTCGCAGCGGCATCAGGCCGGCACCGGTTTTTCCGACATTGCCGGTCAGCAGCGCCAGGTGTGTGATCGCCATGACCGCATAGCTTCCGTCGAGATGCTCCGTAACACCCAGACCCCAGAATATCATCGACTTTTTAAGAGCGTACTCCCTGGCTATAACGGGAATGAGCGTGGCAAGGTGCTCGTAACCCGGAACGCTTCTGAAAAACCCGGGATCGGCATAAGGATCGCTCAATATACTCTCACGAAACTCTTCGAAGCCGCTTGTTCTGTTCTCTACGAACTTTCTGTCGTAGAGCTCCTCTTTCAGGATAACGTGTGCCATCATATTAAGCACAAGCAGATTCGCCTCGTATGGAATCACCGCTTTATGCTTGGCATACTTCATCATCTTTATTTCACGCACATCTATCACCGCCACATTGTCGTGCAGGCGCGCCGCATCTATGATGCGGTTCGCGACGATCGGATGGGCTTCGGTGGTGTTCGAACCTATTACAAGTATGAACTCGGCCTCGTAGATGTCGTTGTAGGGGTTGGTGGCGGCGCCCTCTCCTATTGTGGCGCGCATCCCTTTGAGGCTCGGAGAGTGGCATACACGCGCGCAGTTGTCCACATGGGGCGAATTCATCGCGTCGCGGGTAAACTTCTGAAACAGATATGAACTCTCGCAGCTGGTTCTGGCCCCGCCGATGGCGCAGAAACTCTCGTCTCCGTATCGCTTCCTGATCTCGGTCAGCTTCATAGCGGCCGCCTTGACAGCGCTCTTAAGGTCCGTCGTGTACCACTCATCGTTCAGCATGGCCAGCGAACCGTCCAGTGCCTCCGCTATATGCGGATTCTTTTTCAAAAAGCGCGTCGAAATGCGCGGCTCTCTGACCCGCTCATCCGACTCTATGAAATCGAACCCGTACTTCCCTTTTATGCAGAGCTTGCCCTGACTTACGTATCCATCCTTGTCGGCTCTGATCTTATGTACGATGTTGCCGTCTACTTCGGCCACTATGTCGCACCCAACACCGCAGTATGTACAAACGCTCTCTATCTCTTTGTAGCGCAAAGCTTTCTCTCCCCCTCTATTTTGCTTTTACACGGCAGCCGAATCTGCCGACCTACTCTTCCATCCGTATCATAACCGGACGCTCCAGCACGCTCTCGAGCCCGAAAAGCCGCATGAGTGCGCTCTGCATAGATCTCTCTTCGCAAGAGTGGGTTGCCAGCAACAGCGATGCCGACCCTTCTGCACCCGGTTTTTGCAGCATCGTCTCTATCGAGATATTCTCTTCGCCCATTACGCGGCTGACCTTCGCAAGAACACCCGGTCTATCCTCAACTTCGAGGCGGATGTAGTATTTGCTTACGACAGACTCCCTTCCAAGAAGCTCCAGTCCACTCTCGAGCGGACGTTTGAAACCGAGCATCGGTGAGCTTTTGCCACCTCTGGCTATCGCTATGATATCGCTTATTACGGCACTTGCCGTAGCGTCACCGCCCGCTCCGGGGCCATAATACATGGTCTCTCCCACCTTGTCGCCTATGACGCTTATACCGTTCATCACTCCGTCAACTTTCGAAATCATGCGGTTTTTTGGAACCAGCGTGGGATGCACCCGGAGCTCTACGTACCCGCCGACCTTCTTTGCGATGCCGAGCAGCTTTATCGTATAGCCGAACTCTTTGGCGAAACAGATGTCGGCCTGTGTGATCTGCTCTATACCCTCTATCAGAATATCTTCCGGTTTTGCATCTATCCCGTAGGCTATGGAGGCCAGAATCAGAAGTTTGTGCGCGGCATCGAAGCCGCCTATGTCGAACGTCGGGTCCGCTTCTGCGTAGCCAAGCTCCTGAGCCTCCTTCAAAACCGGCTCGAAATCGACCCCTTCGTTCATCATCTTCGTAAGTATATAGTTTGCGGTACCGTTGATGATCCCGGTGATCGACTCTATATGGTTCGCGCTGAGCCCCTCCCGCAGCGCCTTTATGATGGGGATCCCCCCGGCGACACTCGCTTCGAATTCGAAAGGAATCTCTCCTGCGGTCTCCTGCAGTTCGTAGCGGTGGTAAGCCAAAAGCGCCTTGTTGGCCGTTACAACGGCCTTCTTATTCCGAAGCGCCTTCTGCACGACCCTGTAAGGCCCTTCGACCCCGCCCATTAACTCGACTACTATATCTATTTGGGGATCGTCGAGAACTTCGTCTATATTGTCGGTAAGCGGTATATCGACATCCCTCGCTTTGGAGAGGTTGCGCACAACCCCCTTTTTCACGACAATCTCTTTGCCGGCCCTGGCACTGATGATATCGCGGTTGTCCCGCAAAATCTTCGCGACACTCTCGCCGACTGTTCCTACACCGATGATTCCTACGTGGATCATTGCTTCCTCTTTTTTTTGGTTATGGGTTATTGGTTTTAGGTTCTGGGTTTTAGTTACTGAGAAGCGGCCGGACGACTGTTTCTCAGTTATCATTTTTCAGTGTGTTCAAATACCTCTTGATATTTCTTGCCGCCTGGCGTATGCGCTTTTCATTCTCTATCAGCGCTATGCGTACATACTGGTCTCCATACTCTCCGAAGCCGATGCCGGGGCTTACGGCCACCTTCGCTTCGGTCAGCAGCTTTTTGGAGAACTCCAGGCTTCCAAGGTGTAGAGCCTCTTTGGGCAGTTTTGCCCACACAAACATACTCGCGCGCGGCTTCTCTATCTGCCATCCAGCTTTTGCGAAGGCGTCTATAAGCACATCTCTTCGCTTCCTGTACTTCTCTATCGTATGGTCCACCTCGCCTTCTAGCTCGTCCAGGGCGATCGTTGCGGCCACCTGTATCGGGGTGAACATGCCGTAATCGAGCCAGCTCTTGATCTTCTGAAGAGCGCCTACGAGTTTGGGGTTTCCTACTATGAAGCCCACCCGCCAACCGGCCATGTTGTAGCTTTTGGAGAGTGTATAGCTCTCCACAGCCACATCTTTCGCACCGTCGACGGCAAGGATAGAGGGGGTTTTATAGCCGTCGAATGTTATATCGGCGTAGGCTATGTCGCTTATTATGTAGAAGCGCTCCTTTTTGGCCGTATCGACCAATCTTTCGTAAAATGCGGGTGTCACGGTTGCCGTGCTCGGGTTGTGCGGGAAGTTCACGACCACATATTTTGGTCTCGGTACAGACTCTATAAGCGCCTTTTTGAGATTTATGAAGAAGAGCTCTTCGTCCACTTCATACTTTTCGTTGAAGACGAGCTCCATCTTTTTGACGGCTCCGCCGGCAAGCATGAAGGCGTATGAGTGTATCGGGTATGTGGGGTCCGGAACTATGGCTGTATCGCCCGGATTGGTGATGGCCTGCACTAGGTGAACGTACCCCTCCTTGCTTCCCATCGTGGCAACCGCCTCGGTCTCCGGGTCAAGAGCCACGCCGTAGCGGCGCTCGTACCAGTTGCAGATCGCCAGCCTCAGCTTGTAGATCCCTTTGCTGGCCGAGTAGCCGTGTGTTTTGGGCTTTTCGGCCGACTCCACCAGCTTCTCTATTATCTTTTTCGAAGGGGGACCGTCGGGGTTGCCCATGCTGAAGTCTATCACATCCTCACCGGCACGCCTTGCCGCCATTTTGAGGTCGTTCACTTCGGCAAAGACATACTTCGGCAGCCTCTTTAGTTTCTCAAACTCGATTTCGTCGAACATAATCTATTTTTCACCTTTTGCGGTCAGCTTAACTCCGCTGCGCAGATTTTCAAGCGTAAAACGGTCGCTTATTTTTACATATGCCGCGTCTGCCGGCAGCCTCAGGCTTAGGTAGCGTGTACGCGTTTCACTCTGTTTCATCGATAAAATATGCAGCATTTTATCATAAACTACGACATCCGCATACCAGTGGCTCCCGGGAAGCTCCCGTATGACAAGCCTCTTTATGCGGCTAACCTCCATCCATACCGGACGTATGGGACGAACGATCTTCACGCTCTGGCCGGCCCTTATCGGCTTCGCCGAAACTGTCGCATCGCTCATATCTATACGGTAGCGCCATCTGGTACTCTCTAGCCGCTGAAGGTCGGTCACTGCGGCACGGTTTCTCTCCAGCCTTTTCGCCAGCAAAACCGGGTCCGGAACAGATTTCGCCTCGAAGGTAACCGTCCACAAAAAACCCTCTTTGTCGAGCTTCGCCTCTTTCGTCAAAACGAACGAAAGCCCCATGTTCCTCAGGGTATCAGTCATGAGTTTCATGAAAAAGAGGGGGTTCTCTCCACCGTATTCAAACGTGAGCTCTACCTGCTTCGCAGATGCGAAAGAGAGCTTCAGCAGGCCGTTCTCTTCGAGCGTTGAAGCTACCTTTATCATATCGACACTCGAACTTTTCATGTAGGCGGCCTCATCTTCGAAAAGAAGAGAGATGAGCTTGCTGTGGGATGAATAGGTATCCTCGTCGAGCAGGGACTGGACCTTTTGCAAAACCGTATTCGCAAACAGGGATGAGCCCAGCAGAAGAGGGAGAACAACTTTTTTTACCAAACTTTTCCTCCGTTCAGGCGCTTGAACTCCGATAGCGGAATCTCTTTTACCATCCCGTCATCGATAAGGAAGTAGTGCTTTTTTGCATCGTTATACTTGAAAAGACTGCCGAAAGAGTCGCTTATCTCGAAGCGCCAGTGACCCGTTATGAGCAGTTTTCTACCTTTGGGATCTATCTCGTAAGGATCCGCGGTCGTTTTCGCCGCCCTCTTTTTGCTCTCGAGATCTATGATACCGAACCAGAGTTTGACAACCGGAGTTATTACGGGACTCTCCATAGGTACATAGGGTTCCGTTTCGCTCTGCTCTTTTGCAGGTGCAGCCTCCTGCTCTTTCGGTTCGGCTGCCTGCTCCAGCCCCGCTTCTGCGGACTCATCCTGCCGCTCCACGGCCTGAGGGGCTTGCACCTTATCCTCAACGGCTGCCGCAGGATTTGCCGTTTCCGTCCTGTTCTCATCGACAGGGATCGCTATATGGCTCTTCACCGCCTCCTGCGACTCGACCTCACGGTTCTGCCATTTTTGGAAAATATAGAACAGCGCCGCTGCGACCGCCAGCAGCAAAACGGCGGCGATGACCCCTTTGTAATTGGTTTCACTCTTGCCGGTATCAGCAGATATGAATATCTCCTCTTTTTTATCTTCATTTTCCGAAGAGGAGAACCACACTTCCAACTCTGCTTTCAGCTCGGTAAAGTCGTCACCATACTCGCGCTGAAGTATCGAGACGAATCCATATGCCTGCGGCTTGGAGAAACCTTCAAAATCCTTTTTCAGGAGTTTTGAGAGATTTTTTTTGGAGATTTTCGTCCTTGCGCTTACCTTGTCCGCCCCATACTGTTTCAATATCTTCTCAAGCATGCCCCATCCTGTAGATTAATATCGCCGCCGCGGCACTTACATTCAGCGAATCGAACTCTCTGGCCATCCTTACCGAGACGATCCTCTCCATCTTCTGCAGCGCCCTTCTGGCTATCCCCTCCCCTTCGCTGCCGAGTACGAGCACCCGTTTGCGGTCTATCTCCGCCTCCTCTATCGGCTCACCCCCTACGGCGGCGCCATAGAGCGTAAAACCGCACTGCTTCAGTTCATTGAGCAGATCGAGAAGATTGGGAACGATCGCCACGGGCATATCGAACATCGCCCCGGCACTGGTACGTATGAGCGCCTCACTCTGCAGCTGCTTTACGCCAGAAGCTATGACTCCGTCGGCTCCGAGCGCATAGGCCGTGCGAATGATCGCCCCGATATTTCCGACATCGGTCAGACCTGCCAGTACAACCAGGAAATCGGCTTCTTTGAGCTCAGAAAAGTCGGCATAGCGGTAGGGTTTGACTTCGCAAAGCCACCCTTGGTGGTTTCCCCCGCGAGCAAGGGCTTGCGCCCTCTTGGGATCCACCCTCTCTACCGGTTTGCCTATCTTTTTTATCTTCGAAAACTCTTTTTTGTCTACCTCTTTGGCAAGAAGGAAGCGTTCGATGAGTTCAGGATGCCGCTGCATAAGGGTTGCGCAAATCTGCTTGCCGTAAATTATCATAAGCCCATTTTATCCAAAAATGTTTGAAAAGTTACAAAAACGAAATGTCGCAGTCACTTTATTGTCATTTTTTTTCCGTCACTACTCTTTCGTAACACTCTTTTACGCCGAGTCCAGTCACTTTCGAGAGCAGCTTGGCCTTCTGTTTCGGGGGAATATCCAGAGCCTCGATATCGACAGCGCTCAAAGCACCGCCCTGTATACCCTGCAGGGATGGAGAGAGAATGACTACCCATTCTCCTTTCAAAAGAGCTCCGCTTATCTGCTCTTTCAGCTCTTTTGCACTCCCTTTAAAAAAGCGCTCATGCTTTTTGGAAATCTCTTTCGCAGCGAAAACTACTCTCTCCGGTGCATAACGCTCAAGCTCATCGAGCAGTTTCTCGAAACGGTGCGGCGCTTCGTACAAAATAACGGCATATGGCTCTGTAAGCAGCTTTTGCAGTTCGCCGTGACGTTCGGAGCCTTTGTGCGGAAGAAAACCGTAGAAGATAAAGCTCCCCTGCGTAAAACCGCTCGCCGCATAGGCGGTCGCAAAAGCGGTGGGTCCGGGCAGTACCGTGTAGTCGATGCCGTGGCGCTGGCAATACTCCACCAAAACGGCACCAGGATCGCTTATGCACGGCATACCGGCATCGCTCATATATACAATGTTTTTTTCAAAAAAAGAGGGTTCGAGGGAGGCTAAAACCCTATCTTCGTTATGGCTGTGGAGAGAGATGAATTTTTCTATCCTGTGGTTGAGCCCGTGGCGCTCTTCCAGCAGTTTGAGAAGTTTTTTCGCGACTCTCGTATCTTCGCAAAGGAGAACCTGCGCCTCCTCCAGCACCCGCAATGAGCGCAAGGACATATCTTCGATATTTCCTATCGGGGTGGGAAGAAGCGTCAGCAATTAAACGGCTATTTTTCCAGTTTGTATTTGCTTTTGAACTTCTCGACACGTCCTGTAGCGTCGACAATCTTCTCAGATCCCGTAAAGAAAGGATGGCATGCGTTGCAGATATCGATTCGCATCTCGGGCTTGTTTGAAAGTACCGTAAAGTGGTTTCCGCATGCGCAAGTTACGCTGCACTCGACATATTCAGGATGGATCCCTTTTTTCATTGCTGTTTCCTTATGTATTGATTTGGCGTCACATACGACAGCGGCTTGCAAATATAACAAACCGCTGCTACTTAGGGGGAGGGTTGAAATTATACTTGAAATAAAAAAAATTTGCAAATTTTGCGCCGATTTTTCACTCTTTTTACATAAAAATCGCAAACTTGCCCGAAAACTTCGCTTCCGGCACAATATAAAAGTGAAGATTTCCATAAAAGTTTTTTTCCGCCATTCGGTATATAGACTTTTGCGTAGTGTCTATGTCATAGGGCCGGCAGATATGGTCAGATCTCCGTAAAGATACTTTTCGCCACCTCGTATTGTTTGTATTTTTTATCTAAATATTATTATGGGCAAGCCGGTATGTTTTGGAGGCAGCGACTGATCCATTCCATGGCAACTATATCAGAATATCCCGAAATACCGGCTCATGAAAGGCTGCAAAAGTACAATTCACATTCTGTTCATACTAAATGTTATGATACACATAAAAAAGGACCTAAACATGAAAATGAAAAATGTACTTTTGTCGCTATTCATGCTTACATCAGTGACTGTTGCGGATACGGCACGTAATGCTGAGACGCTCTTCGACAAAAAATGTGGTATTTGTCATATAAAGACAAGACCTGTAGATGTCTCTTCTTTAGTTGCACCACCGGTAATGGGTATTATGAGACATATAAAAATGGAGTATCCGGAAAAAAAGAGTGCGGTATCGTTTATGGTTGATTATGTCTTGCATCCAAGCAAGGCAAAGGCAGTATGTATGCCTCAGAAGATTCGGCGATTCGGTCTCATGCCTTCACAAAAAGGAAATGTTACAAAATCGGAACTCGAAATTATAGCGGCATGGATGTACGACAACTTCCCGCCGACCGGCTTTAATGGAAGGCAGGGAAAAGGAGCAAAAAGCGGTAACCAATCTTGCAGTGGAGGCTGCAAAAACTGTAATAACTAATCCAATATTGAAGTGAGTCTGTATCACCATGAACATAGAGTAGAGGAAAATAATATAAATGAAGAAAGTAATTCTCACCGTTGGTCTGATATTCACCTTCTTCGAGTTACATGCACACGATCTCACAATAGTTGTAACGGGCTTGAGAAATGATCGTGGAGAGGTGCAGTTCTCTCTTTACAACAAAGAGGGAACCATACCCGACAAGGCACTGGACAAATACTATAAAATGGAGCGTGTACCAATCACCGGCACAACGGTCAAAGCGCTCTTCAAAGACCTCCCTGAAGGCAGATATGCTGTCAGCGTATTTCATGATGAAAACAACAACAGTAAAATCGACAAGGGTCTGCTTATGCCGAAAGAGGGGGTGGGGCTCTCAAACTACAAAACGATCAACCTTTTCAATTTGCCCAACTTCAAAAAGGCAAGTTTTCCCCTCAACCGCGACAAAGAGGTCAGGATCGGTATCATCTATCTTTGAAAAAGCTCTTTCTGCCGAACCTTTTTTGGGAAACGGCAGAGCGAAACAGACTTCGCTCCGCGCTAAAATTTTCACGTAAAATCCCGCCATTAAAAACAGTGTCACTCGAAAAGAGTGAGGTCGATTACCACAAGACCGTTATTCAGGTCTGCTATATAAGCCTCCGTACCGTCACCAGAGAGGCAAACTCCATAAGCGGCACCGATTGTATTGTAGGCACTGAACTCACTTGGATTGCTTGGATCGGTGATATCAATAATGACCAAACCGTCACTATAATCTGCTACATAAGCTTTTGTACCGTCATCTGAGAGAGTGACATCACTTGCATCCCCGGCCGTATTGTAGGAGCCAAGAAAAGTTGGAGCTGAGGGATCTTTGATATCGATGATGGCCAAGCCACTGAAAAGGTCAGCCACATAGGCTTTTGTGCCGTCATCTGAGAGGGCAACGCCAACGGCACTCCCGGCCGTATCGTAAGAGCCGTGCAGAGTTGGGGCTGAGGGATCTTTGATATCGATGATGGCCAAGCCATTACCGCCATCCGCCACATAGGCCTTTGTGCCATCACCTGAGAGGATGACGCCACTGACATACCCCGCCGTATCGTAAGTGCCGAGCAGAGTCGGATTTGAGGGATCGGTGATATCTATGATGACCAAACCGTTACCGCCGTCCGCCACATAGGCTTTTGTACCGTCGCTTGAGAGAGTAACACCACGAGGATCCCCCGCCGTATCGTAGGAGCCGAGCGGGGTCGGGTTTGTGGGGTCGGTGATATCGACAACTACCAAACCATTTACAATATCTGCCACATAGGCTTTTGTACCGTCATCTGAGAGGGTGACATCATAAGCATACCTTCCCGCATTATAGACAGCAAGTCTGGTTAGATTTGCAGGATCGGTAATATCTATAATTACTAACCCGTTATTATTATCTGCCACATAGGCTTTTGTACCGTCGCTTGAGAGAGTAACACCATGAGCATCCCCGGCCGTATCATAGGAGCCAAACAGGGTCGGGTTTGCAGGATCAGTGATATCGATAACTACCAAGCCGTTATTATAATCTGCTATATAGGCTTTTGTACCGTCGCCTGAAAGGGTAATATCCCAAGAAGTAACTCCGGCTGTATTGTACGAGCCCAGTTCTGTCAGGTTTGCAGGATCAACCACATCAACAATGACTAAACCGTTACTACCTGCTATATAAGCTTTTGTACCGTCGCCTGAAAGAACAACACTGTTGGCGCTGCCTCCTATATCAAAAGATCCTAGTTTAGTTAAGTTTGCAGGATCAGTGATATCAATGATTATTAAACCGTTACCACCGTCCGCCAAATAGGCTTTCGTACCGTCGCCCGAGAGGGCGACACCAAATGCATACCCGGCCGTATCATAATAAGAGCCGAGCTGAGTCGGATTTGCCGGATCGGTTATATCTATGATCACCAAACCGTTATCCCCATCTGCCAAATAGGCTATTGTACCGTCACTTGAGATAGCAACCTCGTGAGTTGAACTTGATGTACCGTAGGAGCCCACTATGGAGTCAAGATTCAACACGACGGTTTTTCCCTGGTGGATGGTATCCAGAATTTCATTCAGTTTAAGCCTGTACAGCTCTTTTAGCCTCTCTTTATCGGCCACCGGGTCATAGCGTAATATATCCTTGATATCCACACTGCCGTCACCATCGATATCGTCGACTACCAGAGCCGCACTTTGGTTTAGAATATCGCCGAAGGTTGTACTGTTGAAGTCGTATTTGAGGGTTTTTGCAACTTTCTCGTAAACTATCTCGCTTACAGCGGTTACTCTGAAACCTTCGCCCATATCTATAATCTCACTCCCTTTGGCTACGGCTCTGACAGTACCTCTGTTCAGAGTATAGTTTGCATCCTTTACGCCGTCGTCATCAGCATCCCAGTCCTCTCCTCCACTTACTTTATAAAGGTAGAACCTATCCGGCTTCAAATCCTGCGCATGAAGATCGAACTTACCTATCTCATCCAGTCTATCGCCGGAAGATGTCTGTTCACTCCATTTCAGCGTCAAACTTCCGTTATCTTCCACTTCAAAGATCTCAACCGTCGCATTTGCCAGGTTTCCAAGCTGTGCTGTTGCGTAAGTTGTTGTGATCGAACCCGATGTGCCGTCTGTCGTATCCGAACCGGAACCGCCACCGCACCCAGTCAGAATAGAGAGCGACAACAAACAGGCAAAAACATACCTTCCAAAACCTCCAAAACCCATGATACCCCTTTCAAAACCAGAATCTGTCAAACACCAATCTCAGCAGTATTGAGATTTTCAAGTGAAACCATATAAGGTTTTTTACAATAATTTTTTATTAATCGCATTACTATACATAATTTTGATTTACATAATCTTTAAGAGTTCATGCATTTTTTCAATGTTTGGCAGCAATCCAAACAGACCATCCGGTCCGCAGTATCGCTGCATCTCGTAAAGATTTTCATGATACAGAGGGTGGGATACCGATGCATAACTCCATACTGCCTGTTTGAGTTTAACGACCAGCGGGTTCATATCTGTAACGGCTTCGATGATCGATAAAATTTTAAAGCATCCGGCTAAATATTTTCTCCAAAAGAGACGATATTGAAAACACATTCGACAACAACGAAACTATAGGAGTCCATTATGAGAAAAGGGTTTACACTCATAGAGTTGATCTTCGTGATCATAATAATAGGAATACTCGCCGGTGTAGCGATTCCGAAGTACAAGGGAATGAAGCAGAACGCCGAGGTGACCAACGTCTTCAAAGTGGTGCAGGATGCCGTATCTTCCGTACCGCCCGCATACCTTAACCTACTCGACCTTAACGGGACCGACGCCAATATTACCGATATTTTCGAGGTTAAAGGGTCTCCTTACTGGAGCATAAACGCCACATACAACGCATCCTCGACGGCGTGGGAGTACAAGGGCAAAAACGGTGAGCTAAACGCGACTATTCTCATTGACCACACTCAGAATCCGCCGGTTCTCTCCGCCCAGATAAAAGTCGTGAACGACTCTGCGAATCACAAATACCAGAAGCTCAAAAGGCTCGTATCTCCGAACTCTACATTCAACGGCACCTATACGGTAAACATAGATCTGCAGTAGACGCATGAAAAGAGCCGCTTTCACCCTTATCGAGCTGATATTCGTCATTCTTCTCATAGGGGTGCTCGGCGGCGTCGCCGTTCCGAAGTTTCTGGGAATGCGCGACAACGCCAAAATAACCTCGGAACTCTCCACCGCCTCGTCGGTTCAGACGGCGATAGACGTATGCCACGGAGAGTGGATAATAAACGAAGGCTCGTTTACCTGCGGTTTCGACATAGACCCCTCGGACCCCGCGCAGTTTGACGCCGCAACCGGATACCCGATAAAACTCGGCAGCAGCGACACCGCACCGTTCGACAAAATATTGAAAAATGGAAAAAATGTAAAGTGGGTAAAAGGGGCCGACGGCTACTACAGGGGCCCCGCTTCCAACGGCGGCGTAAAGGCGGCGTCACCCGATATTGCCGGCAAACCGGACGCAAACGACTACTGGGAGTACAACAGCACCTCCGGAACCTTCACCCTGATCGACAACTGACACCCGCATAATGCCAATACCAAATGAAAACGAAACACCCGGCCCCCATCCCCGCAGGTCGGGCGTTTCGTTCTCTTTTTCCGGTTCGACGCAGGATAGAGCCGAAAAAGGCCGCCCCCTATATCTGTGTCAACTTTCTGATAATCCAGAGTCCGAACGCCAGAATGAGCGTGCTTATCACCGCAACCGTTATCGTTCCGAATTCGCTCTCCATCACATCCCCATCACTTCGGCCATGCTCCACATGGGCAGGAATATTCCAAGCGCCAGCACCAGTACGAACCCGGCTATCGCTGCTATCAGTATCGGTTCGATCATCGATGCTACATTGTCGACTATGTGCTGATACCTCTCCTGGTAGTAATCGGTGACCTTCTGAAGCATCGTACCCAGCGCGCCGCCCTGCTCGCCCGCCTTTACCATCTGCACTATCATGTTCGCGAAGAGTCCGCTCTCTTCGAAGCCGCTGTGGAGCGGACGCCCCTCTTCTATGGCCCTTTTTATCGCCTCGAGACGCCTTTTCATATAGCTGTTCTCCACTACACCTATGGCCGCATCGAGTGCATCGGTTATCGGAATGCCGGCATTGAGCAAAACGTTGAATATATAGACGAAGCGTCCCACCATCGCGTAGTGCGTCACCTTGCCTACGATATAGACTTTAAGCAGCAGACGGTCCGCTTCGAGCCTCACTTTTTCATTTTTTCCGTAGATGTACGAAAAAAGGAGGCTCAAAACGACTGCACCCGCTACGATGAAGGGGCCATATTCCGTCATCGCATGCTCCACCCAGATCAGAAGCTGTGTCGGGAAAGGCAGATCGGCCCCGCTTTCGGCGAATATCTCCTGAAACTGCGGAACGACCATAAGGATAACGACGACAAAAGCGAGCATCATCGCAATGATCGTAAAGAGCGGATAGCGAGTCGCCCGCACGAGCTCACGCCTGTTGTGCTGGATCTGCTCGAGTATCTCTGCCAGTTTTTTTATCGAGTCTGAAAGCGTTCCGGTCTGCTCTCCGAGGTTGAACATAGAGAGGGAGATGCTGCCGAGCTGGACTCTGAAAGGTTCGAGCGCTTCGCTGAGGCTCATACCGCTCTCGATATCAGAGAGCAGTGAGCGAAGAATCTCTTTGAGCATCTCGTCGTCGGTGGAGCGTATCGCCTCTTCGAGGCACTGGTTTATCGGAAGTCCGGCATCGAGCATAACCGATATCTGCCTCAGTGTCGCTATGTAGGGCTCCTGAGAGACCCTTTTGCGGCGCACCGGCGACCTGTTGGCTTCCAGCCACTTTCGCAGTTTCAGCGAAAAGGGCTTCGAGACCTCCTTTACCGATAGCATGACGCCGAGGGTGCGCTGCCTGAACTCGGTTACCGCATCCATTTTCGACTGCGCCTCGAGTACGACCGATTCGCGCCTGTTCCCCTGCCTGTAATCTATCCTGAAGTAGCGCATATTCAGCTCCGCGTAACTCTCAATACCTCTTCGAGGGTGGTGACTCCGCCGAGAACCTTTCTGACGCCATCTTCGACCATCGGGCGGTACTGCCCCGATTCGAGCGCCGTTTTGGCTATCTCGAGCCTGGATGCCCCTTCGGAGATCTTCTGTGCGACCGCTTCGTTTACGCTCATTATCTCCACTATCAGCGTTCTTCCCATGTAGCCGGTCATCTCGCACTCTGGGCACCCTTTGCCCTTGTAGAAGAGCGGATTTTCGGGCAGGTACTTCTCTACCCTCTTTATCAGGTCGTGGTGGGGCCTGCTCTCGGTTTTGCAGTAGGGGCAGATTTTACGCACGAGGCGCTGTGCCACTACGGCTATGAGCGCATCGGCTATCAGATAGGGCTCCAGCCCCATCTGGACCATCCTGCTGACGGCGCTCGGGGCGTCGTTGGTATGGAGTGTGGAGAAGACGAGGTGACCGGTAAGCGATGCCTGGGCGGCTGCGGATAGCGTCTCGAAGTCGCGAATCTCTCCCACCATTATGATGTCGGGATCCTGCCTCAGAAAAGATTTCAGGGCCTTCGCAAATGTGAAGCCGATCTTTTCGTTGACCTGCACCTGCTGAATGAGGGGGAGCTGGTACTCTACGGGATCCTCTATGGTCAGCACCTTGTTTTCGATGCTTTTGATCTCGTTCAAGGCGGCATACAGGGTCGTCGTCTTTCCGCTGCCGGTAGGGCCCGTGAGCAGAACTATGCCGTAGGGCTGGTGAATCACTTCATGGAAGCTTTTAAGATTCTCCTCTTCGAACCCGAGCTCTGACATCTTCATCAGAACCTTCTGCTGGTCGAGAATACGCATCACTATCGACTCACCGTGCAGGGTTGGGGTCGCCGAGAGCCTGAAGTCGTACTCTTTGCCGTCGACAACCAGCATAAACCTGCCGTCCTGCGACTTTCTGCGCTCAGATATGTCGAGGTTTCCGAGTATCTTTATGCGCGAAGCGAGTGCGGTGTAGACCTCCAGATCGAAGACGAAGGTCTCGTGAAGCACACCGTCCACCCTGGCACGTACCGATGCCTCGTAGGCGTCCGGCTCTATGTGCAGGTCGCTCGCGTTGCGGATTACGGCATCTTTTATGATGAGCTTTATAAGCTTCAAAACAGCACTCTCTTCACTCTCGTTTTTGATGCCATGCTGTTTTATTTCTCGCTTCACTTCGGCCACGATCGACCTGGTGGAATCTATAATCTCAATGCGCTGAAATATGTGCTGAATCTCGCCCTTCATAGCCAGAAAGAGTTTGATCGGCTTCGTTACCACACTTCTTTCGAGAACCTCGAGAGCATCGTAGTTAAGCGGATCGGAAGTGGCTACGAATATGCTCTCCTCATCCTCCCCAAACGGTACCGCCCATGCGTTTTTGAGAACCTGGAGCGGAAACTGCTCGAGCAGCTTCAGATCCAGCTCCACGCCGTAGAGGTCCACAAACTCCAGCCTGAGCTGACTCGCGAGCTGCTCCGCTATCTCCCTTTCTGTCACGAAACCCTCATCTACCAGAATCTCACCCAGCTTTTTGGAGTAGTCGCTCTCTTTCTGCTTCTTTAGAGCCTCCGTCAGTTCATCTTCGGTGATGAGACCTTTTTCGACCAGTATATCGCCCAGTCTTACACTCTGTTTTATCATTCCCTGCCCCATGTCATCAGCAAAGAGCGCGCTTTTGCCGAATCTTTGTAGTCTAGAAAGAGTATGAGTATCCGTTTTGCACGCTCCTCGCGCCCGAGCGCGTACTCCGACTGCGCGTAGATGATCCACGCCCTCTCGTCGTCACGATCAAGAACGTTCGCTTTCCTGGCCCACAAAGAGGCTTTTTCGAAATCCCCCTCGTCATAATATTTCCGAGCTATTTTAAGAGCTACGGAGTATCTTGGCGAATTCGCATACTGCTCGAGCAGCGCGTCTATACCTGTAACTTCCCTTACCTCCAGCCGGATCTTCGGTTCCGCTTCCGCTTTTTCGGCTTCCGGCTTCAACGCTTCCGTCAGCACATCCCTATTCACTTTCGGTTCCGGCTTCACTGCCTCTTTTGCAGCCTCTTTTTTTATCTCTTTCGGCTCACTCTTTTCACCATTTTGCAAAGCGCTCTTTTTCTCTTTCATAACCATTTCGCCGCCGCTTTTTTCGATCTGCCCCTTCGGCTCGGCGGCCACCTCGGTTTTGGGATGCACATCTTTCAAAGCCGGTTTCGCTCTCACAGACTCCGTCATGCTCTGCACAGTTGTTACCAAAGAGGTTTCACGGCTCTGCTCTTTCCAGCCACCGTTTAAAAGAGCACCGTTATACCAAGTAAGATATGCCGCAACGCCTCCCAAAACAAGGAGCAGCGAAACCGCAGCGATTCGTTTGGCGATGATTTTTCTCCTTCTCGATCTGCACCTGCGCAGAAGCGATTCGAAACGGCTATGCATCTATCAGCTCCAGATCGAGTGCGGCCATATCCAGGGTACAGCTGTTCGGCCTGGCATATTTTGTGAGCCCCTCGCTTTTTGCGTGCTCCATCAGTTCGAAGAGGGTCTGCACCATCCGCTTGAGAGTCCTGAAGTTCCCCTCGGTGTAGCGGTATATGCGTTTGAAGTGCTTCGGCTCGAATATGCGTGAAACCTCATCCAGCCCATTCTCTCTCAGCCTCCCCTCAATATAGCGCCGCACCTCGTCCGCCGAGAGGGTGCCGATCTCCACGACACGGTGGCTTCTGGTCCTGAAATGGGGTTTGGCCAGAATCTCTTCACCCTCTTTGCGATGCATCGAAAGGAGCAGCCTGAAAGCTTTCGTATCGGCCAGGATTCTCAAAAACTCGAGCGACTTCTCATCGAGAATCTGCGCTTCGTCTATCATGATCAGATGCTCTCTTTCGCCGTAAGTATCGACGGCTGCCCTCTTCATCTCCTCCAATCCGCCATCCACACTTTTTCCAGCCTCGCGCAACAGACGCTCCAGGAAATCTTTCGGCTCGAAAAATGGCTCTTTCAGATGCACGATCAGCCGCTCGCTCCCCATCTCTTCGGCAACCGTTTCGAGCATATGACTCTTTCCGACCCCGGGCTCTCCAAGAAGGAAAAGGGGTCTCCTCTCCTCTTCCCCGACCACTCTTCTTAGTGTGCTTCGCGAACGCTCGGCACTCGCCGAATCAAAATAGTCTCCGCTGTCGGCTCTATCTTCGAAGAGGGCGGCCGCCCTTTTATAGTCGAGCATCTATCTACTCCCCATCTGAAGCGCGTCTTCGATGGATGGGAAAGATGTTCCGTCCACGATTTTTGGAGTCAGTATGATAATGAGCTCCACCTTCTGGCTCTGCGTACCGTTATGGCTGAACGCCTTTCCGACCAACGGAAGACTTCCAAGCACCGGTACTTTCGTGTTGGTGGAGTAGGTGCGGTTGCTTATCAAGCCACCAATGATCACCTTGTGGCCGTTCTTCACCTTCACTATGGAGGTGAGCTGCTTTATCTTGACATCCGGCGGCATGCTTCGCACACCATCCGCATCGTTACCGGGCTGGGTATATGTCAGGTCGTTGACACTGCTCTCCCCAAGCATTTCACTTACGACCGGATTGACGCGCAGTATGATAAAACCGTCGTCGGTCACCTCCGGTACGATATTGAGAGTAAGCCCTATAAATACAGAGCCGAGCTGGTATGTGTTGGTACCTACAGGGTTTCCCGTCGTGGTGGTCGTAATCGCACCTGTCTGGTATTTGTAGTTTATCTGGTCTCCCACGTTTATGACGGCCGGCTGGTTGTTGAGCGTCATGATTTTGGGGTTGGATAGTGTGTTTACAGTGCCGTAACGCTGCAAAAAGTCGAGAAGCCCGTCCATCGTGAAGTTGTAGCTGAAAGAGTAGAAAGGGCGGTCGGTAAGTGAAGATAGACCTCTTTGGTAAGTATCCGACACCTCCCCTTTCAAAGAGAGATCGAAACGGCTCCAGTCCACTCCCGTAGTGTTTTGGTCGTTGTAGCGCAGCTCAACCAGCCGCGCTTCGAGCATGATCTGTTTGTGCAGCCTCCCCATAACCTGTTCTATATAGTTCTGCACGCGCTCGATCTGCCGCTTCGTTCCCGTAACCGTAACGATGCCCCCTTCGTTGTTTACAAGCGCTTTGCTTTTGACCGTATGGCTATCTTCGTCACGCTGCAATATCGCGTCTATCTGGCTCTTGAAGTCGCTCCAGAAGTTGAACTCGGTAACGGTCTTTATGGTCGTGTAGTCGGAGTTATCACCGCCTCCCGTACCCCCGTAACCGCTTTTGCCTGCCGTACCGCCGCTGCTGTATCCGCCCGTCGTGCCGTATACTCCGCCCTGGTTTCCGGAGGCTCCGACCGTTATCGATTTCACCGACTCTGTCTTCAGCTCGCTTAGATTCACATAGTCTATGTGAAAAGATTTCGTCTCTATGTACGATATCGTCAAGACCCTTCTTTCGCGGTCAAAGTCGTAGAACATATTGTGGTCGTCAAAAAGGAAGTGGAACATATCTTCGAGGGTGTAATCTTTTATATAGACCATCTTCAACGGGCTCTTTAGAACCCTCTGTACCTCTTTGTCGGCGAACATCACGCTGAATTCACAGGTATCCGCGAGATTTTCGAGAACGTCGTACAGGGTAACCGTACCGCCCGCACCGGAAACCTTGAACGAAAAGAGTTTCGTCCGGCAGTCGGCCGAACCGTATAGCAGCATAGCGAAAAACAGTAGTGTGACAACCGCACGTTTCATTATAGATTTTCCTCGATCTTCAAAATTCTCTTCCTCTTGCCGAGCGGCACAAAACGGGTGGTATTTCCTCTTTTTAGCACGACCCCGCCGCCTCCTATTCGGGCTATCTTATAGCGGCCGATCCTTTCGCCGGTACGAACCCACCTGCCGTTCACGAAAGCCCTGTCGTTCATTACTGCCGTCACCCTTATGGGAACGGGCCGGTGCGCCGCAAGCCCTCTGCCGCTCTTTTTGACCATAGGAGCCGCACGCTTGAAGGGGTCGTACACCCTGTACTCGACCGCGGACGGAATATGGATGCTTTCGAGGGCGTCGAACTTCTTCAAAATATCCTCCGCCTCCCCCGCGAAAGCGCTCATTACCCACAGGTGCGCCGATATCAGCATAAAAACCGTTCCCTTCACTCTTTCACTCCGTATGTAGATATATCTATCCTGAATGCCGTGCTCCCCTTTTTGTCCAGGGATATATCGAGCGAATCGATCTTCGCCAGCATGGGGCGGCTCTCTATGTAGTGGCTCAGGCTCACTATCTTCGCGAACGCTCCTGCTCCCTCGACGGATATTCTCTTTTTTCTCTGAAGAAGCGGCGTAAGGTCGAGCGAATCGTCTACACTCTCTATGGAGTCGATCCTCAGCCCCAGCCGCACCGATCTTTTAAGAATATCGTCAAGAAGGTCGGCCATAACGCCCTGGTCGAACTTCAGTTTGCCGACTCTATCCATCTCCGTACGCAGATAGAGTACCTGCGCGCGGCTGCGCTGAAGTGTCTCTGCCGCCTCCATCCGCTTGCGGCGCACCTCTTCGATCCTCTTTGAAAGCCTTTTGAGGTCTATCAGCCCTATCTGCTTGATAATCTGTGCATTTTTGGCGGTTGCATGCTCTATGTCGGCCTCCAGGTCCTCTATCCAGCCGAACCAGACTCCGGCACCTATCATCGCCGCGGCGGCGAAGGTGAGAGCCAATCGTTTGGCTCCGCCCATATCGGCAAGCTGCCGCTCGGTATCTTCCAAAAAGCTCATCGCACTATCTCCACCCGGCTGCTGTAGAGGTTCTCGTCGAGCTCTATCGCTTCTGTGCCCACCCCTCTGTAGCCCATATCGATAAGCTCTTTCATGAACTTGGCTATCCTGTCGCGTTTCGAATAGTCGCTCAGGATCTCCACTTCCACCCTTTTCGATCCGTTCTGCTCCAACGATGCGGCACTCAATCTGTATTTCGCCAAAGCTCTGTCGACATCCTCCACCATCCGCCGCCTTTTCAGCTTCGACTCCTCTATCAGCAGTGCGGCATCGGCCGTATCGCCGAAAGCCATGATTTCGCGCCGGATGCTCTCGAGCCTCTTTCTCTGCTCCTGCAGCATGGAGCGCTCTTTTGTCATGCCCTTTCGCAAAACGGCAGCTTTCTGCTTCACACTCTTCAGCCTGGCGCTAAGCATAGCACTCTCATCCTCCAAAGACGCCAACTCGGCCTCCTTCAAAAGGGCGTACCCGCATACCAGAATCGCCGAGGCCGCCACTGCCGCCACAAAACGCCCGGTATGGGTGGCCCAGAAACTCCCCTTTTTTTCAAAAATCGTCAGGTTAGCCGGATCGAGCCTGCCCTCATTTGCAGCGAGCATATATAGCGCTTCGACACCCCTGTGCTGAAACGAGGGCTCGAGGCTCTCACAGCAGGCCAGCACCGCCTTTGCACTCTCTTCGAAACCGTAGCTGTCAAAAAGCTCCCAAAGACCGGGGATCAGACTCTCTTCGAAGTCCAGGGTTATGCGGTCTACCATCTTTATTCCGAAAATCCCGCGCTTATGGTTTACGGTCTGTGCAACCCGCTCGACGATTTTTAAGAACGCACTCTCTATACTCTCCAGAAGAAGCAGCTCGTCCTGCCCGTAGAGTTCGCTCTGCAGCCCCCGCTTGTGAAGGGTATCTTTTACCGTTTCGATACTCACATTGGCCTTTGCGGCTATCGAAGAGATGGAGGGAAGGTCTCTGTGGGCTATATAGCGCCCGCCTTTGCAGAGCACGGCGTACGAGTCGTCGTCGCCGAGATAGAGAAAGAGCTCCGTCCTTTCGCTGTCGGCTTTGTCATAGAGGTAGAGCCCTTCGTAAACCATATATGGTACGGCGATCAGGTCGATATGGCCGGCTTTAGCGGCCGTCGCTCCGAAGAGCTCTTTGAGCTTCGAATGCTCCACCGCAAACGCCTCTATCAGCCATGAAGATTCGAACTCCAGGGTATGCTTCACATAGGCGATAGCATACTCCTTCTCAAGATCGAGCCCTCCCGCTTCGAACATCGTGATCTCTACGAGTGTATCAAGCCTTTCGCCGTCGGTATCGGCCGGAATCTTGAAGGTGTGGGAGCGTATATGCCCGGGTGGAACCACGGATGCACAGAAACCCCTTTTGGCTCTTTTTATATCGGTTTTGGAAAAAGTGGTCCCATCGAACTCCAGGGCCTCTCTCCCATCTATGCAGTAGTATACGTTCCGTCCTGCCATCGCTTTTCCGTCTCTTTATTAAGTATATTCCGGTCCTTCTGTGCAAGAGGTGCGAAATAGGTCAGTAGACTATTTTCGCATATCCGCTGAAGGGCATTACGCTTATGATGTAGCTATTTTTCGGTGTGCTGACATTAATATCGACCTTTTGGTGCAGTAGTGAACCTGTCGTAAAGTCCCCGTCGTGCGGATACCCCTTCTCGTCAAAGCAAATTGTGTTCCCCGAGAGGCCTGTTACTACTATTTGCGTTCTTTTGCCGAGCCTGTATCCGCCGGCTTCGGACGGCGGATCGTCGAGCCCGGATCTGTCGAGAGTCACACAGCCGACGCTGCCGGCAAGCACGCTCGAGTCGAAGTTCAAGCGCTCGTAGCCGATCGCTTTGTATCTGCTCTCCATTATCTTAGAGGCTATGAATCGTGCATCGGCCAATCCCCTGTCGGGTCTGTAGAGCGACATGCCTATACCGCCCAGTATGCCGATCAGTAGAATCACGAATATCAGCTCTATAAGTGTAAAACCCATTCTCATGGCCGCTGTATGCTCCTTCTGAGGATTCTTACAGGGTGTACGATTTTTGCGTTCGAAGGGTCGCTTCTTACGACCGCCTCTATCATCACCATGCCGTGCGACTCGGAGCTCTTTATGGGGTAGCCGAGGCTGCCGCATAGCGCCAGGTCTGAGCTCCCTTCGAACAGATAGTACCTCGTTACATTTATATCGGCAATAAACTTGCCATCTCTGGAGAGCACCTTCACGCTCGAAAGGCATCCGCCGCTTCTATCGTGGGTGCTTATCTGAAGCAGAGCGGTCTCTATGGCGCTTCTCAAAAAGAGCTCCGCCTGCTCTTTGGTGTAGCTGTCGGCGGTGTGCACGGCCGCGATCCGGGCATATCTCATTGCCACAGTCATCACTACGCCGAGTATCAATATGACCGCTATCGCCTGCCACAGTCCGAAGCCTCTTCTTGCCGCCATCAGAAAACCGCCTTCTGCTTCGATATCCGTACCGGGGTAGAGCCTCTTATCTTTCGCACACTATCTATGCCGAGCCTGATCATGCCGTTTACGCTTTGCGCCCTGAAACCCGATACATCGTCGGCAAGAAGCGTCACCTTCCCCGAAGGTGCAGCGCCGGAGTCGGCACAGAAGGTCTCGCCCTTCCAGGGCCTGTAGTCGTAAAACAGAAGCAGGGAGCTGGCAGATACGGGTATGCCCAGAGAGGTTACGCACGCCGCACTCAGGTTGACATCCGCACCCCTGGCCACGGCGTAGGCGGTGTCGGCCAGGTAGTACTTTTCGTAGATATATGGTGGATAGGCACTGAAGCTGACGTTGCCGTCACCGTTCATCAATATGGCATAGATCCTCTCTGTGCCGCCGCCGTGCCAACCGAAGAGAGCGTTGAAGGAGGCGCCCTCTATTGCGCCTGTATCGTAACTGCCGGCAAAGACGAGCCTCACAAGATCGTTTGCGAAAAAGTCTGCCGTCGTACCGAACTTCTGGCGTAGCGTCGCATTTACTTTTGTGCCGTCACTCTCAGGAGAGACTATGACGTTTGCCGCCGGATCGCTTGCATTCATATCCACAAACCCGCTGAAGTCGCGCCTCTTTAGACTCTCCTGTGCGCTGCCTATCCACTCCAGTACCGGTTTTGGCGAAGCGAGATTCTCCAAAGATGCGTAGCTTCCGTCGGCGGGGTCGTACCCTATGACACTCCCGGGCACCCTTGCGTACAGAATCGTACTCAGCTGATCGAGGGCGGACTGCGTATTTAGCGAAAGCTCCGTGACGGCACGTGCTTTGGCGCTCCTTACAAAAAGTGCGTTGAGTGCCTTGAATGCTCCTAGCGCCAATATTCCTGAAATGGAGATGACGACGATTATCTCTATCAGCGTAAAAGCGCGTCTCATCTCCACGCCCTTCTTTTGATGCCGGTCTGCCCTATATTGGCGCTTTCGTAGTATACGGAAGATACAAACGGGCTCTTTACCCTTCCCGCGGCGTTGGTTACGGTTACGTTGACCTCTTTTATGTTGGAACTGGTCGAAACTGCAGGAAGTGCGGAAAAGTCCACCACGCCTCCCGGTGGCGGATCGGCAAGGTATCTGACTTTGACACTCAAGAGATATTTGGACCCGTTGGGGGTTGCGGTGGTTACGCTGTATCCGTCGTAGTCGTCCAAATCGTTATAGAATAAGTCCTCCCTTCCGATCGGGGACGCTTTCGCCGCCGAACCCTCTATGCAGTTTCGCCCCCCTTTGAATCCACCTATCCTGTAAAAACCCGTAGTAGCGTCGCAAAGGTAGGCCGGCTGTGTGGAGTCGGTGCCCAAAACAGCACTGTACAGGGTGTTGTTCTCATCCCACGGCAGCGAAGCGACGATCCCCGCCATAGATACTGCGTTGTAGAGTGCATCTTCTCTCGAGACGGTTTCGAAACTCTTGTTGGTGACGAATACGATCTTGGGGACCACCATAAACACGAGCCCCACTATCACCATCGTAAAGATAAGCTCTATCAACGTAAACGCGCTTCTCATCTGAAGAGTTTCACTCCCTCTTTTCGCCTAAGTGTAGCATTGGCGTCTATCGGCTCTATATCGAAATCGGAGCCGTTGAAGTCGCCGCTTTGCACACCCGTGGCCCCTCCTTTGACTTCGTAACTGTAGAGAAAACATGGGTGAGAAGCGCAGTCCGAGGCGGCGGCGTAGCTGTACGGCAGGCCGAATCCGCGCGGGGCGTACCAGAGCCAGCTGTCGATCCCCATATGGACCGTTCTGCTCTTTCGCAGGCCCGACGTGTTGTTTATCTCCATCACTACGAAGCCACTGCCGAACGTGGAGTAGTCGGTCGAAACGGTAGTGTCCGAACCGGAGTTCAAAGAGAGTCCCAAAGTGACGTTAGTCTCCTCTATCCCGCCCGAAGAGGGGCCGGTATGCTTCCCGTTTCTGAACCATCTGAGCGAATTCTGCCTGAAGCCCGATACCAGTGGCGAGCCGCCGCTGTCATAGACCTCTATCTCCACACTCTTTTTTACCGAAGGCTGCGTCGTTATAACATCATCTGAGCGCAATCTGCCGTAGTAGAATGTGGCGTTGCCGTCGAAAACCGAAAAGAGGCTTCCGGTTACGGCCGGATACCGCGAATCGGTAACCGTCACGGAGATATTCGCCTCACTGCCGGAGACGAAGAAGGGGTCTTGAGGAGTGTCGAAGAAGCGGTCATAGTTGAACGGCACATCGGCGTAGTTTACAAACGCCTCCCCAGAATCGAACCCTATATCCGCCCCAGACTGCGCCGAAGGTGCGGCCGTATAGACTGCGGCGGAGTGTTTTGCCGGCAGGTTGAGCAGGGGTGAGATATCGACACGGTCCGCGAATAGGCGGTCGGCCGGATTCGAGAAGTTTTTCATTGTAGAGTTCTTTTCGCCCACGGCGGTGACGACGACCGTCAGGTTCCTGGCCCATGCACTCATGTTCAGGTCGTTCGATATGTATGTAAACCTGTTTGCGGTATCGTTATCTTCCATTGTCGGAACGGAGAGAAACTGCAGATCGAAACGATTGGGGATGAAGGTTACGTTTCGTTCGCCGTGAACCCTTCTGTTTTGCTGCGGCGTATCGTCGCTATCGACCGAAGCCCAGCCCGTATCGTTGAACCTGATAGATACGATCGCCACGTCGCCGAAGCTTACGTTCAGATCGGCCGACCCGTTTATGAAGGTCGAAGGGGAAGAACTCAGAGTTCCGGCAAGGGATGAGTTCTGCTCGCCGTTTCTCATATACTTCACGCCGCCCGGCGAAAGTGTGGTGTTGTAGTCGGGAGCGGCTGTCACACCATCGGAGAGAACCGCTTTGAGTGCGGAGGCAAAGAGGTAGGTGCGCTCTGCGGTCAGGTTCGCATCAGCCGCAGGCTGCAAAAAGATGATCCTGTCGGGCCTGACCGCGAAGTCGTCACTGCTATTGCTCTCTTTCAGGCTAACGGAAGCGGTATCGTTAAGATCTTTGCCCTCGATATGAACCTCCACACACTTTGCGGCTCTCTCGTTCGCAGATGACGGAACATCGAGCCTCATGCAGCCCGCCGCGTCGGTAAAGCCGCACCCCCCGCTGCAAAGGGTGAGCGTAGAGTAGGGAGTGCCGCTGCACTGTATATTGTCGCCGCTCGAATATCTGTAGAGGTCAACCCTCGTAATATTTGCCTCCATAGGAAGTCCGGTTGCCTCATCTTTCGAAAGTATGGAGAGCGAATAGGAAGTCCCGGCCACTTTAGTCGTGATATTGTCGTCCCAGTTAGATACGGCATTGCAAATCGTGGCGTAGTCGACTGCGTTGAATATACCATTTTTATACATGGGCGGCTGGGTGCAGTCGGTGCAGCTCCTCTGCGTTCCGTCATAGTTTTTCCCGGCTATCTCGTTTTCCACAATAAGTCGAATCTGGTCCGCATTAAGCGCCCGGTCGAAGATCTTGACTTCATCCAACTCCCCTTTAAAAACCTTGAACTCATTCGGATAGTGCAGCTCTCCGATATATAGATCCGAAGCATAGTTTGCAAGAGTGCTGCTGCTTTCTGCCGCAGTTTTGTCCAGCTGACCGTTAATATAAACCTCCACCCTGGAGGCTGAAGGTCTGTTGCCGTCATATACGACGGCAACATGAGTCCATACCCCTTTGGATATATATGCATTTGTAGAGAATCTGTCGTTATTGCCGTCGATATCTATATATAATTTCGCCCTGTCCGGATCGCCGTCCCCGTCATCATCCACCATCTGATTGTCGTTCCAGAAAAAAATCCCGTACGACTCCTCCGTTCCCGTGCTTACACGCTTGGAAAGAAAACCTCTTGCATTGGACCCGTTGGTCTGATAGAGCTGCCGCGGTTTCATCCACCCCATCAGGGTAAGAGTCTGCGTACCGTCAAGCAGATCGGAGTCCGCAATCCGTACAGCATCGTCAATACCGTCGAACGAACCGCCCATACATAGTTTTGCGGCAAGCGTGGAGGCACCGTTTAAAGCGGTACCGTTAAGACCGCTGCCGCTTGCATCGAGCACCTCACCAACAGCACCGCTCCAACTGCACTCATCCATCCTCCACTCAGCTACAGGAGAAAGTGGAGTAAATTCAATATTTATTGTATAGCTTCCGGCCCTCCTGCCGCCACCTCCCCTTCGCCCCCTGTAGAGCCTGAGGTTGAAATCGACAGGTCCTGTAAAGCTGTATATCGCACTCTGCGAAGCGGGCGGGTCTCCTGCGGCGGGACAGCTGTTTTGGGAGTATGAAAAGAGAACCCTACTGGATGAGACGGTTACGGTAACTGTGCCTGCCGTCGCTATGGAGACATAGTATGTATCCGAGCCTCCTCTTGCAATATTGCCGCTATTTGAGTAGGAGCTGTTTGCGACATCGAGAGATACGGAGAAGTCGGAGGGACTGCAGTTGTCGGCAGCTCTATATTCGGTAGGGTATAAAAAAGCTATAAGAGCAGAAAAGAAAAGAAAAAGCCTACCAAAATACATTTACGCTCCAGAAACCATCAATCTTGAAGTTTATTAAAATTTACGCCGGCTCCTCCGTTAACTTATAAAATGAGCCTTGCGCCTATTGTCGCAACAGCACTTTCGCTGCGCAATATCAACGGCGTATCCACTCCATAAATCGTCATATTTTCAAAAAGTTTTCTCTCTGCTTCACTGAAGCCCCCTTCGCACCCTACCAGAATGGAGTCGATCCGCGCTTCGCATGGAAGCGGGGCTCCGCCGAAATCGAGTATGGCGCTACGGGGATATTTTTCGAGGTACTCTTCGGTCGGACCGAGAATCTCCAGCTCCATCATTTCGCTTCGACCGCACTGCTGGGACGAATTTACAAGTATGCGCTTCATGCGGCCCAGGTCGAGAGTGAAGTTCTTCTGGCTCCGGTCGCAGTAGATGAACGATATCTTCCATATACCGAGCTCGTTTAGGATCGGAAGGCTCTTCTCCACGCTTTTGGGATCCGTGAGGCACCATCCTATATGGACCCTTCTGGACGGCATTACCGTAAGCTCCCTTTTGCTCTCGAAGAGCAGAATCGCCTCCCTTTTGGAGACCGACTCTATACGGTAACGGCACAGATACGAATCTTTTAGATTGCGGAGCGCGACAGAGTCACCTCTTTTATGGCGGCGAACTTTGAAGAGATAGCGGTACGCCTCCCCTTCGACCGTAATCGAAGGCAGGCCGGCATCAGGATGGTAGAGAAACTGCATAAAGGCTCCTTCAGGGAAGCTGCGGCGAGAGACCTCCTACTATCAGAAGCCACAACAGCTCGAAGATATAGTAGCGGAGCGCCCTTTTTCTGAACTTTTCGAAACACTCGGTGTCGGCCTTTACACGCTTGAGGTAGAAATGGCGTCTGACTTCGAGAGTGATCAGCGCCAAAGCGGCCGCGATCATAGCTATTATTTTGACAGTGAATCCACTATGGGTAACCGCCATGAATATCATCCCGGTAAATATGACCATACTCAACACCGTAGACCATGCGGTCGCCTGGATTCTTAGATACTTTTTGAGCTTCCAGTCATCTTTTTGGATCAAAATCATTGCAATATTGGTGACGATTATGAGAGCCAGTATGACTACGGAAGATATATGAATTTCGAGTGCCATCTTTTCCATAAGAGTGATTGTACTATAATCACTATAAAAAGCGGCCTTATGCCTTAAAAAAAGGAGATCGATGGTATCGATAACCGAAGCACTGGAGATGATCCACGAAAACGTAAAAGCGGTTCACACCCAAATACTCCCTATAGAATCGGCAATCGGATATATATGCGCGGAACATATACACGCCGGATTCGACCTGCCGCGCTTCGACAACTCCGCGATGGACGGCTATGCAGTAACACTGGCGGATGCCGGCGGCACCATAGAGCCGCAGACCACCGTTTTCGCAGGTGACGAGAGCAGTGTCAGGGTAACCAAAGGGCACGGAGTCAAGATTATGACCGGGGCGGTTGTACCGGAAGGTGCGGATGCGGTTGTACCAGTCGAGAATACAAAAGAGAGTGCCGAAGGCATTCTGATGCCCGACTCCCTCAGGCGCGGCGCCAATATTCGCAAAAAGGGAGAAGATATCACAAAAGGCGAGCGGATAATAGAGAGCGGAGATAGGATAAGCGCATACGCGATCGCCCGCCTCGTAAGCCAGGGCATAACGCATCTGCGGGTCTACCGCAAACCGACGGTCTCGATATTCGCCACCGGTCACGAACTGAAGATGCACTACGAGAGTGTCGAAGCTCACCAGATTTACAACTCCAACGCCCCGACCTTCATAGCCAGGGCACGGGAGCTGGGTTGCGATGCCCGCTTTACAGGAACGACCGCAGATACGATGGAGTCGATAATGAAGCAGATAGAGGTCTCCCTGGACAGCGACCTGATAATAACGAGCGGCGGCGTAAGTGTCGGCGACGCCGACTTCACCAAGGAGGCCTTCCAAAGACTCGGTATGCAGACACTATTCTCGAAAGTCGACATAAAGCCCGGAAAGCCTACTACAGTCGGGCGCATAGGCAAAACATGGATAGTGAATCTACCTGGTAACCCGTCCGCGGCCGCGGCAAACTTCGAAATTTTCGCACGCTCCATCATAGCGCGCCTTAGAGGAGTGAACACTCCCTACCTTTCACCGATAACGACCGTATGCGCACGCGATACGAAGGTGAAACCGGGCAAGTTTACGGTACTTATGGGGCGTTTCAACGGAGAGAGTTTTGATATCATCGAAAAGCAGGGACCGGGAATGGTCGGCCCGCTAAAAGAGATGGACGGGTTTGTCATCACGACTCCCTCGACCGATTTTCTGAAAGCCGGAAAGAGTGTAAGGATGATCCCGATTCACTATTCGGAAGGCGCCGAACAGGCGCGTGAGCTCTTTACTTAACTGATGTTACGCAAACTCTGGGCAGAGCCCGAAATTGGCAGGGCCTGGACGGCCCTACAACCCCCTGAAGCTTCGAAATCCAAGATTTCGAGATGATTTTACGCATTTTGCGTAAAATCAGTTACTTAAGCTTAGAGATATACTCCGCAAGGGCCCTCTTCTGTTCATCATCCAAAGATGTTACCTGTGAAGCCATTATGCTCTTCATAGCTCCTCCATAAGTGCCGTTTTTATACCCGTCGAGCTTTTTGAGAAGCTCTTCTTCGGGCTGCCCGGCTATGATATTGCTCTTTCCGAGTGCATACTTTTCACCTTTCGCACCATGGCAGCCGGCACATTTCGACTTGTAAAGGGCCTCCGCATCTACTCCTGCGGGCTTGGAAACCGCGGCCACCACTACGGATGCGGCCTCTTCTGCGCTATCTTTGACACTTTCGGCGATCTCGGATGCCTTCTGCTCAACCTCTTCTGCCGCTTCGCCAACCTTTTGGGCTACCAGGCTCTCCTCTTTTTCTGCCATGGCACCCTCTGCAGCCTCCTCCGCTTTCGCACCGCTCTCTTCTACTACCGCCCCTTCAGCCGGTTTTACGGCCTCCTGAACGGTTTGACTCTTTGCTGCAGGCTCCGCTTCGTGCCGCACACTCTCGCTCTCTTTCTTCTCACATCCCGAAAACAGCATCAGCGCCGCAACGGCGGCTGAAATAACGACTCTCTTTTTCATAAAAACTCCCCTCTTTCAATTTCGTGTTACACAGGCAAGAATTGCCTAAAAACTGCTCCGGCCTCTTTCTATATCGTATTGTCATACCGCTTAAAAAAGACTTCAAAACGGTCGACCTATTTGTAACGACGTTAAACCGGTTAAACCGTGTCCGGGTTGACGAAGCTCTTCCCTTCAAGCAGTTCGTCGAACATGCGCGGATTCTCCCACTCCTCTTTTACACGCTGTGAAAATACCACTCCACAAAGATCGATCTCTCCAAAAACGGGGCTGTACGCATCTTCTCTATCGGCCTCCGCATACCCCGTTTCGGTCTCATGGACGATTACCCTCTCGAGCGTGACCCCGCTCTCCATATTGACCATCTTTGTCTGCTTCAACACTCTCTCTACGAGAACGAAAAAGAGCCGCGCATACTGTTCCGCAGAGGGGTTGACCGGTATCTGCACCCATCGCTCGCTCCAGCGCTTCATATCTTCGAGATATTGCGGATCGTCCCCGCTCCAGAGCGTTATGGCGTGGTCGAACGAGTCGATAAAGGCTTTTATGACACCCTTTGTGAGCCCGAAATCGTAGACCATCTGACCGCGGTCGAGCGCTGAAGAGGAGAGGATAAGCTCGACCCTGTAGGAGTGGCCGTGAATGCTCCTGCTGCATCGCCTTGTCGTGCAGCCGCGTACGATATGGGCGTTTTCGAACCTGAACATTTTACGTATCTTCATCGTCTCTCCTCCCTGTTCCAGAGCCTTACATGCAGCCTGTCACTGTAGCGGTAGCCGTATTTGAGGCAAAATTCGGCTACAGCCGGTGCATTGGCGCTCAACTCTCTCTCGTCGCTGCCCAGGGGCATGCAGTATATCTCGTTGCTGTATCCTGTGCAAATTTCGTCAATCTGCTCCGCTCCGCCGTTTTCCGCCAGCGAAGCATCCAGAGTGAACTTGAAAAACGACTCTCTGCCCTTTAAGGCAAGCGCTTTTATCGCCTCGGGAACAACTCTTCTGTTTTTCGGCTCTCCACTTCCGGAAAGCTTTACCGCCATCGCAAACGTAACTCCGCCGTAGAAAGGGTGCTCCAAAAAGGAGGGGGCGATCGTCGCGTTGGTCTCTATCGTAACCCTGTAGCCGGCGGCGGCAAACTTCTCGAGCATAGCGTTAAAAACGGGGTTGGAAGCGTATATCATCGGCTCCCCGCCCGTAATCACGATGTCCGGGCGGTAGGTTACGCTATTTTCATATTCGGCTACTATGCTTTCGATCTGTTGCTCTTTTGTCACAGGATGCCAGCTTTTGCGGTACAGCCCCCCGTATACCGCACGAATCGTATCGCATCCGTAGACCATTTTTCCATCCACTTCGCGGCACCCGAAGCCGGGGCAGCGCAGATTGCATCCGCCGAAGCGCAAAAAAACGGACGGAACCCCGCAGTAGCGTCCCTCCCCCTGAATGGAAAAAAAGTGCTCGACAAGATAGAGCGTGCTCTCCTCCAAAGCCATCTCGCTCATCCGCCGGTTTCGTAAAACGCCCTCGAGGACTCTTCCGAATCCTCCTCGCTCCAGCGGTTCTTTTCCGGTTTGTTGCGCAGCACCTCCCTCAGGATCTCGGTCGCTCTCTTTATATCTCCGGACTTTACGGCCTCTCTTATGCTCATCGCCTCGTCGAAATAGAGACACGGAATCAGGTGCCCCTCCGCGGTGAGGCGAATGCGGTTGCAGCTCTCGCAGAAGTCGTGCTTGTGGGGATCTATCACACCGAATCTATAACCGTCGTCGGTAACATAATTGAAAGCGGGGCTGCTCCCTTCGCGACCGATTTTTCTAATGCTATATCTCTGCTTGACCTTGAAGAGTATCTCTTTGCCGGTAAGCCCCTTCAGTCCCGCTTTTGCGTGTACGTTCTCCATATACTCGATGTAGCGGATCGTCATTCCCCTCGCCTTGGCGTACTCCATGACATCGACTATCTCGTCCTCGTTTATCCCTTTCAGCGGCACCATGTTAACCTTTACGCTCAAACCCGCCTCCAGAGCCTTCTCTACGCCGGCCAACACCCTCGAAAGGACATCCTTTTGGGCTATTTTGGCAGCGACTTCCGGCTTCAGGGAGTCTATGGAGACATTTATCCTTTTTAGGCCGGCCTCTTTTAGCCTGAATGCGACATCGGCAAGAAGAAATCCGTTTGTAGTAAGCGCAAGGTCGAGCCCGCTTTTGTGCCCGTTTATCATCGCTATGAAACGGTCCAGATCTTCTCTTAGCAGCGGCTCTCCGCCGGTGATGCGTATTTTGTCTATACCCTCGTCTACGGCCACCCTGACAAACTCGAAAAGCTCCTCGAAACTTAGAAGGTTCTCTCTTGGAACCCATGAGAAGGGCTTTTCGGGCATACAGTACTGGCACCTGAAGTTGCAGCGCTCGGTTACAGAAATTCTAAGGTAGTTGACTCTGCGCCCATGTCCATCTATAAGCATTGTTCGACTCTTTTAAAAATATTGTAGAGAGTGTCGACACCAAACCGGGTGCCTACTTTTTTACTCTTATTCTACTCTAAATAGCTTGAATATGGAGAAAAAGGAGGGGATCGGCCGCAAACTTCAGTTTGCGGCCGATCGGGAGGTTATGTTAATGCAGCTCTTTCCAGATGCTCTGCTTCCACAGATATGCGAGGAAGGCAAAGACAAAGAGGTAGAACATTACGATTACTCCGACACTGTCTCGCTCGTCACGCTTCAGGTCACCGGAATCCTGCAGATATTCGACAACTTTCTCGGCAGCCTCTTTATTCACACCGACTCTCGGCATGGAGGTTCCCGGAAGCAGAGCCTGCGGATCTTCCATGAAGGTGCTGATGTAGTGTTCGCCGCGAGAGCGGATATACATCGAAAGATCAGGGGGGAGTTTACCCATATACTTGGTCAGATAGTCCTGATAGTCGAGCACTTTCGCATCGAAAAGAAGCTCATCTTTTTCATGCTTGAACTTGGGCTTCTCCCCGATTTGGGTCCACTTCTCGTAGTGTACGGCGTGGCATCGGCCGCACGCATCTTCAAACGCCATCTTCGGAGTGATCTCTTCTATGTTTTTCGATATCGATTTCAGATAGGCTACGATGTCGGCGACCTCCTGTTCCATATCTCCTCCCACACCGTAGAATCCTGGCATCGGATGCTGTCTACCTTCGGTAAACTTGTGCTCCACTTTAAGTGCATGTGCGGGGTTTTTGATAAGCGCCGCGAGGAACTTCTCGTCGTAGAGCGCACCGGCATTACTGAGGTCGGGCGGATTCACACCGAAACTCGCCGCTGCGGAAATCGGATCCATCGGAGCCGGAATATTGGCGGCCTGAACCCCGTGACATCCGGTACAGCCGGCATTCACGAACGTTTCGGCTCCCCTTTTTGCATCGCCCCTCTTTTTCAGAGGCTTGAGATCTTCATACTTGAAGTCTTTGCTCTCCACATGTTTATGCATAACGGAGTGCGCATAAGGCTCGACTCCCCAATAGGTAAGCAGTGTAAAGAATACCACTACCGCCAAAATTTTCAACTCTTTCATTTCAGCCTCCCTACACTGCTTTTTCGTTTTTCGTTATGAACGGCAGCGAAATCCAGAGTGCGAAGAACACTACCGTAGCCACCAGACCTATCGTACTGAATATACCTTCCGGAGGAAGCTTGCCCATTACAGTAAGCACTATGACATCTACAAGCATTACCCAGAACCAGATGTTGAACTTACCACGTCGAACGGCAGGAGCGACATTCGGGCTTCTATCCAAAAACGGTATCAGGAAGAAGATCACCTGCGCTATACCGAACGCCACCAGGCCCGGGTCTTTCGGGAACGGACGCAGAATCTCGTAACTCCAGAGGAAGTACCACTCGGGATAGATGTGCGGAGGAGTCTTCATCGGGTCTGCCGGATCGAAGTTGATCGGATCCATAGCGAAGCTGTAGTGCCAGAAGACCAGATAGAAGAAGAATATAAGGAAAACACTCAGTACAAACATATCTTTACTCAAAAAGTCCGGTTTAAAGGCTATAACTTTCGCCTCTTTCTTGTTACCTGCCTTGTATTTCGCCGCTTCGGCTTCAAAGTCGATCTCTTCTCCGTCCTGGTTGTTGACGTGCGGTATTCTGAGTGCTCCGAAGTGCAGCCCTATGAGACCGAGAATGGCAAGCGGAAGAAGCAGAACGTGCAGCATGAAGAATCTGTCGAGGAACGCCTGTCCGGGAACGTAATCTCCTCGAATCCACTCTACAAGTCCGTTAAGCTCAAGAGAACCTACACTGAAGAGGTTTGTAATAACCATACCGGCCCAATAGCTCATCTGTCCCCAGGGAAGCATATAGCCACTGAAAGCTTCGGCGGAGAACGTGACGAAAAGGAGCATACCGGAGATCCAGATCATCTCTCTGCCCTTTTTGTACGATCCGTAATAGATACCCGTGAACATATGGATATATATTATGAGGAAAACGACCGATGCCGCAACGGCGTGTACGTGTCTCCAGAGCCATCCGAACTCGACCTCTCTCATGATCGTATAGTTGACGCTGTCAAACGCTAGTTTCACGTTCGGCTGATAGTACATCAGCAGAAAGATCCCCGATACCAGCAGAATACCGAAGGTAAACGCCAGCACCATACCCATCGCCCATAGGAAGTTGATATTTTTGGGAATCCAGTACTCTTTTGCCAGAACTCTCTCGAGAGTATCTATGGCAAGACGCTGATCGAGCCACTCATGCAGGCTGTTTGCTTTTTCAAATTGTGCCATCTCTGCTCCTTTAGGCTATTAAGCCGGCTTCTTTCATTTTTTTATACTCGGGTCCCTCTTCTCCAAGTACCAGTTTGGTCCCATCCACCTTGAAAGGAGGAATCACGAGTGGACTCGGCGGAGGCGGCTTGATATTGTCTCCGCTTGTATCGAACATGCCGCCGTGGCAGGCACAGAGGAAGTCTTTCTTGTCGGGACGATATGCCGGGATACAACCGAGATGCGTACAGAGGCCGATAGCTACCAGAAAGCGATCTTTGCCTACGACAACATCGCGATCGCTCTTCTCCATATCCGGCGTCTTTTTGAGAATAAAGATAGGCTTTCCGCGCCACTTCTCAACGTTTAGAACGTTTGGCTCCGCCGCGGAGAGATCAACCGTTGTGAATCCGGCTGCCTTGACACTTGGAAGCGGATCCCAGGTTTTTTTGGCGGCATAGAGCACACCAAGACCGCCGAGAGCGGCCCAACCACCGAAGACCTTACCCATAAAGTCACGTCGGCTATTTTCTGCCATTGCTGATCCTTTAATGAAATTGAAATCTGAATATTATAGGCTTGCGAAGGTTAATTTTTCATAAAATAACGTGTCACAACCGCATCATACGGCTTTTTCTCCACTCTTTCGAAAAACTGTGTTGTTTCGTAACTTTTTAGGGGGTCCGGCCCGCTTTTAGATAAGAAAATCATATATCATATCGGCTACGTTCCCTGCACTTTGCGGACTCAGCGACCCTTTTTCGTATTCGTTCTCTCTTTCTATACAACTTAAAAGACTCTCCCTGTCGAAAACTTCGAGAACCGGAACGGAGTGTTCAGCCAGCCTGTCACACCAAAACTCCGGCGTCGAACTCTTTTTGACAAATATCGGGGAGGAGCCGGCCGCCAGCGCTTCGAGCGCACTCTGCGGCGAAGATGTAATAAAACGCCTGGCACCTTTCAGCACCTCATCGTACGATTCGCTCTCGTAAACGGTTTCAAAACTGCCTTGAAGCTCGCTGGCGTAGCGCAAAAAAAAGTAGTGCCCCTCCAGCAGTGCCGTCCCGCTCTCTTTAAAAGTGTCGCAAACCCCGGAAAGCTCCTGCTCGTAGTCGTCGTCACCCCAGAAATATACATCTCCGAAAGAGTGCTCCGTCTCTTCGAAATAGCGGGGATCGACGATCTCCGCCTCGCTTCCGGAAATGAGCAGATGCCGCGAAGATGCGGCACTCGAATGGGGGTCGTCGCTGATACGCACAAGCTTTCCGTAATAGTCGGCCATATCGTCCGACAAAGCCCCGCCTACGGAGTCGGAATCGAGAACCACTTTGTCTGCTGGGGCCGCGATATTGGCTATGTTCCTGACAACATCGACACTTACATATTTTCTGATTCCAAACTGCTCTTTTGCATACTCACCGGCGCGAAAATCGTTGGTCAGCATGGTTACGTCTACGCCTCTTCTCTCCAGCGCGTTTATTACCGGTGCGCTCCGCCTGAGCCTGTCCAATCCCGTCCTGTGCCCGGTCTCTATATAGTAGTAGAGTCTCAATTTCCACCCTTTCGTTCTTTGAGCTTTCCCTTTTCGGCCATCTTGATATATACATGCAAAATCTCTATGGCGGCAGGAGTCATACCGCTTATCTGGCTAGCCGCCTGAAGAGTGGGCGGGTTGAACCGCGCAAGCTTCTCTTTTATCTCGTTACTCAGCCCCGATATGTTCTCGAAACTCATACCCTTCGGAATCTCGACCTCCAGCATCTCGTGCATCTTCTCGATCATCTCCCTTTGACGCTCGATATACTTGTCGTATTTGGCGTTTATAAGAAGCTGCTCTTTTACATCTTCGCCAAACTCCGCCGTCTCGGGAATTAGTTTTTCCAGCTGCCCGTAAGTGACATCCCCCCGTCCCGCTATCAGCTTCAGCGATGTCTTGTCCGAAATCTTTTCGAGCCCTATCGACTCCAGAAATTCGAGCGACTCCTTACTAGGTGTAAGAGAACGGCTCTCCATGAGCTCCATACCCCCGGCTATCTGCTCCTTCTTGCGCAGCATCCTCGCGTATGTCGCCTCGTCTATCAGTCCGAAAGCGTGCCCGTAGCCCATCAGCCTCAAGTCTGCATTGTCCTCTCTGAGCATCAGGCGAAATTCGGCACGGCTCGTAAACATTCTGTACGGCTCTTTGGTCCCCTTCGTAACGAGATCGTCGATCAGTACACCGATATAGGCCTCGTCCCGCCCCAGAACGAACGGATCTTTGGAGCGTATCGCCAATGCGGCGTTTATGCCGGCCATAAGGCCCTGTGCGGCCGCCTCCTCATAACCTGTGGTACCGTTAATCTGCCCCGCCAGGTAGAGCCCCTCGACCTTCTTGGTCTCGAGGGTATGTCTGAGTTCCGTGGGATCGACGTAGTCGTACTCTATCGCATAGCCGTACCGTACTATCTTTGCATTCTCCATCCCTTTGACGGAGCGGATCATCTCGAGCTGCACATCCACAGGTAGAGAGGTGCTCATGCCGTTGATATAGTACTCCGTCGCCTCGAGGGTCTGAGGCTCTATGAAGAGGTGGTGGCGCTCTTTGTCCCTGAAACGGTTTATCTTGTCTTCTATACTGGGGCAGTAGCGCGGCCCCACCCCCTCTATCTGCCCCGAAAAAAGCGGTGCACGGTGGAAATTACCCTCTATCAGGGCGTGGGTTCGCTCGTTGGTGTAGGCAATGAAGCACGGAAGCTGTTTGGGCCGGAAACTCTCTCTGTCGGTACGAAAACTGAAAGGGCGCGGAGGCTCGTCGCCCGGCTGCAGCTCCATCTTGGAAAAGGCTATACTGGAACCGTCTATACGCGGACATGTACCCGTTTTAAGGCGCCCCACATTGAGCCCAAGCTCGCGAAGATGCTCGGCAAGCTCGGTAGATGCGAACTCCCCAGCGCGTCCGGCCTCTTTTTTCGTCTCTCCTATGTGGATAACGCCATTCAGGAAAGTACCGGTCGTCAATATCACCTTCTGTGCATAGAAGCTCTCTCCAAGCTCCGTCTTGATTCCCGCCACCCTGCCGTTTTCAAGAATAAGACGAACCACCATCCCCTGCAGAATATCGAGATTTTCGGTTCCCATGCAGACGGTGCGCGCCTCCATCCTGTAGCGGTCCATATCGATCTGAGCCCGGCTTCCTCTAACGGCCGGGCCCTTCGTTTCATTGAGGATTCTGAACTGAAGCCCGGTTTTGTCGGTCAACAGCCCCATCTCTCCGCCAAGGGCGTCGAGCTCTTTTACGAGGTGGCCCTTGGCAAGACCGCCGATGGCAGGGTTGCAGCTCGCCACACCTATCTGCTCGGCAAGAATCGTTACCATAAGAGTTTTGAGCCCCATGCGGGCCGGGGCCAAAGAGGCCTCTATCCCGGCATGGCCTCCGCCCACTACGATTACGTCATATCTCATCGACTCTCTTTTCTAATTTGATGTTAAGCAAATTCCGGGCAAAGCCCGTAATTTGGCAGGGTCTGTGCGGCCCTACAACCCCCTGACGCTTCGAAATCTCAGATTTCGAGATGATTTTATGCTTTTTGCGTAAAATCAGTTTTCCAATACTGTTTGGGCGGATTATAGCTTTTTGAGGTTAAAAAAGATATGATATTATCAATTTAACGACCAGTAGGCAGTAGGTAGCAGGCCGCCGCCGAAACTTCACCCGGGAACGGACAAGCTTCGGCGCCGCGGCGGCTCTGTCGCCGGGATGCCACTCAGAAAAAGGCGGTGCGTTGCAGGGTAAAATTATCGTCTACTCCGACCAGACCGGAATCGGGAAAATCATAACCAAAGAGAGGAAAAAGTACAATTTCAACGTAGACGAGTGGGACGACTACGAAAAGACTCCCGCGGTCGGGCAGATAGTCTCGTTTGAACCGGAGGGCATCAACGCTCATAAAATAAGGGTGACGCAAGAGGCGGAGCCTGTCGAGAGTAAGAAAGAGGCCGACAAGGAGCAAAACAGCGCGGCTAGAGATGTTCAAGATAGCGGCGAGGCCCGGACAGGAGAGCGGGAGCCTGCATGGCTGATCGAATCGGATCTCGATGTCGAAGCCTGTATAGAGATGCACTTTTCCGACATACGAAAACGGGTCGCACAGAGCCGGGAGCTGCTCGAACAGAACCGAAGGCTCGACTTTACAAGAATGCAGCGTTTTTTAACGACGGCCTACAACAACCTGATAGAGATCGACCACAGTTTCGAAAACTACGAACTGGCCGAAATCAGACAGGAGCTTCTCGAGGCGAACGACGCATACAGGAGCTTCAAAAACAGAACGGACTATATCCAGAACGCCTACGAAAAGGTTTTTCTAAACAAGCAGAGCCGCTACAAAGAGCTCCGCGCGAAACTGGATCTCAACAAGAGCAGAATAACAAAACACACCGAAAACGCCGCTAACCTCGAAAAAGAGATAAAACAGAAGAGCGGGAGCCTCAAAAAGCTTCATGCGGGAACAGAGGAGTATATCTACCTCTTCAACGAGATAAAGATACTAAAACGCTCACATGTGGACGCTATCCACGAAATAGCGAAGCTCACCGAAGAGAACAGGCTCTACATAGAGCTTCTCGACAACTTCTACAAGATGCACTACGAGAGGTTCAAAAAGAGTTTCGAAGAGTTCACAAAAACCTACGACTCTCTTATGAGGAAGATTCAGGATGTTCTCGCTTACAGATTCGATTCGCTGATGTGGAAGAAGGCGAACCGTTCCAAACCGATTCAGAGCTTTTTTGCAAAGGCGGGTATTCACGACGAGTTCAGCGCGGTTACATATATGAAATACTATCTGAAAACTCTCGACAGTTCGAAACTTAACCGACAGAACCAGGAGCTTATGGAGCTAATGCAGTATCTGGAAGCGCAGACGAAAAAGCGGCTTGTCTGCATCGATGACGATACGGAATTTCTGGGTATGGTCAAAACCGTGCTGGGCGAGATAGACAGAGATATAAAGGTGGTGCTCTCCACGAGGCCCGAGACCATTTTGCCGGATCTTAAAAACATTCAGCCCAATATTCTGATAATCAACCCGATGATTCGCGGGATAGATAGTGAATCGATCATAGAGTATGCCAGGAAGATCATCCCCGATATAGAGATAGCCTTTTTCGCCAGGCGCATAAGCAGGGAGCTTCTGCTATATGCCAAACAGTGCAATACGGCGGCAATCATTCCAAAGACCCTGCATCAAAGCGAGCTCAACGAACAGCTCAGAGAGTATATAGATTAAAGGATAGCGATGTTCACCGGACTCATTCGGGAGATGGCCGAGGTTATCTCGTACGAGAACAACAAATTGACTCTAAAAGCCTATTACCGTCCGAAAATAGGCGACTCGATAGCCGTAAACGGCGCCTGTCTCACGGTTGTAGGGTTGAGCGAAGATGGCTTTACGGTGGAGCTTGCGGACGAGACACGAGAAGTAATCGCCCTTGAAAACCTGAAAGGGAAGGTCCATATAGAGCCCGCCATGAGAATGGGAGACCGTTTCGAGGGGCATATCGTACAGGGGCACGTTGATACCGTGGGCACCATAGAGAGCATAGAAAAGAGGAGCAACGGAACAGACTTTTTCATAACCGTTCCGAAAGAGTTCATGCAGTATGTAATACCGAAAGGCTCCATCACGGTAGATGGAGTAAGCCTGACGGTAAACGAGGTATCGCAAGAGGGCTTCAGGCTGACCATCATACCGCACACGATGAGAGAGACTCTCTTTGGGAGCTACCGCATGGGGACGAGGGTAAATATCGAAACCGATCTCTTTGCACGCTACGTAGCCAACATTCTCGAAAAGAGAGAGGATGCGAAAAAGATTGAATGGGAGACGATAGAGCGTATCCAGGCGATATATTGAATTTTTTAGTAGTCGGTATGCAGCGGGCGGTTGGCAGAATTTAAAAAGCTAAAGCCGCAAAACTGCCATCCGACACTATTCACCTTTCACTATTCACAAAAAAGGGAGAGCTATGCGCCTTTTTCTTGCGAGCTTCGCCAATGTCGACTTCTACGAAGATATTAAAAAGGATTTCAAACCCTATTTCGACGCAAAATGGGTAGAGCCCAAGAACCTTCATCTTACATGGTACTTCTTCGGCGAGCAGCCCTCCGCCACACCGATAATCGATAGATTGAGAGAGCTGAAAACGGTTCCGAAACTGCCACTGTCGATGCAGGGATACGGTACCTTCGGAAACTCTGATCCGAAAGTTTTATACCTTAAAACATCGACCGTAGTCGCCTCTATCATGCACCAAAAGATCGCGCAAATGCTCGGGACGGAACCTGACGCTCGGTTCAGACCGCACGTGACCCTGGCGCGCATAAAACGTACACACTCGAACGGCTACAGAAGCCTGGAGCGTCCATGGATGAGCGAACCTCTCGGCACCATAGAGGCTCCGGTTTACCTGATAGAGAGCCGCCTGACACCGGCCGGGCCCATATACATCCCCCTGGAAGAGTTTTGAGATGGTACAAAACCTACTTGAAGCCGCCGCTCCGAAAAGCGGGGAACTCTTCGAAAAACTCTTTGAGAACGGATATACGGATATCGAACTAATCGTTAGCAGCGACAGACCGGAAACTGTTCTTTACAACCAGCCGCACGACGAAGCTGTGCTTCTGATGGAAGGCTCCGCAACTCTCGAGATGGAAGGAGAAGTCGTAGAACTTAAAAGAGGAGACTTTTTCATCATACCGGCAAACACTCCGCACAGGGTGCTAAAAACCGAAAAAGCTACCAGATGGCTCGCCATCCATATACACAAGGGGCAAAAATGAAGAAAAAAGCGGCCGCTTTGAGATACGGCGAAAACGACAACGCTCCAAAGGTAGTCGCATCGGGGCGCGGCGATATAGCCCTTAAAATCATAGAGAAGGCAAATGCCTTCGACGTACCGCTCTTTCAAAACGAAGCGCTCGCCGAAGCCCTTTTGAAACAGGAGGTCGGCAGCGAAATAGATCCGCAGCTTTTTCAAGCCGTAGCGGAGGTCTTCGTCTGGCTCCTGAAGGCCGAAGAGAGTATCGAACTGTCGGGGTAGATATTTAGCCGGCCGGTCTCAGGCAGAGCAGCCCGCACTGTCGCACTCTTTGAACTTCTCTACCCGGTATGTGTAGATCGTCGGGTGGTACGAAAGGCAGTTTTGCGGCAGTCCCGCTTTTGCACACAGGTGCGCGAAAAAGAGGTCGAAATCATTCAACTCCTCCCATACCTGCGGCAAAAATGTCGCCTGTCGACCATCCAACTGCAAAATTACACCGTCTTCACCCGGGCTGATTTTGCTTTTTAGATCCTCCACATCGCTATACTCGAGCTGCTTGGGCACTGTAAGAAGAGAGACCTCTATATCTACCTTTTCAAACTCTTCGGCACCAAGCGGCACAAACCTCGGGTCTTCAAATGCCGCCGCCTCCGCATTTGCGACAAGATCGTCGATCAGTGACCTGTGCGGAATTATGGAGCCTATGCAGCCTCGAAGCTGCCCCCCTATCGTCAGCGTTACGAATGTCGCCTGCTTCTGCAGAAGCTCTGGGTGCTCTTTTGCCAGCTTCTCTTTATCTACCCGCGGTGCAAGCCCCAGTCTGGCGGCTATCGCCTGTCGCGCGATTTTTAGTAAAAGCTCTCCCATTTGAGCCTCCTTCTATAAACTATATTTAGCAGTATAGCATAATTTAAGGAGTTTTTAAAATTCAATCGTCATCTTTTTTATCTCCGAAAGTCCTGACGAGCCCATCTATCAGCTCCCTTTTTTCAGCTTCGTCCAGTCTCGCCTCTGGATGGGCAAGCAGGTATCCAAATGGCGGCATCTCACCCTCTCGAACCTCTTCAGCAGCTTCATCACCCTCATTCTCCTCCTGGACTCCCCACATAGATACGTTGAAGTGTTCACGCCCCTCGTGTACATCGTATGCCACAAGCCATGATACGGGAGCTATGCTGCTGTACCAGGGCCACTTTGTCTCGTTGGAGTGGCAGTCTCCACACGCACGCATGAAAAGCTCTTTGGTTCTCGGCGAATCCCACCTCGGCTCCGAGAGCACCTCGGGATTGGTGTGGTCCCTTCCATACGGCACAAACTGTATAAGCACCGACAAACCGACAATCGTAAGAACCGCTTTCGTTTTGAGCTTCATCTCATCCCCTTTCGGTAAAGGTATAAAATATAAAAATATTTTATCTTGCTATTTGATGATAGCACAACTTTGTTTCATTGCATGTATAGAGTGGTTCATGGGCCCTCGGTTGAGCGGCCATTTTTGCAAATAGTGGGATCTTGTCAGCGCGCATGAGTCTCTCTGTCTGTAAGCGGGAGGGCTGAAGGATTGCGCTCTTTTTTTAACGCCATATCTATCGGCTCCAAAGGAAGGTCTGGCGATGGTGAAGCTATGGTGCCGCTTCTTACGCCGCTTTGCGGGGGCCGGTAAAGATGGAGTCCGCTCTCCTCCATCGCAAGACGCACAGGTGTAGCACAGGAGTATGTGGTTATGACAGCCTCTTTTTTCAGGTGTGCGGCAAGGTCCGTAAAATACTCTTTGGTCCAAAGAGCCGGATTTTTCTTCGGGCTGAAGGCATCTTGGTAGACTATGTCGAATACTCGGTCCGTATCGCGCAGAAACTCCCTTGCATCGCCGAACTTCACCTCTATGAACAGCTGTTCATCTTCATAAAATCCCTTTTTCGCTATCGACTCTATAACCGCTTTAAAAGGATGAAGGGCCTTCGCATACGGGAAATCTACAAGCGATCGGACAAGTTCTTCATCCATCTCGGGAGAGGTAATATGAATCTTCACAGGCAGACCGTTTTGACGAATATAAAGAAGTGTGGTGAGTGTATTGTAGCCCAGTCCGAAACAGATATCCAGTATTTCGAGGCTCTTTTTTGCGGTGTCGACCAGGAAAAAAGCGGGCTCGACATGCTTTTTCAATGACTCCCTGAGCGCTCCGTCTTTAGTAGAGTGGTAGCACTCGTCGAACTCTTCGGAGCGTGCGGTGAAGGTACCGTCGGCAGTCTCAACCAGCTCTTTTTTCACCATTCGTATCTCAAAAGCTCGCTTCGTGAAGCTCTTTGAATCTGAATCGCTCCATCACCTCATCGAGTCCCATGCCCTCTTCGGCGACAAGAACGAATATGCTCTCCTCCATCATCGGCCAGATCGGCTCGCCCTGCTTGGCAACGATTGCGTAGTCCACGAAATCGTTAATATCTTCACGGCGCTCGAAACACTCTATACTCTTCACGACGCCCTCTTCGAAAGTTATGAGCCCCCAGCAGAGAGCGGAATCCATAGTCGTGACCCTGGCGACCTTCATATCTTTCGAGTCGAGCGGAATCTCTATCAGCATGATGCCCCCTCCAGCTTGGAAGGATCCAGTTTCAGCTCTTCGTTGTGCATTATACCGACACCGCGTTTCAACACTCCGTCGGCGATCGCTTTGGCCTCATCCAGAGAGTGCATCTTGCAGCTGCCGCACTGGTAGATATTGAGTTCAGGTATATCGGCCATACTGCGCACATTCATCACATCCTCCATAGATGTCTCCCACGCTTTCGCAACTCGCTCCTCTTCGGGTTCTCCTACAAGGCTCATATAAAAGCCCGTTCTGCACCCCATCGGCGAAATATCTATAATCTCCACATCATCACCGTTTAGATGTTCCCTCATAAATCCCGCGAACAGGTGCTCGAGCGTATGGGCCCCCTTTTCGCTCATCATCTCCCTGTTGGGGCGGCAGAAACGCAGGTCGAAAACCGTAATCAGATCCCCACACGGGGTCCTCATAGTTTTGGCCTTCCGCACGGCGGGCGCCGGCATAATTGTATGATCTACGGTAAAACTCTCGAGTAGCGGCATAGATATCCTTTTTGAAGTATAAACTAACAACTAAAAGCTAAAAGTTTAGGTGATCCACTCGCAATGATAATAATGGATGATATTGTAGTGTGTGTAGATGAATCTGTTGGAAAGTAAAAAATTCTAACTTTTAGCTTTTAGTTTTTGGTTAGCAAGCCCCTCTCGGGGCCTGGAACGGGATATTGGTTTAGACTCCCGCCTCTTCGCGGCGCTGGAGATACTCCCAATAGTCGTCGACGCGCTTCTGCCACTCGTCTATCAGATACTCGTACTCCGGTTTGAAGAGGTGTTTGAAGCGCCCCTGCGCTCCGAGGTAGTCTCGTACGGGAATCTTGTTTTTCGGGCGATACGTAATGGTAAGCTTGGTGCCGTTCTCTATCTCGTAGAGCGGGAATACGAGAGAATCGGTTGCCAGATCCGATATAGCTATCGTATCGTCAGGCGCGAATTTCCACTCCGTGGTACAGGCGCTCATGGCATTGATATAGACCGGACCCTCTGTAGCAAACCCTTTTTGAATCTTTTTTATCATATCTTTCCACTTGTTGGGTGCCACCTGCGCTACATAAGGAGAACCGTGAGCCGCCATGATCTGAACCATATCTTTTTTGTTCATCTTCTCACCGTAGCTTACGCGACCGGCCGGAGATGTAGTGGTGCTCGAACCGATCGGGGTGGCGGAGCTTCGCTGTCCGCCCGTATTGGCGTATACCTCGTTGTCGAGACATACATACATCATGTCATGGCCGCGCTCGAAACATCCGGAGATCCACTGAAAGCCGATATCGTATGTCGCCCCGTCACCACCGAAAGCGATGAATTTCGGGGACTTGCCTTCACAGGATGCGGGAAGTTTCCCTTTTCGCTTCAGAGTCTTGTACATCGCTTCGGCACCGGCTATGGCCGTAGAGCTGTTCTCGAATCCGATATGAATCCACGAAGCGTCCCAGGATGTATAGGGATAGACCGCAGTACACACCTCCAGACAGCCTGTAGAGGCAGAGAGTACCAGTGGGTCGTTCGTAGCGTTAAGAATCTCACGTACGATAATCGAGTGCGCACATCCGGGGCATAGAAGGTTGGCGCCCTCGAAACGGTCTGCAGAAGTTGAAAACTCTTTAAGGTTTTTGATCTTTTTCATTTCACTCATCGTGCGCTCCTCTTAATAAAACGACAGTTTGGGACCTCGAAGTCCTACAAACTGCTGAAGTGGTGTGGTCGGTCTGCCCTCTTTGGCGTTGGCATCCAACTCTTTGAAGATCTCTTTGGCGTGGTCTATAGTGAAGTCGCGTCCGCCGAGTCCGTAGATGTAGTTCGTGACGACCGGACGATTGTCACTCTGATAGAGTGATGCGGTCACTTCGTTATAGAGCGCTCCCAGGGCTCCGTTGGGGCTGCTTCTGTCCAGACACGCCACAGCTTTGACCTTCGAAAGCGCTTTTTTTATCTGCTCGTATGGCCACGGGCGGAACAGGCGCGGAGATACTACTCCCGCCTTGATCCCCACTTCGCGCATCATTCTCGCGACCATTTCGGCTGTCTCTACCGTTGTACCGAGTGCGATTATAGCCACTTCGGCATCATCCATCATATACTCTTCGACTATATTATATTTTCGGCCGGTCTTCTCTTCGAACGCCTCGAACACCTCTTCCACTTTTCCGAAAACTTTGGTCATAAGGTCGGCATGCTGGCGCGCCTTGTGCTCGAAGTGCCAATCCTCTTCGGTTTGAACTCCGTACGTTACCGGCTTGGCCAGATCGAGCATCGCGTTCATCGGTTTGTATTCGCCGACGAAAGCGTACGCTTCATCGTCGCTCAGGGGCTTTACGTTTTCTGCCGTATGAGAGGTGATAAAGCCGTCTTGGTGCACCATGACGGGCAGCCTTACCGAGTGGTCCTCTCCTATTCTGAATGCCATCAGGGTCAGATCGTAAGCCTGCTGCGAGTTGAACGCGTCAAGCTGAATCCAGCCGCTGTCGCGGCCCAGATACATGTCGGAGTGGTCGCCGTTGACGTTGAGCGGCGCCGCGAGTGCACGGTTTACTACCGTCAGAACGATAGGCAGACGCATACCGCTCGCCTGATAGAGAACCTCCGCCATAAGCGCAAAACCCTGTGAACTTGTAGCCGTGGCTACACGTCCGCCGGCAGCAGCAGCACCTACGCATCCGCTCATCGCGGCGTGCTCGGATTCGACCATCACGAATTCGCCGTCGATATATCCGTTGGCGAGAAAAGAACTATAGTTTTGAACTATCGGTGTAGAAGGTGTGATCGGGTAGGCTGCGACAACATCGACCTGTGCCTGGCGAAGCGCCTGGCTCGCCGCCATATTGCCATCCCAGACCTCCACTTCATTCAATTCCATTTTTTCAGCCATCTAACTCTCCTGTTACTCTTTCTCCGGCCACTGGGCCAGAGCGGTTTCATTTTCTATACGCTCTTCGAACATAAGCAGCGATTTCGGGTTGGTCGGGCAGACTTCCACACAGATTCCGCACCCTTTGCAGTGGTCGTAATCGACACCGATCATCTTCTTGTCTCTGGAGATGATCGAAACGTCGGGGCAGTAGATCCAGCAGAACTGACAGTCGATACAGAGATCCCTGTTGTATACAGGTTTTAGAACTCGCCAGTCACCTACATACGCTTCATGTGAATTTGTTTCGGCATAGGGGCGGTTCTCCGGCAGAACTTCGCACGCATCTTTCTCCATCTCTTCGTCAAACGAGAAGAGAATCGCTCCGGGGAGCAGTTCATCCCATCCAAGATATTTCATCTTATATTCCTTTACTTCACTGAATTGTACGCACGCTCTATCGCCGCCATGTTGGCATCGATGACCTTCTGCGGAAATTTGGAAAGCACGCTTTTCATCGCATCCTGAAAATAGTCAAGTTCGAACATTCCGGAAACCTTCATCAGTGCGCCGAGCATCGGGGTGTTTGGAATCGCGCGGCCGATAGTATCGAGAGAGATCTGCATGCAGTCTACGACATAGACATCTTTGCCTTCTAGCTTCGGCTGTCCCGCTACCAGTTCATCTTTGCTCAGATGCGTAGTGATGATATATTTTGTACTATCTTTTTCGTGAGCCGTGATATCGGCCGTATAAGTCAGGCCCGGGTCAATGACGAGAACATAGTCCGGATGCATGAACTTCTCATGGTTCAGAATCTCTTCATCATCCACACGGTTATAGGCCGTCATCGCGGCACCGCGCTTGGCCGATCCGTAAAAAGCAAACGCCTGTACAAACTTCCCGGTTCGCGATACTACGTCCGCCAAACCTTTGGCGCCCGTAACCGCACCCTGTCCTGCACGAGAGTGCCAGCGAATTTCCAACATCGATTCTCCCTTCAAAAGACCAAAAAACTCTACTTCCACCTCTTAGATTTTTTGGCACTTTTTATTTATATACTAAGGTAAGCTAATTGTAATCAAGCGGCTCTTAAAGCAAGCTTTTTGCAGACAAAGAAGATAAAAAGTGAGCAAAGGCGGTACAAAGCGGTATATATTCCGTCGCCAGAAAGCGTCACCAAGATCGGATCCGGCAGGTTCAGACCCCTGTTGTACAGAGTCGTCGAATCGTTTTTACGGCACTCACTGCATCTTCTGCCAGATGTTCGGTTGCGCCTGCCAGCTCCTCGGCATCACCGTATCCGCATGTGAGCGCGAAAGGAGTTACGCCCGCAGCCTTGGCGGCATCTACATCAAGCAGTGTATCTCCCACCATCCAGCAGTTTCTCGCCCCCCTTTCGAGTAGATCCAACGCTTTGAAAATCGGCTCCGGATGCGGCTTCGGGTTATCTACATCCTCTCTGCCTACCAGTACCTCGAACAGGTCCATAAGCCCCATGTGCTCCAGCAGTTCAACGGAGTAACGGGCGGTCTTTGTGGTCACTACACCCAAAAGAGCGAACTCGGCCGCCTCCTCTACGGCATCCTTCGCTCCAGGAAGCAGCACCGTCTTTTCACGGCTGATCTCTCTGTAGCACTCCTTGTATGCCGCCACGTATCCTGCTACCGGACGCGCTTGCGCTCCCAAACTCTCGAACATTACATCGAGAGGGTATCCTATAAGTCTTTTTATCTTCTCGTCCGCCGGAGCCCGCTCTCCGAAGTGGGCGAAAGCGTAACTGAAACTCTCGAGGATCGCTTCGGTCGAGTCTATCAGCGTGCCGTCGAGATCGAAAAGTATAGTCACCGGCTCATGCGGCGCCCCCCTGCGTGCCGCCGTCAAGGTTTTTTCCAGTCGACCTGATTATGCATTATTCCGATAATGGAAGGTACTATCGGTGTTATCTCTCTATTGATGGCGGTAATGGAGTCTGGAATATATAAGAATATGTAGGGTATGTCGGCCGCGATTATGTTGAACATCTCTCTGTATATCTCTCCGACCTTCTCCATATCCGTCAGCTTTTCGGCTCTCTCTATCATCTCGTCCACCTTTTCGTTTCTGTATCCGACAAGGTTGAAACCGCCCAGTCTGTCCGAATCGGAGTGCCACAAGGCGTAGGCGTCCGGGATCAACCCAAGGCTCCACCCGAGAAGAATGACCTCGAATCTTCTGGGGGTCACGACCGTATTCAAAAAAGCCTGCCACTCCATCGCCCTAATCTTTACCTTCACGCCTATTTTGGCCAACTGGTGCTGGATTATCTGGGCCGCATAGAGCCTTGTGGTATTGTTTGCGTTTGTAGAGATCGTAAATTCGAGCGGACGAGCTTCACTGTAACCGGCCTGCGCAAGAAGCTCTTTCGCTTTTTGCGGATCGTATCCGCTTTTTGTTACCCTCTTCGGGTAGGCAAACGTACCGGGCATAAAAGGGCCGTAGCAGACTTTTCCGTACGAAAAGAAGAGTATTCGTATAAGCTCCTGCTTGTCTATCGCCATATCGAGAGCCTTCCTGACACGCAGATCCCTGAACTTCGGCAGAGTGAGATTGAAGCCAAGGTATGTATAGCCCCGCCCCTGCATCTGCACAATACGGTAGTAATCCAAGAAAGAGGAGTCTATCTGCCTCTCCCTCTGAAGAGGCGTCAGAGAGCCGAGATCGAGCTTCTTCGCTTTCAGCATCAAAAACTGCGTCGTAGGATCCGGCATGAAGTGGTAGTGGATAACGTCTATATTGGGGCGGTGTTCGAAATAGTCGTCGTTTGCTTCCAAAATTACATCACCGGAGTTTTGCATACTCTTGAGACGATAGGGACCGGTACCGACCGGTTCCCTGTTCAACTCCGAAGTCATCGGATCTTCGACATCTTTCCAAAGATGCCTGGGCAGGATACCCATCATCCAGATAGAGAGCGCTTTGAAATAGGGTTCCTTGTATATCACCTCTACCCTCGACGGATCCAGTGCCCTTACCGACTTTACATACCTGAAATCGCTTGCATAGGGGGTGAAGATTCTGGACGATTTTAGAAGTGAGAATGTAAAAACCACATCGTCGGCTCCAAATGGCTCCCCGTCGTGCCACTTTACGCGTTTTCTAAGGTCGAAAATCAGTTTAACGGGCGATTCGAACCTCCACGATTCGGCGAGGTCGCCAACAATTTGTCCGTTTTTGTCAAACTTTACAAGTCCGTTGAATATCCAGCCGCTTATCTCTCCGCTTGCACTGTCGGTTGCAAGCAGAGGATTTATTCTACTCGGATTGGCTCCGAGAGCAAGATGCAGTGTAGAGGCAAGTATATGGAGGGGTAGCAGCAGCGTTAGCAGCAGCGTTCTCATCGCGCCGGTGGAACGAGAGGCTTTTTGTGCCTTTGCCAATTGAGTATTCCGCCTTTTAGCTCATATACCTTTTTATATCCCATTCTATCAGAGAGAAAATCACCGACCATTTTCGTCCTCGATGCCGATCTGCAGACGAGAATAAAAGGTTTATCTTTGTTGATTCCAAGTTTTGAAAGTCTTTCCAAAAACGATTTAAGGTCATATCTTCCGGACCGGTCGAAAAACATGATGGTATGGCTCCCTTTTATGACTCCGGTTTCACGCCATTCCGACGGTGTGCGGATATCTATTACAGGGACACCCTCTCTTTTCGCCTTCTCGAAATTTTCGATATCGAGATCCTTTACACCTGCAAAGAGCGATAGTGATACTGCTATTGTAAGGAAAATAAGTTTTTTCATAGGAGATTCTCCCCCGGGAGATCCCGGGAAAACATTAACGTTTGGAGAACTGAGGACTTCGACGAGCTTTGTGCTTACCGTACTTCTTACGTTCGACCACACGCGAATCGCGAGTCAGAAGACCGTTCGGCTTCAGAATCTTTCTAAACTCTTCGTCAAACGACGCCAAAGCTTTGGAGATTCCGTGTTTTAGAGCGTCAGCCTGTGCCGAGTAACCGCCTCCGAGAGTCTGTGCGACAATATCTACACTCGCTTCCTGCTTTGTCAAAAGAAGCGGCTGCATCACCTTTCTCTTGATAGCTTCATGACCGCCCAGCCACTCGTCCAGGCCGAGACCGTTTATCGTCATTTTTCCGCTGCCCGGCTTGAGCCATACTTTGGCGACGGCGCTTTTGCGTTTTCCGGTTGCATAAACATTTGCCATATCTGTTATCCTTTAGCTTTCACTTGTGCTGTATGCGGATGCTCGCTACCTGCATATACACGCAGTTTTTTCAGCATAGCACGTCCGAGTTTTGTCTTGGGTAGCATTCCTCTTGTAGCCAGCTTGAAGAGTTTTTCGGGATTCTTCTCTACGAGCTCACCCAGCTTCTCACTTTTGACACTTCCGAAATATCCGCTGTGCCTGTGATATTGCTTATCTTCGAGTTTATTCGTTCCCGTAAACTTCACTTTCGACGCATTGATGACTACAACATGGTCACCGCAGTCGACATGCGGGGTAAAATAGGGTTTGTGTTTTCCGCGAAGATAGGTTGCGATCTCCGTAACCAGTCGTCCGAATGTTTTTCCTTCTGCATCGAGTACGATCCAGTCACGCTCAACCTGAGCGCTGTTTACCATCTTAGTCATTTTCATGGTAGTTTGACCTTTAAAAAGATTTGAACGAAGCGATTGTAGAGTAAGTTTGATTAATATTTACTTAATTTCAGTAATTTGTAAGCTTTTGAAGCGGGTTTAAAAGGGCGGATCACCCCTCCGCCAGCCTACTATTCGACAAAGGTCCTATATTTTTTGAAGCCTTCGTCACCCCCAAGCTCCACCTTCGCCACAATATTCCAGCGTCCCCTCTTTTCGAGAGTGAACTCTCTGCTCAGATATCTACCGTCGCTGTAGGTGAACTCGTCAAGCTCTATATCGTATTGAGCTGTATCCGGCCTGGTGAGCAGAACCTTGATTTTCGCACCGCTGACCGGCATGCCGTTCTTGTCGAAAAGTTTTACCTCGACCCTGTTCTTACCCAGTTTGAGCCTGTTGGAATCAAGAGCCATACTATATTTCATATCGAAGAGTCGCTGTTTTTCAAGAATTTCATTTATCTTTTCGTCGACATCCTGGTACTTCATCATATAGCTGTTTTCCAACTGCACAGGATTTTTGAGTGCTACCTTGATCGTCCAGGCGCCAAGCATCACAACAGTGAGTATCATCCCCACGATCGCGTAAGGCCAGAAGTTTGCCTCTTTTTTTTCAGGACTCTCCACGTCTTCTCCTAACCTTAAAAATTATATACTGAATAAGAAAGAGTGCAAGTATTGCGTAAAAGATCCATCGAATCAGTCTGAAGCTGTCTCTACTTCCACTACCTATGCTGCTTTCAAGTTTCACTCCTTTGCTCTGCGCGACCTGATCTACGATATCGGCATACCCATTGAAGATGGCAACCTCATTTTTTACCTTTTGGTCTTTACTGAACGCAGGACTCATGATCGGTCTTATCGTACCGCGCCAGGGGAGAGGGCTTAGAATCTGGTCAATATCGATAAGTCCCTTTGTCTTTTCGGTTGCAAATATGTTTACAGCGGTAGGCTTTATCGAAAAATATAGAAGTATATAGTCAGGGTACTTCCGCTTTAACGGCTCGATTATATCTACAGGCCTTGTCGCATTGAGTTCCGCTACCGCGGCTACAAACACCGCTACCCCGGTCTTTTCGTAGAGCTCGGAGCCCATCTGTTCAAGCTTCTCTACCTCTTTTGGCGGCATAACTCCATCGTTTTTAAGTACGAAATCTGCTTTCGCAAAGAGCAGGGATGGAATGAAAAAAAGAAGAGTTGCAAGAAGGGGCAGAGAGCCCCCCTTTTTTACGGCGTCGTTTCTACTCAACGATCAACCGACAAACGCGTGGTTGGCGGTGACGACCGCCCAGAGTGTATAAGCCGCCATGATAACCATTGTCCAACCCAGAACTTTGTCCATAATCTGAATCATTTCTCTCTCCTTTTGCGTTATTGTAACATTTTATCGGCTCTTTTTGAGCCTCTTTTGCACTATATCCCACCTCGGATATACAAACACCGTACGCCTGGTGACAGATATCTTTTCGGGCGCATCGGTCGCGAAGGCCCTTATCGTAACCGGTACAGGCGTATCTCTCCTGCTCTCTTTGGCCAGGGGCTCCACGGCCTCGAGCTGCACTATCTTTTTCACCTTCTTGCGGGCAAGAAGCTTGAACGGTTTCGTCGGTTTGACTATCTTTATCTTCGGGTTGTCTACAACCTCGAAGTAGTATGTATGATCTCTCGTATCTGTGTTTTGGAACAGGAACGTATAGTCGTTTACGATCCTGCCGTCGTTTGTGAATCTGTAGAGCTGTGCCGTCTTGTTTATGTTGAGCAGCATATGCTCTTTTTTCGTCCCCATAACAAACAGGGCCGCGGTCACTATTGTCAGCGCAACCGCGTATGCCACCGTTCTGGGTCTTATATATCTGGTTTTACCCTCACGCTTCTCTATCTCTCTGGGGCTGCTCCACTGTACGAGGCTCGGTTTACCCAGAGCGCCCATAACTTTGGTACATGCGTCTACACACTCGAGGCAGTTTATACACTCAAGCTGCATACCCTGGCGTATATCTATATGGGTAGGACACACCTTTACGCAGCTTTCGCATGCGGTACATTCAGCCTCGGGCTCTCTTTGGTGCAGCTCTTTTATATTGTGTACCAGCTTTTTGCTGTCCTGGCCATCATGGTCGTATATATGGCCGCCTCTATGTACATCGTAGATCGCCATGATCGTATCGTCGTCGTACATTACAGACTGCACTCTGCTGTATGGGCATATATAGATACAGAAATTCTCTTTGAGCCACACCACATCTACTACGAGAAACAGGGCGATCCCCAGCCAGAACCCTATAAGCACCGGGTGCTCGGCCGGGTCCTGGATGTATTGGAAAAAGTCCTCCGGCGGCACGAAGTACCATGTGAAGTCGGCCGCCGCTATCAGGGCCAGTATCGACCACAGCACTATAGCCACACCCTCTTTCGCCTTATTCTCCGGTTTACTCCAGTCGGGCTCCTGCTGTTTGTTTGTTATTCTCTTTCTAAGACCGAGCAGCTTCGTCTCGAAAAGATCTCTGTATATAACTCTAAATATCGTCTGGGGACACGCCCAGCCGCACCAGACTCTTCCTCCCAGGGTCGTCATGAAGAAGATCCCCAGGAAAAGAAGCATCAGCAGAAACGGCATCAGGTAGAGCTCCTGCATATCGAAACGCACAAACAGGAAATGGAGCTGCTTATGGTCGAAGTTGAGCAGGAAGAAGTGGTTACCGTTTATTTTTATAAACGGCAGCACAAGGGCCACCACCGTCACTACTCCGAATAGCCAGTAGCGTTTATAGCGGTACGGTACCCACCC